>CBDVCR010000016.1:0-27509 GCA_965372535.1 uncultured bacterium | reverse complement strand
CCGGCTCCCGGCGGGACTGGAAAGTCCCGCCTATCGGGAGGGGGGATGTTATATAAAAGTATTCCGAAGAATATTCTATTCTATTTTAAGGGACGTTTTGTGCCCTGGAAAAAGCTTATGGAATTTCCGGCTGTGCTCACCCTTCGGGCGAGCCTGGGGGTCACGGATCCCCGCGAATTGCCGCATCCGCCGCGTTGCGTGACACTCGCGGTATTGATAGTGTCAGGGGACGCTGTCCCCTTTCGCGTCCCGCGCGCTTTGCGGCTGCGGCAAACCGGACTCGTGCAATATCCGGGATAGCAGGATGAATTTTTACAAAAAGACCACTTTCTGGCTCCTTTTTGCCGCCATTTGTGCGCTTGCGTTCTTTATCTATAAGAAATCAGCGGTCTCCGTCGATGTCAAGGCCGAGCCGGCCGTCGTACGGGACCTTGCCCTTACCGTTACCGCCACCTCCATAGGCACCATAAGGTCCGACATGGAAATCAAGATAACCGCCCAGAGGCCCGGGAAGCTGACCGGCCTCTATCTGGAGGAGGGGGATTCGGTGGAAGCGGGGCGGAAGGTGGCCGAGATAGACCCCGTGGAGGCGGAAATCAACCTCAGCCTTGCCAGGGCCTCCCTTGAGAAGGCCAGAGCGTTTTCAGCCCAGGTGGAAGCGGCATACAAGGCCCTCGCCGTGGAGGTGGAATCCGGCATACAGAGTGCCCTGGCAAGGCTGAACGAAGTTGAGGAACGGTATGGCAATTTGAGCCAACTCCACGAGAAGGGCTTCATCTCCCGGATGGAATTGAGCGCCGTTGAGAGCGAGTACCGGGTGGCGAAAGCGGACCACGAGGCCGCCCTCTCGCGCAGGGAGACGCTTGAGGCCAAGCAGCGGGAGATAAAGGCCCAGGCTGCGGCGGTAAGCGAGGCGCGGAACAACCTGAAGCTCGCCAGGCTCAACTACGGGTATTCTTTTATAAACGCGCCCTCGCGGGGCATCATTTCGTCAAGGCCGGTGACGCACGGCGAGACGGTGAACAAGGGGACTCTTGTCGCTGTCCTCATAACGACCGATTCACTCTACATCGAGGCATTCGTGGACGAGGCCGACGTGGACAAGGTAAAAGTCGGCCAGGCGGTCCAGATAACCATGGACGCCTACCCTGGAGAGGTCTTCGAGGGCAAGGTCTATAAAATATCGCCCGTGGTCCTGGGCGGGAGGCTCGAGGCGCGGACCTTTAAGGTGAGGACGAGGCTCTCCGATAAAGGCATCGTTGTAAAGCCCGGGATGTCCGCGGACGTGGAGATAGTCGTCCAGAGCGTGAAGGCCGCCCTCGTAATACCTTCTCAGTCCGTGGTTGACAGAGAGGGCAGAAAATATGTTTATGTAAGGAAGGGTTCGCGCGCCGAACTGAGGGAGATAAATATGGGCCTATCGGATTGGACTTTTACGCAGGTGGTTTCCGGCATTGAGGAGGGAGAGGACGTTATTATCACCCCCGACGTCAAGGGCCTTGAAGACGGGGCAAGGGTCAAGGTCCAGAAACAGTTTCAATGATAGAGCTCAGGGACGTAACGAAGACTTACATCCTCCAGGGCAGAAATATAGACGTTTTGATGGGAATAAGCCTTGTGGTGGAGCAGGGCGAGTTCGTGGCCATAATGGGGCCTTCGGGTTCCGGGAAGTCCACGCTCCTTAACCTCATTGGATGTCTCGACAGGCCGACATCGGGGGTGTACCTGCTCGACGGGGTTGACGTGGGCCGCAAGTCGGACAACGAGCTTGCGGACATAAGGAACCGCAAGATAGGGTTTGTCTTCCAGAGCTTCAACCTCCTTCCCAGGCTGCCGGCATGGAAGAACGTGGAACTGCCCCTCGTATACAGCGGGGCGCCGTCTTACGAAAGAAGAGAAAAGGCCCTGAAACTCCTCGGGAAAGTGGGGCTTGGGGAGAGGGCCGAACACGCCCCCAGCGAACTTTCCGGCGGGGAGCAGCAGCGTGTGGCCATCGCCAGGGCGCTGATAAACAACCCCGCCATAATCCTTGCCGACGAGCCCACGGGCAACCTCGACACCCACTCCGGGGCCGAGATACTGCGCACCCTGGAAACTCTCCACGGGGAAGGGACGACGGTAATCACTGTCACGCACGAAAGTAATATAGCGGAGAGGGCGCAGCGTACAATATCCATAAGAGACGGACTCTGCCGGGATGGATGTTTTTGAGACCTTGAAGATGGCCAGGGACTCGCTTGTCGCAAACAAGCTGAGGTCTGTCCTGACCATGCTCGGCGTCATTATCGGCGTTGCGGCGGTCATACTGCTGGTTTCCATCGGGGAGGGCGCAAGGCTTTACATCAAAAAGGAACTCGGCGACCTGGGCACTAACATCCTGGTCGTGGTCCCGGGCAAGACATCGAGGGAAGGCGGCATGCACATGGGCACGTCCGCCGTCAGAAAGCTCATCTATGACGACGCCGTTATCATGGAGAAACGCTCGGGCAGCATTTCCCACGCGGTGCCGGTGATTCTCGGCACGTCATGGATAAAGCATGGCGGCAACAGCAGGGATACATATATCGTCGGCGTGACCGGGCCGTACTTCGACATCAGGAACCTGGGGATAGAGACGGGCAGGGCGCTTAACGACTCCGAAGTGGAGGCCGGAAGAAGGGTCTGCGTGCTCGGCCGCACGGTAAAGAGAGAGATTCTCGGCGACGCCAACCCCCTTGGCGCGCGGGTTACCATCGGGGATTCCAAGTACAGGGTGGTTGGGGTGATGGAGCCCAAGGGCGTGGCCCTTGGCAACGACATGGACGACGTGGTCTTCATCCCCGTGACCGCCGCGCGGGACCTTTTCGACACGGACAGCCTTTTGAACATTACCGTGAAAGTGAGGGAGCCCGAGTTCGTCGAACGGGCGAAAATAGAGATAAAGGACATACTTACCAGAAGACACGCGGGCAGGGAGGACTTCACGATATTAAGCCAGGACGAAATGCTCAACGTGATGAACAAGATACTCTCCATCATGACGGCGGTGCTTTCCGGCATCGCGGCCATATCGCTGGTTGTGGGGGGAATCGGGATTATGAACATCATGCTCGTCTCGGTCAGGGAAAGGACGCGGGAGATAGGAATAAGGAAGGCCCTTGGAGCGAAAAATGCGGACATCCTGTTTCAGTTCCTTACCGAGGCGGTGGCCCTTAGCGTGACCGGCGGGACGGTAGGGATAATTTTCGGCGGGGGTGTCTCGATAGCCATCCCCCATGTTATATCTTTTCTGCCGACCTCTCTGAGATTATGGTCGGTGGGACTGGCCTTTACCTTCTCGGTGGCCGTGGGCGTTTTCTTCGGCGTCTACCCCGCAAGAAAGGCGGCACGGTACGACCCCATAACCGCTTTAAGGTACGAATAACCGCATTCCCGCCAATTTTATGCGCCCTTGAAAGAGACGCATTCCTTTGAGGAAAAAGCGCGGAACCGGACAATTGGCGAGGCGATATTTTATACTAAAGAAAGCTGTTATTTAAATTATGTTAATAAAATAAGGCGTTTACATATGGAGATTTCAAAAATCAGAAAGCACTGCAAGAAAACGGCCCTCCTCATTGTTCTTGTCCTGCTGGCCCTGGTGGTTCTGTTTTTCCGGGGGCCTTATGTCTCGAACATGCTTAAAAAGGCCGTGCTGCCCGAAATCCGGGCCGCTATCGGGTATAACGTAACCGCCGGTAAGATGTTGATTAACATTTTCCCTTTTTACGTTGAGGCGCGGGACGTCAGTGTATTCGATAAAGGCGGCCACGGATTTTTTGAAGCGGAAAGGGTCAAGGTATACTTCGGGTTTTCCGAAATTATAAGAAAACAGGTCGATTCAAGGGTGTTGCTCGTCAGGCCCCGCATGCGGGCAAACAGGTCACGCCTCGACGAGGTGCTCGAAAAAATCAGGAAATACGAACGCAAAGAGGAGGGGGCGTTACGTTTCAGGGTAAAGACCGCTGCAATCAAGGACGGCGGGTTCTTGTACCGGGACGAGGGGGTGGGGTATGCGCTTGCGGCTGAGGGGGCCGATGTTGAAATCGTGTTCAGGGAAAAGGCCGAGGCAAGGTTTTCGCTTAAGGAGTTTGTCTACACCGCTCCCGGCATGCCGGCCGTAGAGGCCGCGGCAAGGGGGGCGGTTGTCGTTTCTGGGGATACTGTGGAGATAGAAGACATAAAATTCACTTCTTCCGGGTCCGAACTCAAAGGAAAAGGGGTTTTTTCCAGGGGGGAGGCGGACCTCGCCATTGAGGCGAAACTTCTGGTCGGCACGATAAAAAAGATGTTCGGCCTTAAAAAGAGCGGCAAAGGCGCCCTTTACGCACAGGGAAAGCTCAAGCTCATGGGATGGGGCGAAAAGCTGTTTGCAGACCTCAAGGTAGGGGGGGAGTTCCCTCTTGAGACACTGCTCGAATTTCTGCGCGTCGATAAGAAGGGAGCGCTAAGGGGGTTTGTAAATTTCGAGGGCAAGGTAATCGGCAATGTTCCGGAACTTGACGGCTCCGCCACCGCCCGTATAACCAACGCCGAGTTCTACGGCATTGAGGTCGAAAAAGCCCGGAGCCGTGTAACCTACAAAGACAAGAAGCTGAACATTACGGGGAAGGATGCGAAGCTCTACGGCGGAAGGGCCGATGTGGAGGTTTCGCTGACACTGCCGAAGGCAAAACCTTATGCAGTCGACGTTGTGTTTGAAAACGCCGATAGCGCCCCGGTGTTCGGCCTAATCGGCATATCCGCGTTTGATTTCCCGGGCGGCAAGGTGGATGGAGAATTCCACACATCCGGCATGGATTTCGCCCCCGAGGGGCGGGCTGTTTATCGCGCACTAAAGGCCGGCGAAAACGTCATTGGAAGGGTCAGGGCCCTAAGCGGCAGCTATAAAATAAAAGGCAATATCCTGTCCCTTTCCGGGTTCAAAGCAGCGACGGGTTCGTCCCATGTAGCGTTCAGCGGAAAACTCGACCTTTCCAAAAAGGTGCTGGACATGAAAGGCCTGCTCCGTACCGATGATATTAATGACCTGGCGATGCCGTATGCAAAGGGGCTGAAAGGCGCAGGCGAATGCGAGTGGACCCTGACGGGCACGACCGATGAGCCGGAGATAAGCGGAAACGTCCTCTTCAGCCGGGTGTCTCTTAATGATTACTTTTTCGGCGCCGTAGGGGGGGAGGTCTCTTACCGGAAAGAGCTGTTGCGTATCAAGGAACTGCGTGCCGAGTCGGGGGATAAAAGGCACTCGGCCAGGGGGACGGTGCGTTTTCCCGAGGCGAAAGGACTGTTTGACGTGCGGAATCCGGTTTACGACATCGCCCTCGTGGTGGAAAACGGAGACCTCCGTGAGCTGGCGGATGCCCGCGGATTGGATGTCCCGGTGGAGGGAAATTTCGCTGCCGATATGGGGATAACCGGCAGCGGCCCCCTTCCGGAGATAGCGGGAAGCGCCAGGGCTCTGAACGCCGGCATCTATGGCAGGCCCGTGTCCTCGGCCTCTTTCGGTTTTTCCTATCACGACAAGGAACTCAAGCTGAAGGACGCCTCCATCGTGGCTTTCGGTTCGACGGCGCGCCTTGACGGCATGGTTGCCGGCGACGGGAGGTTCGATTTCGAGGTTTCATCGGAAGGGTTCCGGCTCAGCGACCTTTTCCCCGAAAAATTGCCTATCGACTATGAGGTGAAACTTGACGCCAGAGGTTCCGGTACCTTCCGGGAGCCGGACGTAAAGGCCGATTTTTTGCTCTCCGACGGGACGTTAAGGGGAAAGCACATGGGCGGAGGATGGGTTCAAGCGTCCCTTAAGGGCAGGGAAGTCCTTTTTGAAGCCAGGCTTGTCAACGGGAACGTTTCTCTCAGCGGGAAAGCAGCACTCGAAGGGGACATGCCCTGGAGCGCAGAGTTGAACATGGACCGGGGCAGATATGATTTTCTCTTAGGCGCGATTCTCAAGAAATTGCCGGAAGACCTTCTGCTCAGCATGAGCGGCTCCGTTTCCATGCACGGCGACAAGGATAACATTAACGCTTCCGCGTTAATTAAGAGGCTGAACCTTAACCTGTTCGGGCAGGGGTTCATGAACCGGTCGGACATCGCGTTTTCCGTCCAAAACAGAACTTTTTCACTCTCCGAGGTCGAGCTGAGAAGCGGAAACGCTTTTATCAAGCTCGGCGGAAGCATTGTGCTGGACTCGTTTTACGATATAACCGTTGAAGGCAGTTCGTCTCTTGCGCCTCTCGGCGGGTTCACCGAGAGAATTGAGACCGTAAGGGGCAATGCCGATTTTATATTCACGGCGAGAGGGGACTGGGACAGCCCGTCCATAAACGGCGGGGTGAGCGTCCATGGCGGTACGGTGGGCTTCAGGGGTTTTTTACAGCGCCTGAGCGCGGTAGAGGCTTTCATATACGTTGATGACGACAGGGTGGTCATCAGGGAGTTCAGTGCAAGAACAGGGGGCGGCAACGTTGAAGCCGAGGGCGTCGTTCAGCTTAAGGGGATCGAGGTCGAGAAATTCCTGGTAAACACCCTGGTGGATAACGTGTCTCTGTCCATTTCCAAGGGCGTTGACATGAACGTGGGGGGCGAACTGGTACTGAGGGGCGCTGCCGGTTCGCAGGTTATCGCCGGAGACCTTCAGATAAACAGGGCGAGGTACGGCAAGCGCATAGAATGGAAGAGCCGGGTTCTTTTCAGGGAGAAAAAGGCGCCCAGGGTCGAAAGGGGCTGGTTCGACAGGGTGGGGCTGAACGTCAGGGTGTACGGAAAGGAACGCATATTCATCGACAATAACCTTGCGAGGGCGCCCCTCAAGGCCGATATGATTATTGGGGGGACAATCGGCTCCCCGCGCCTTCTGGGGAGGGTGGAGGCGAACGAGGGGAAAGTGTATTTCCGCAGCAGCGAACTCGATATATTAAGCGCGACCGCGGATTTCGTGGACCCCGAAAGCAACAGTCCGGTCATACGGGTCCAGGCCGAGACGACGATCAGGGAATACCGTATCTGGCTTACCCTTGACGGCAGGGCTGGACAGTTCGACCTGACCCTTGCGTCCGACCCCCCGCTTTCGGAGGAAGAGGAGATACTGGCGCTCCTTACCCTTGGGGAGCGAAAAGTGTTTGAAGGCATGGAAAGCGACATAGGCGCCGCCGAAGCGGCGTTTTTCCTCACCGGCAAGTTCCAGGACGTTATAGAAGAGAGGCTTACCGACCTGACCGGGCTCGACAGGGTCCAGATAGACCCCTATGTTTCGGGCGCCTCGCAGTCCATAACGCCGAAGATAACCGTCTCGAAAAGGCTGATGGGGGAACGCCTGTTCGTCACTTTTTCCTCTGCCGTGGGAGCCGAGACAGAGGAGGAACTGAAGCTTGAGTACTTCCTCGGCGACAACGTCTCGCTCCTGGGCGGACAGGACGCCAGGGGAAGCATAGGAGGCGACATAAAATTCAGGTTCAGGTTCAGATAACGGGCTGCGCCGGCCGGCGGGAAATACGATATGCAAAAAAAGGCAATCATAGGGTTTTCAGCCGCATTGGCAGGCCGGTTTTTCTTTCTGTTTTTCTTTTTTTTGTTCGCTGCCTTGCCGCCTGAAGCCCCTGCCTCGGAGATATTCGTAAAAGACGTTGCCGTCAGCGGACTTCATTCCATCAAAAAAGAAGAGCTCCTTTACCTCCTTGACCTGCTGCCGGGCAAGACCACGGACCGCTTATCGGTAAGAAAGGGGATTAAGAGGGCGTTTCTAAAGGGGATATTCGAGACCATAACCGTCGAGGCCGACGACGAGGCAGAGGGGCTTGTGCGGGTGGCCGTCAGGGAAAGGGACATGGTTCATAAGGTGGTGGTGAGAGGCAACGAGCGCCTGAGGAGCAATTTTATAAGGAGCAACCTTGCTTTCAAGGAAGGCGAGGTTATGGTGTATGAGCTTCTTGAGAAAAGAAAAGGCGAACTGCTTGAGGCGGTCAGGCGGAAGGGGTTCCCCTCCGCCATGATAGATATCGACATCCGGCCCAAAGATACCCCGTACAGAGTGGACGTGGTTGTGAATGTGTCGGAAGGGCCACCGCTTAATGTGGAGAAAATCGTTATTCTGGGAGGGCCGCAATTAGAGATAACGCGCATGATGAAGCTCAAGCCCGGTGACAGATTTGACCAGATACGGCTCATGGAGGACCTTGAGAGAATAGAAAAAAAGTACATTGACAGCGGGCGCCTGAACCCGGTGGTTGGGCCTTTTTCGTATAAGGGCGGAGAGCTTCGCCTCAAGGTTGAACCCGGCGTGAAGCTTGCAATAAATGTGTCGGGCAACGAATCCGTACGGACAGGCGACCTGAAAAGCGTAATGCCCTTCTACGAGGCCCGGGAGGTTCGTGACGACCTCATAAGCGAGGCTGTCGAAAGGATGCTCGGCCTTTATCACGAAAAGGGGTTCGCCAACGCGCAGGTCGCGCCCGTCGTAACCAGGGATGACGACGAGGTCGTTCTAAATTTTTATGTTTTCGAAGGCGACATGGTGCTGGTGGAGTCGATAAAAATCAGCGGCGCCGGCATTCCCGAAGACAGGATAAAGGGGGTGATGTCTCTCAGGACAAGGGGTGCCTTTAATCCCGAGCTTCTCAGGGCCGACGCGGAAAAAATCAAGATGTTCCATGCCGCCCTGGGCTATATTGACGCGGAAGTCAAACCCCCGCGGGCCGAAATATACAAGACATGGGCGCGCGTGTCGATAGAGGTGTCGCCGGGGGAGAAGGTTGTGGTCTCGGCAGTGGAGGTCAGGGGCGTGGAGCGCCTGTCCGAGCGGGAGGTGTTTGAGGCCCTTGATATAAAGGCAGGGGAGCCGTATAACGAGGCGGACATCTCCGAGGCCAGGAGAAGGATACTGGCAATATACAGGTCAAGGGGGTATCCCGAGTGCGAGGTGGAAATAACCAGGGACTTCACCCCGGGCGGAGCCAGGGTGGTTTTTAACGTGAAGGAGGGCGAAAGGCTGTTTTTCGGGAAGACGGTGGTCTCCGGCAACAGGGAAACCAGGGTTGATGTAATCACGAGGGAGCTGCGTTACAGGGAAGGCATGCTTTTTAACACATCGCTGATTGCGGAGACCAGGCAGAGGCTTTTAAGGCTCGGCCTGTTTTCGTCAATTGATCTCAGGACGCTTGAAAAGGCGGACAGCACTGTGGACTTTGAGCTGGAAGTAGTGGAAGGCAAACCCGGCACAGTGGAGTTCGGCTTCGGATACGGTGAATACGAAGAGTTCAGGGGGTTTTTCGATATCAGTTACCGGAACCTGTTCGGCATGAACAGGCAGATATCTTTACGGACGGAGGTCAGCTCCCTGGGGAACAAGGAAGTCCTGACGTTCCGGGAGCCGTATCTTTTTGGCAGGAAAATCGAGAGCAGGACTTTCCTGCTCAGGGAGGACCGGAAGGAAAAGAACATAGACACGGGGGAAACACGCTACCGGGTGAAGAAGAACACCGCGAGCACGGGCGTGGAGAAAAACATCGGAAATAATTTCAAGGCAAGCCTGTTCTATGAATTTTCCGTGGTTGAGACGACCGATGTAAAGCCCGGCGTTGTGCTCTCGCCGGATGACACAGGAACCCTGGCCATAAGCAGCATAAGTCCCGGCATCATATACGACTCGAGGGATAACCCCTTTGACCCTCAAAAAGGCATTCTCGCCGGAGTGACGGTGAAGACCGCCTCCAACCTGTTTATTTCGGAGACGGACTTTGTCAAGACCACCGCCCGTTTCAGCACGTACCACAGGCTGGCCAGGTGGCTTGTGGCGGCGCTCTCGCTTCGGGGGGGGAGCGCAATGGGTTTCCGGGATACCGAGGAACTGCCGCTGGTGGAAAGGTTTTTTCTGGGCGGAAGAAACACGGTCAGGGGGTTTGACCAGGATACCCTCGGCCCGAAAAGCCCGGCACCGGACAGGACGCCTGTTGGAGGAAACGCTTTTCTGCTCGGAAACCTTGAGTTAAGGACCCGCGTTTTCAGGAATTTCAGGTTCGTGCCTTTCGTGGATACCGGCAACGTATGGCCCAGAAACCGAGACGTTGACCTCGGCGAACTCAGGTATACAGCTGGCTTTGGAGTACAGTACAACACGCCGGTAGGCCCAATACGGCTCGACTACGGGTTCAAAATAGACAGGGAGCCCGAAGAAAGCCCGGCTGAATTTCATTTCAGCCTGGGCCACGCTTTTTAGCCTGGATATTGCACGAGTCTGGTTTGCCGCAGGCGCAAAGCGCGCGGGACGCGAAGGGGGACAGCGTCCCCCGGCACTATCAATACCGCGAGTGGCCCACAACGCTGCGGATGCGGAATTTCGCGGGGGTCCGTGACCCCCAGGCTCGCCCGAAGGGTGAGCACAGTCAGAAATTCCATGAGCTTTTTCAGGGGTGCAAAACGTCTCTTAAAATGAAGCCTCTCCGGGCTAAAGCCCGGAGTTTCCGGTCGCGCTTCGCGGTCTTGCTTCGCAAGACAAAAGGCAGATAGCCTCCGCTTCGCTCCGGGTGCCATTCATCCCCAGGCTTAAAAGCCCGGGGTTTTCTGGCGTTTTAGATAAAAATAGAATATTCCTCGGAATACTTTTATATAACATCCGCCCTACCGATAGGCGGGACTTTCCAGTCCCGCCGGGAGCCGCCCCTCCGGCGGGGTTGGAAAACCCCGCCTATGCCTGTGATTGTTTTCATACCTTTTGTTCTCTTTTTTCATAGTGCTTATGCAATGAACGGGCTACTTTCTCTCCCTAATAGAAAAAACGCAGCGAGGGGCAGCCCCCGAAGAAAGCCATATTCGCAACAGCCCACAAGCTTGTCAGTACCATCTATGCAATGCTCTCTCAGAGAACCCTTTACAAGGAGGTGTGCGTATAAGTGAACTGAAACTTTCAAGCTGTTCCCTCTCTAAATAACATTTATTTCAACTGAAAATCGATATAAGGTCTTAAGTTTTTTATATTTTTTACTTGTTCTGGATACGAGTTGTGTTGACAGACAATATATTTCATGCAAAGATTTAATTACGATTAAAATAAAACCGTTTGGGGGTGATGTCCATGTGTTTTGCATTCAGTTTCATCCCGGCAACTTTTTGGGTCGTAATAGGATACTTTGTCCTTTTTTCTTCAAGCAAGGTAGACGGTGGCGTCCGAAAGCTCGGTCAAGTTTTGGCAATCTGGTTGTTTATTATCGCATCGTTATTTCCAATTATGGGTGCTTATGTAACTCTTTCCGGTCTATGTCCAATAGAACAAATGATTCAACAAATAAATATTCCATAGAACAAATGACAAAAGATTGAGAGGCTGAAATGGCATCTATCAATATGATTTCCGAAGAAGAAGCCACGGGCAGAGTCAAAGATATATACGAAGATATCAAGACCCAGTTAGGAATTGATTTTGTTCCTAATCTTTACAAGGTGATGGCTTCAAGCCCTAATTATCTTGAAGCGAATTGGAACAAAGTTAAAGCTGTCATGATCAATCCTGGAAAACTCGACCGCCTGACAAAGGAGATTATTGCCGTCGCTGTATCTGCTGTCAATGCTTGTGATTATTGACTATCGGTTCATACTTCTGCAGTGCAGAAGATAGGTCTTGATGACGAGGCAGTTCTTGAATTGATGGCTGTTGTAGACTTGTTCAGTGGTTTTAATAAATTGATGGGCGGCCTACGAGTAGAGCCAGATGAAAAACCATGGTATGGATGAGGTTAATGACTCAGGTGCCTTGAGCATCCATTTATTACGGGGAGCACTTAATAGCCGACAATCATGCGCGGGCGTAGCGAACGGGTTCCGCGTGGAAATACCGTTTCACTAAGTCCGGCTGACGCTGACGAGAACGCAAGTATCCCTTTACCTGTGGCGCCATCTCTTCCACGTCCCTTGGGCGCCGTTTCCCCACCGCATTGCTCTTGACGTCCCTATTTGGCATAATTTCCATAGTGCTCATGCAATGAACGGGCTACTTTCTCTCCACCTCCCTCTCCGTCAATAGCACGATTCCCTGTCCAGGCCTGAGGTTGTATTCAAACGGCGAGGGCAGGTAGTCGAGGGCGTGTTCCGGGGAAATGTCCTTGAACGGCGTCTTTGACTGGGTGTAATCGCAAAGCCTCTCGGCGAAAAAGCGCTGCTTGTTGTGGACGTCCTTATTGAGGATTACGAGGGCTTCTTCCCGCGAGGTCGTGGAGTATTTCCACATAAGAAGCACGTTCCGGTTTTCGTGGGGCAGCATTTCGGTGGGGGCCTCCTCCTGGAAGACCCGGTGCTCGGCCTTGAGGGCGTTGACCTTTCTTATGTAATCCCTGAGGTCGATGCCGGTCTCCTCCCAGTCCTCCGGGCGTGTCTTCACCACGTGGGGCTTTTTCCTGAAGCCGAACTCAAACCCCATTGTGGTCATCACCCCGGCGGAGAAGAGGGCGGTGAAGAGGTAACGCTGTTTAAGCGCCTCAACGTTGCCCCCCGTCTCCTCGGCCAGCCTCGCGGTGTCGTGGCTTTCGGGAAAGCCTATGGAAGGCGCGGACTCCCTCGTCAGGTTATACTGCTCCATAAGCCAGGGCTTTTTCATGTCCCACCATTTGGAGCTGTTGAATATATAGTCAAAGCCCGCCGAGGCGGTCTTTTTCGTGAGGTCGGGGCCGCAGCCCAGGGTCTCGGCAAAAAACATTGCGTCGGGATGGTTTGATTTGGTCTCCTTTATGAGCCTCCTCCAGAAGCTTCCCGGCACCTGGTAGGCGGCGTCGCAGCGGAATCCCCGGAAGCCGAGTTCTGTGAGGAATTTCACCACCTTCTCGAAAAACTTATAAAGCCCTTCCCTGTCCCGGCTTTTTCCGTGGTCGAACTTCGCCAGGTCGCCCCATACGACTTTTTTGCCGTTTTCGTCCGCGGAGGGGTTGACGACCTTGCCGTCCCGCTTCCATTCGAACCACTCCGGGTGTTCCTTAAGAAGGCCGGAGTCCACGGCGCAGTGGTTCACCACCAGGTCCACCATCACCTTGAAGCCGTGCTTTTCCGCTGCCTTCACGGCTCTCTTTGCCTGTTTTTCGGGTGAGAGGCCGCTTTTTTCGTCAATCAGCAATGGATGGAACTTGAAATAGTCCTTTATGGAATAGAGGCTGCCCGACATCCCGGGCTGGTGTATCGGGTTTACGAATATCCAGTTAAAGCCCATGCCCGCGGCCCTCTCGAAATGCCTTTCCCAATCCGCGAACTTGCCGGCCAGCAGGGGGAAGAGGTTGTAGACAATCATCTTCTCAGGCTTTTTCTTCGACTGTCTCATGCACGCCCTCCTTTGTCCGGTTTTTTACGTTTGTCCCGCATTTCCTCAAGGCCCCGCTCAGGAGCCTGTGGTTTTGCTTTAGCACCGTAAGCCAGTACTCCATCCTCTCGGCGTTTGCAAGGTCGCGCCAGTGCCCGAAAAGGCCTGCCGCGTCTCCAAGCGGCACGCGCCCCTCGGTGGGGTGGATTTCGAGGGTGCAGGACACTTTTCCCTTGGCGGCAAGGGACGCCCCGACAATCTCCTTGAGGCCGTAAGGGCCGTACATCAGGTCCAGAGCGCGCCTTCCGTTGTGCTCAAACGGTATGGGGATGTCCCCGAGGAAGCTTAAATGGTCCGATATTCCGAGGGGGCTTTTGTCATAAAGAGGGTGCGCGTCGTGGAGGTGGAAGTGCAGGGGCTTTCCCGTCTCACCCAGTGCCTTTATTACTTTCAGCGTACCGGGCAATGCGGCGCGTACCGCCTCTTCCACGTCTCCAATGACCTCCGGCAGCCTCGGGTCATGCGGGGCGAGTGAGAAGACATCCATATCCGGCCTTAGCGTCTCGAACGTTTCCCTCACATGATATAACCCTATATGGCCCGTATCGACGCACGCCCCGATTCTCCCGGTGTCCTTTAGCCCCTTGAATATTCCTGCAAAGGCGCCGGGTTCAAGGAAAACCGCGTATTCGATAAATACCAATGGGGGGGCATGGAGCCTTACAAGCTCCCTGTCGAGCTTTTCGATTGCCGCGAGGTACTCCGCGCTTCGTTCCACCGCCTCCGGCTGGTCGTGGAGCACAAGGCCGAACACATGTCCCTCGAACCTTGATGCAAAGGCGAGTATTCCGGCCCGGCCTTCCTCCTTAAGCGGGTTTAAGTCCCTCGGCAGGTGGACGGCGACGGGATATGCGCAGGGGGGCAGAAACGGAAATATCCTTTCAAGCTCCTCCGGGCTTCCGGCGTGGAGTTCGGCCCCCATGCCCGCCTCCTCGAAGCGGAGGGCGGCAAGCCGTAAAAGGGAGTCGTCGCCCTTGATTCTTTTTTGAAACAGCCCGAGTATGCGAGGGATATTACTTGCGGACATTTCCCTCCACTCCCTGCTCGGGCCGCGACTGGAAAAGGTAGACTTTCCCGTCCGAGACGGCCCCCTCTATGTCCTGGGGGCCGCCGAGTTCTTTCTCAATGCGGGCGGCCACGGCGGCCAGCCGCCCGATAAGCCGTTTTCTCGCCTCCGGGTCGGTGGTGAGGGGGATTCTTGAGTAGTCCACCGTGACGGTCGCAATGCCGCCCTCGGCGTCGGGGAAAAGGGCCGTTTCCATGCTTGCAAATGAGACGGCCCTTGTCTTGCCGGAGGATTTTCCGCAGGCAAAGCGGTATGGGGTCCCCCTGGCGATGCCTGTGGCAAGTGTTTCCCCGAGGCCCACCGCAAGCTCGATGTATATCTCGTCTCTGTCCCGGCTTATGGGGTTTACGGTGTGTACGAAGAAGGAGACCTCCGGGGCGAGCATTTCCTGCACGAGCACGGCCATATGCGCCGAGTCGTGGGGGATGCCTGCCCGCCTCCTGCCCAGAAAAGCCCGCTCGGTCCAGAGAGAGGCCCACACTTTTCGAACCGCGTCCCCGACCTCCTCAGGTGCGACGTTGGCCACGGAGTCGTAAAGCCCGGCGCCTGAGAAGTTCGGAAGGTCCTCGCAGTTTGAGCTTGAGCGCACCATCAGCCTCGCGTTGGAAGGAAATTGCTCCCTTATGCCTTCCGGAATTTCCGCCGGTACTTTCAACTGCCCTGTCAGCGCCCTCAGGGACTGGAGGGTCCCCGCGAGGTTGTCGGGCGAAATCCCTTTAAGCAGGTCGCGGAGAAAGAAATATTCCTTTTCGGTCTCCCGGTCCGCGCCTATGGACTCCTGGAGCACACCGAAGGGTATGGCCAGGGAAAACGGGCAATGAAACTCAGCGGCCCCTCCTTTTAAAGAGGCGGAAAGCTCGGACAGTCGCCGCATAGAGTACGCCTTGCTCCCGGCGTTTGAGAGCGCGGCCTCGTCAATGGAAAGGAGCCTTCGCCCTGCCGAGAGGTCGGCCTCCGGCGCCTCGACGGTTTCCTGTCCGGCCGGGGCGGCGGGGCGGGAGGGTGCGGCAGCCTCAAGGCGCACGCTGTCGGGCGTTGCCGCAAGCTCGGCGTTTTTGCCCTCAAGGCGTTTAAGCCCGGCAAAAGTATCCACGTCCTCGCAGGCAACGAACACTGTACTCTGCCTGCGCGCCCTCACGCCGAGGTGAGAGAGGTGGGGCAGGGCATGGCCGAGGACAATGCCTGCCGCTTCGCCGGGGATGTCCTCGTCTCCCTCGGCCATCTG
The DNA here is from genome assembly GCA_965372535.1 of uncultured bacterium. Lineage (GTDB taxonomy): Bacteria > Nitrospirota > Thermodesulfovibrionia > Thermodesulfovibrionales > JdFR-86 > CBDVCR01. Next base: position 11,867 of record CBDVCR010000016.1, on the reverse strand, counting down.
CAAAAGCACTATGTACCGGCCGTTTGGCGATGCCTTTTCGGCAAGCTCCCCCAGCTCACGGACCGATACCACGAGGCCGGAGGCGGTTCCAACGACCAGAGAGTCCCAGGGGGAGAGGTCCGCCAGGTTCCTTACGTGTTTTAACAGGGCCGAGGCTGACTTTGAAACCTGAAATATCAGGTTCCCCCTTATATCGCCCTCGCAGAAGAACCTTATGGCCTCCTCACTTACCCCGAGCCTTTGCCCGAGGCTTTCCACCCTCGGCGGGAAAAGGGACAGCACCCTGTCCGTGTAGCGTTCGGAGAGCCGCAGGCACCTCTGAAGGGAGGCCTTGAGGCGGAGCAGGTGCTCGATGTTTGAGGGGTCGAAGCGCTCGCGGACGGCGTTTAACTCGTTAATTATCGCAGGGCATTCCCGCTGCTCCGTTTCGTTCAGGCAGAGGTTGCCCACGGCGAGAGTGAGAACACCGAGGGCCCTTGCCCAGTCAAGACCCCCGGCGCTTTGGGCCTCAAAGAGGTTTATGGCCCTGCTTAAAAGGACAAAGGCGTAATCCTCAAGCCCGATGTCCGAAAGCCGTAATCGCTGAAGCTCGGGCCCGCTTGCGGCATCGATTCCCTGCTTTAGGGTCTCCCTCAGTTCCGTGAGAAGGGCAAGGGCCTCGTGCAGTCGTCCGGGGTCTTCCTCCGCACTTTCCTTTGATTTCAGGAACCGCCTGAGGAGCGCGGCCTCCATGCCCTCCCGCGTTTTCATAAGGCCCCTGAGCCTTTCGTCAAGCGAGCGGGCGTTAAAAAATTCCTTTAGCTCTTCGTGGAATTTTCGGAACTCCCGGACGAACGGCGCCGGGTAGCCGGCCCCCGGGGCGGTTATGCGTTTAAGAAGCGCCTCCGAGGTCTTGAGGTCGCCGGGGTCGGCGGAGCGGTGGAGCTTGTTCTGGAGGGTGTGCTTTATCTCGCGTTTTAGCTCCTTTGGTATGTCGTTTCCGTGCGCGATGTCCCGGATGCGCGTAAGGGGCTCCTGCCGCGTGAAGGCGGTGTCATAAGAAGGCAGCCAGGGGTATATTTTTCTTATGATAAAGGAGTTGTCCGGCGTGGTGATTTCTTTCAGCCTTTCCTCGATGGCCCGAGCCGACCTGGCGTGGCGGCTCGGGCGGTAGTGCCCCCTGTCTTCTGAAAATGCTATTTTCCCGGTGCCCAGAAACCGGAGGTATACGGCCAGGTAAACGAGGTTTTCACGGCTTGGGTCGAAAGACTCCGACGCGAGGAGGTCCCGCACCCAGGCCAGCTTGTCTTTCCAGTTAAGGGCCTCCCGGTCTTTCCGGACGACGGCGTCCGGAAAATCCACGGCCCTTTCGTGAGGCTCGGCCTCCTTTCTTTTTCTTGATGGCGCCCTCTCCCGTGCTTCTTCCATGTTATGCAGCATGTGGTAAAGCCTGTCACGGGCCTGGTTAAGGAGAGAGGGCGGCTCGGGCCATTGCTCCAGGATGGCGGAGCCCGAATAGCCCCGCTTCACAATGCGCCTGAGAAACTCCTCCACCCCCGAGTGGTCCTCGCCCGAGGGGCCGGTAAAGAGCGGCAGGTGGCTGTCGCCGTCGCCCCGGTTTTCGTGGAGGTGCAGGTGTATGAGCGGCACGGCGGGCTCGATAAGGTCGTAGTATTTGAGGTAGTCGTTTCTTGTGGCCTCATGCAGGTTGGCGTGCCCGAGGTCCAGGCACATGCCCACGTGGGCGGACGAGACATCCTTACTCTCCTTGAGCAGCCTGAAGAGCGCATTGAAATCCCCCGGCCCTGTAAGGGGGGTGTTCTCTACGGAGAGCCTCATGCCCGCTTCCTCCGTAACCCTTATAAGGGGGATTATCGCGTCCAGATAAGCCTCCGTCCCCTCCTCTGCATAAAGGTGGATGTTGAGGAGCGAGGCGCCTATGTCGCTTGCAAAGGAGACGTTTTTGAGGATTATCTCAATGCCCCCCGGTGTCAGGGGGGTTGCCTGCCAGGGGGAATGGACCGACATGGCGATGTCGAAAGTGCGCGCGGTGTTCTTGATATAGCTCCGGGTTTCCGCGCCAAGCTCGTCCGCGTCCCACCCCGTGCCGTCTTCCTTTTTGTCCGGGAACCACTCAAAGGCGCTGAAGCCGTTTGCGATTGCGTACTCGAAGGGTTTCGTCGAGGGGGCGCTGAAGGCGGTCTGGATGCCTATTCTTATTCCAGTGCCTCTATCCATCGAGAGCGCCCACCTGGGGCCGGCTCTGCACGATATAATATGCGCCGCCTGCATAGGCGCCCTCTATGTCCTGCGGCACCCCGAAAAGGCCTTCCACGATGACGCACGTCTCCGCGATGCGGCCGAGGATGCGGTCTCTGAAGTCCTTGTCCCACATGACGGGTTCTTCGGCGTAGTCTATGGCGGCCCTGGCGGGGCTTTCGAGCATCACGCTTTCATAAAGGCCCGCGCCCGCGTATCCGGCGAGGTCCTCGCCGTTTGAGTCGGAGCGGAATATGAGCCCCCCGCCCCGGAGGGCGGTGCTCTTGCTCGGGTAGGCCGTGAGCCTGATTCCCTGCCCGGCCTTTCCGGAGACAAAACCCATGGCCCTGCCGGGGTAGTTGCCCACCAGCGTTTCGCCCAGCCCCGGCGCCAGTTCAGCGTAGAGTTCGTCCTTTTTCCCTGTAAAAGGGTTGGCCGTATGAGCCACGAAGGCGTATTGCGGGTCCACGACCTCCTGTACGAGCACCGCCATGTAGATGTCTTCGTGGGGGATGCCGAGGGCCTTGCGGCTCAGGTACGCCCTGTGGTTCCATTTGGAGGCCCATACGCGCTTTATGGAGTCCCACACTCCTTCGGACTCTCCGGGCCAGGAAAGCCCGGCATCCTCCATCGCGCGCTTAAGCGAAGACATCAACTCTCCCGGAGCTTCAAGCTCAAGCAGGGTGGCCCGCAGTTCTCCAAGCCTCTCCTCGGGGCTTTCCTCCATGCGGCCCATGAGGGTTCGGCAGCGTCCGGCCATCTCGCGGTTTATGTCCGCCTCGAAGACGCGCTCGAAGACTCCGAATGGCACGGCCGCCGAGCGGGGGAAGCGCACATCTTCCGGGAACCTGTCTTTCCAGTCCATGAGGCGCTTGATATTAATGGACTTGCCGCCCACTATTTCGCGCTCAAAATCCTTATGAGAGACGGCATAAGCCCTGAATTCCGGCAAGGGCAGGGCGGTATGGGAGAACGCGGCCCGCACGCGTGCCTTAAACGGCTCCTCCCCCGCCTCTTCATATATAACGTCGCCCGAGGGGTTGACGGACAGGGTAAGCACTCGCCCCGCCTGCTCCTTGAGGTCCTCGAAGCAGGCGGCGTCATAACAGGTTGCAAAGAGAAGGTTTACGTTTCTTGCGCGGACGGCAACGTGGGAGACGATGTCGGTGGAATCGGGCGTTATGACGGCTGCGACGCCCTCCGGTGGCTCCTCGTCTCCCTTTACTTTTTCGGCCAGTATGACGGTTGCCTCCCTGAACGTCCTGTTCTGCACGGAGCCGAGGTCTTTTACCGCCTCGACCCTGCCCGTCGCCCTGCCAGGGCTTATCACCTGCCAGCTTCCGAGTTCGGCTTCCCTCCTGAGCACCGGGTCAAGGTGGCGGAGCACCTGAGAGAAGGTGAAGGCGGGCCTTCCCCGCACCAGCTCTTCGGTAAAGAGCTTGACGGTCCATGCCTCGGCGCGGAAGGCCTTACCAAGGAACTCCGCTTTAGGCTGGAAGAGCCCGTAATACCTGTCTATGTAGGAGCCAAGGGCCCGTCCGAGCCTCTCTGTTACGGCCTTGGCATGGAGGGCGAAGTCGCGGGTGGAGGGGGGGGCGGCCGTGAGCCTGTCCCACCAGCGGGAGCAGGCTGAGAACTCCTCGTCGTCGCAGGTAAGCCTCTGGTTCCGGAGTGCTGCCGCGGTAAGCCGGACAAGTTCTTCGGTTTCTCTTTCGGCGTGGATGTTTTTTTCCACCACGACCCGGAAAAATTCCTCGAGGGCGAGGTCAAGGTATAGCATGTCGCGTGCCCTTGCCGGGTCAGCTTCCCCCTCGAGGAGCGGCTTTAGCATGCCCCGCGCCCTTGCCGTGTCGCGCGCGAGTTCGGTTGCCGGGACGCCGGGGTCGTCCTTCCGCCGCCATACGCCGTCTATCGTATCGGCGAGTTCCCCGCCGAGAAAGTGCCGGGAGGCGTTAAGGGCGCTTTCGAGGTCCGTGCCGGAGTGGATGGAGCGCAGAAGCCGCAGGAATTCATAAAAATCGTGTATCAGGGCGTCCTTCAGGTGCGGGACGAAATCCGGCGGCGTGAGGATGGGCCGCTCGAAGCTCTCAAGCCTTTCCCTGTTCACCCCGCCTTTCTCAAGGGTCTCGTAATAGACGTCCAGGACGCCGCCGCCTTCGAGAAATTTTATATACGCCTCGCAGATTACGATGTCGTCCGGCGTGGTGTTGTTGTGGAGCTTCTGGTGCCACTCCTCCATGAAATGGCCGCTTACCTCCTTGATGTGGTGGCGGTGCATGATATTTAATATTTCGTCGCGGATTCTCTGTCCCTCGCCGCCCCTCCCGAGGGAGGCCGTCATGAGGCGGACAAGCTCCCTGGCCCCCGGCGCCTTTACGTATATATCGGCAAGCTTAATGGTCAGGCGGTCCTGCGAAAGGCTTAGTTCCTTGGGCTTTGTGTTGTAATTGCGCTGCCAGTCAAGCTGCCGAATGGCCGAGAACCTGAGCCATACGAAAAGGAGGGCAAGGCCGCCGGGGTCGGCGTCTACCCTGTCCAGGAGGTCGTGGCAGAGGTTGAACCTGTGCATCAGGGTCCAGGAGCCCCTTTCCCTCTCGGCACGGATTATGTCGTCCGCCACCTGCATGAGCCGGGGCGGGAGAAAGGCCGCCTCCGCCTCGGGGGGCCTTTTTATGGAGACTAAAAAGTCCCTGTCCCCGTCCCTGTACCAGAGGCCCGTTTCGGTCTGCCTGAGGACAAAGGGTATTGCAGCGGGTGCGTCTTTTTCTCTGAATTCAAGGCTCAGGCGCTGGAGTCCCTTGTATGGCGTAAAGGGCGTCTCAGCGGCCTTCTCCAGGGTGGTCGTGCCTTGCGGCAATATGGATTTCGGTGGAACGCGCCATTTCCGGGCGGAGCCCTCCGCCGCCCCCCAGTGGAGCATTAGCGGGCCGGGCAGGTCGGTGACCATGCTTATCCGGCAAGAGCCGTCCTTTTCGGAGAGCGAGAGGGCGAGCAGCCCTTCGTCGTTCAACGCGTAGGAGGCGACTTCCTCCTGCCCTGTCCATTCTCTCAGGGCCGCGACAGGAGAGAGGGACTCGCCGGCTGGAAGGCTTATAAAAAAGTTCCGCCCGTCGTTGTTGTCCCACCGGTCTTTTTCGGGGAAATAAAGGGCAAAGACGATTGCTGAATACCGAAGCGGCCCCTCAAGGCTTATGTGGACTCGCGCCTCGCCGTTCAGGAGCCTGAAGGGGGTCTGAAGGGCTTCCCCCACGGCCCTGCTGTCCTGTGGCCATGAGCCTCTGGGGGGGAGATGCCAGGCCGCCTGTTTTCCCCGGGCAAGCCCCCAGTGTAAAACGCAGCTTTCTCTTCCTTCCATGCGGAAGGCCACCTCAAGACGCCTGGCTGTTTTCCTTACCTCCGTCTGGAGCCTCAAGCCGCCCTTGGAGGTGATTTCCGCGGTGGTTTCCATAATCAGGTCTGTCTCTGGTAATTCTACCACGGCATATTCCCGTTTTCCATGCCGCCGCAGTTTCGGACAGCCGGAGAAGGCGAGGGCATGAAGAAAACCGTCTCAGAGGTCAAGGGGCGCTTGCTAAGACTCCCCATTCCCTGAGTTTTGAGCCGATGAACTCCACTACGGCCTTATGCTCCTCATTGCCCCGGCCCGTGATGCCAAGGGGTTTTCCAAAGGCGAAACGCACGGGGAGCGAAGGGTCAATCCTGCCGAAGTCCTTTATCAGCCTTCCGTTTCCCCAGGCGTCGGTCCTCAGGGCTACCGGCACTACCGGGACCCCGGCCCTTGCCGCGAGTTTTACGCCTATGGAGTTGAACTTCGCGGGGTCGAGGCCGAAGGACCTCGTGGTCTGGGGAAACACGATGACGGAGCGTCCCTGTGCAAGCACTCCGGAGCCTTCTTCAAGGACTGTTTTCAGGTCTTCCCTGGGGTTTGCGCGGCTTACGACTATGGGCCCCGAGGCGCGCATGATGTGCCTGAATACCGGGTACTCGACGAGGCTCTTTTTTACCACGAAGGTAACGTTTTTGAGCGGCAGAATCAGGGAAGGGAGCACAAAGGTCTCAAGGGTGCTCATATGGTTTGCGGCAAAGACGCACGGGCCGTCGAAGGACGCCGGGTTTTCCGCGCCCGTGACTTCTAACTTCACCCCCACGCTCTCAAGGCTGTCCAGTGTTTCGATACTGTCCTTTTCCCACCTTGCGATGTCGTACTTCCCGCGCTTTGCAGCAGAGCTTCCCCTGATGACGATATTCATCACCTTTGCCTTAAACACAAGGGAGGGGAAGGCTCTTGAAAAAAAAGAAACCTTGACCGGCCCGGTCCTGTAGGCGCCGTTAACGTATTTTACCGGCCCGTTGGTTTTTATGAGGCTTTCGGCGGTAATTCGTCCGTCCTTCCCGCTAAGGTATGTCCAGGGAATCAAGGAACCCGTAAACCGCCCGGAGGGCGGCGGAGTCCTCCGGAAGTTCCACTACCGGTTTTCCCGTGAGGTCGAAATCGAATATCTTCTCGTCCTGGGGCACGGAGGCGTTGACCTCCACGCCGAGCCCCCTGGCGTAGTCGATAAGCTCCTCCTCCCGGCCGGATGTCCGGTTTACGATAACGGCCCGGTCTTTCACGTCAAGGGCCAGCTCGTCAACCAGGGCGTTTATCCTCCTCACCGTCCGGATGCCCTTTACCGTGGGGTCGCTTATAATGAGCAGGAGGTCAACGGCATGTGTGGTCCTCCGCGAGAGGTGCTCCATGCCTGCCTCGTTGTCTATGACCACGTAGGGGTAGTTCTCCGAGAGCTTGTCCGAGTATTTCCGTATTATGTTGTTGGCCGCGCAGTAACAGCCGGGGCCTTCCGGCCTTCCCATCACCATGAGGTCGAACCCCCTGCCCTCGACAATGGACTGCTGCACCTGGTAGTCAAAGAGCTGCTCCATGCTCATGCCCCCGGGCCTTTCCCCGCCGTCCCTTACGGCCGTAAGGGACTCCTCTCTCAGGCGCCCTACGGTGGCGTGCGCCTCGATGCCCAGGGCCTCGTTAAGGCAGGCGTTGCTGTCGGCGTCCACCGCGAGAACGGGGCCGCGCTTTCGCTCCATGAGATACCTTACGGTAAGCGCGGCGATGCTCGTCTTGCCCGTGCCGCCCTTTCCGGCGAACGCTATGACGTAAGCCATTCGAGTCCTTTATAGCTTTTAGTCATGGTCATGTTTTTATTTAAAAGCTTTTCGACCTGTCGGAGCAAGTTGGGATCGCCGAAGGATGCGCCCTTGGCACTCAATAACCGCCATGGTTCGACAGGCTCACCATGGTTTGTTTTGCCGGTTAACGTCCCGGCAAGCCGGGCGTTCGAGCCTGTTGAGTGTCCTGAGCTATTGAGCATCCTGAGCTATTGAGCATCCTGAGCCTGTCGAAGGATGCTTTTCCTCTTTGATTTTGAGTAGTTAATAAGTTTTTTCCATTCACCGGTGATTAAAGCCTCTTTTTTTCTCCTCGTCCACCCCTTGATTTGCCTTTCTCTTAAAAAGGCGTTGTGTATAGTGGGCATTTCACAACAATATACTAAATGCACTGGCAATCTTTTAGCTGTATAACCTTCGAGAATACCTTCGTTATGCTCGGCTATTCGCTTCTCCAAGTTTTCCGTAGAACCTGTGTAATATGTTCCGTCTGAACAGTTCAAGATATAAATCCAAGCCATTTTTTACGTTTGTCATGGTTCGACAGGCTCACCATGACGGTTTGCTTTGGGACAGTAAGTCGGCTTACTGAACGTCCCCGGCCTGTCGAGCATCCTGAGCTTGTCGAACATCCTGAGCCTGCCGAAGGATGCGACATTATCAAATTGGCCGTCCGGCGCATTTGCTGCAATTGCCTCTGCTAAGCCCGGCGGGGTTTCGGCGCCACCCCGTACTTCTTCCTGACTTCCTTTATCTTGCCGCAGGAGTATTCGCCCTCCGGGCAGGGGGCATGGAGGCAGCCGGGGCCGGCTTTCTTGAAAATCACCGGCGAGACTTTCCTTGCCAGTCCGAGCATCCGCTCGGCCATGGCCCTTATCTCCCACTGGGCGCGGTTACAGCACCTGAGCCGGAAAAAATGCATCAGCTCCCGGGCGTTCATGGTCACGATTATCTTTGTCTCGGCGGCGTTGGGGAGCACGAACCGGGCGTCCTGGTTGGCCGCCTCTCCCTTGACGCCCTTTTCGTTCAGTCTTCGGACGAACGTGTTATACGCCTCCTGGGCCTCGGCCATGAACTCCCTGAAATATTTTCCGAGCTCCCCGTCTTCTTTTATCGAAGGGGGTACGACGTAGTCAAACCCCGCCTCCTCGCTTACGTACCGCTGCGACTGCTGCGAGTACGAGGCGAGCCGGTGCCTGACGAGCTGGTGCGAGCAGGCCCGCGAGATTCCCTCGATGGCGAATGTGAAGCTCGAGTGCTCCACCGGGGTCATGTGTCCCATCCTCATGAGCCTGTCCACGAAGTCCTTCTGGTCTCTGGCCGCGATTTTCTTCTTAAGGCTCGTGATGTCCGTGGGACTGTAGCAGAGTTTCGCGGCCATGGCCACGTTCTCCTCGGGATGCGGGGTATGGCTTAAGAGTAATACTTTGAGTTTTGCCTCTCGCATATGGGCTCCCTATATCGAAATTCCCTCGTCTTCCGCCTGCCTTACGATGCCTATCTGGTTTTTCTTTCTGCGGAATTCCTCAGGCGTGTAGCAGAGCACTTCCATATCGACGTCCCCGTCCCAGAAACCGAGGACGTCCGCGATACGCTTTCTGAACGGAATGCCCTCGAAGTCCCTTGATACGAGAATAACGTCCACGTCACTCGTAAACAGCCAGTCGTCTCCCGCCCTGCTGCCGAAAAGAATGGCCCTTTCGATATTGTAACGGCTGCGGATGTCCTTTTTAAAGCGCCTGAGCAGGCTCATTGCTTTTTTATTTTCGAGGCCGCCCAATCGATAACCTCCCTGCTTTTGTCAATGTATTCCTTCACGTCTTCTTTTGTGTACATCATATAAGGCACGTCTTCCGTAGCGTCCGGGTATCTCGAAAGGAAGTACTCGGCGGTAAGATGGCGCAAAGAATGTCATATGCTTTTTGTTTATTCCGCACTCCCGTCCCAGGGCGGTAAGGGAGTGCGTGTGTCCGGGAGACTGCCGTTTTTTGAGGATGTACAAAGCCTTGAGCGCTTTTTCCACGGCTTGCTGACAGAGAAAGGCGACGAGGTAGTATTCTTCGATTTTAAAGTTCTTTTCCGCTGCATCAAGGTCCTTTTGCGCCTGTTTCCACCGGTTCTCTATTTCTTTTCTCATTAAGGGCCTTTACTTAAAGCTCTGCTCCTCGGAGGGGAAGGCGCCGTTTTGCACTTCCTCCCTGTACGTTCTGACAGCCTTTAGCGCCTCTTCCTTGAGGTTCGCGTATTTCTTTACGAACTTCGGGACGAACCGCTCGAAAAGCCCCAGAACGTCGTGCATGACGAGCACCTGGCCGTCGCAGTGCGGGCCGCCTCCTATGCCGATGGTGGGGATGCCGAGTTTTCCGGTAATCTCCCCGGCAAGGTCCATGGGGATGGCCTCGAGGACCAGTGCGAAGGCCCCGGCGTCTTCAACGGCAAGCGCCTCCTCCAGAAGCCTCTGCCGGGCGTCCTCTGTCTTGCCCTGCACCTTGTAGCCCCCCATCCGGTGTATGGACTGCGGGGTAAGCCCTATGTGCGCCATCACAGGGATGGCTGATCTCGCCATGGCCTTGATTTTGTCCGCCGCCTCGGCCCCGCCTTCTATCTTTACGGCGGACGCCCCGCCTTCTTTCAGGAACCTCCCGGCGTTTCTTACGGCCTCCTCGATGCCCGTCTGGTAGGACATGAAGGGCATGTCCCCGATTACCAGGGCGTTTTGGGCCGCACGCGAGACCATCCTTGTGTGGTAGACCATCTCGTCCATGGTGACGGGCAGGGTGTTGTCAAGCCCCTGCACAACCATGGCCAGCGAGTCTCCCACCAGCAGGGCGTCGATGCCCGCCTCGTCCGCTATCCGTGCGAAGGGGTAGTCATAGGCCGTTATAATGGCTATCTTCTCCCCGTCGGCCTTCTTTTTGAGGAGGTCGTTTATGGTGGTCCTGGCCATGGTTTTTCATTTTACCATACGGGCGGCATATATGGCATTTCAGCTTTCATTAATAGAAGTTGCACGAGCACGAATGAGAGACCGGCTTGTATGCAAAATTATCGCGAAGTTAGGACAGATTGTTCAGAATCCGACGCATTGTCCAGTATCAATCGTAAAGTAAATTTCTAACCCCTTGAATATAAGTCAAAAATTATGGCAATAAAATTGCATCAAATTATAACTTGAGGGCATATGCAATTTTAGATTGAAAACGTCGTGTTTTTGACAGCGCGGTAGTTGAACAGCGCAGGGGTGCGGCCATGAAGGCGCGGGAACTCCTTATGAACAGAAACATCGCCGTTGTTCTAATTGTATACAGCTTCTTTGCATTTGTCCTGCTGTTGAACTTCCTTGCAGGAGACGGGGCTGTTTCGGATGGCGCTCAGGCTCCCGAATTCGTCCTCCAGGATGTTTTCGGAGGCGAGTCCGTTGAATATGCGGATTACAGGGGCAGGCCGGTTTTAATGTATTTTTTCGCTACCTGGTGAAAGCGCAGCAATAGCGAGATACCCTTCGTGAAAGGGTTGGAAGACGAGCACAGGGACAGTGACCTCAAGGTCTTGTTCGTGGGGTTTCAGGACAGCCCCCGGAAGATAAAGGCTTACTCGGAAAGGTTCGGGATATGCCCCGTGGGATATGACAGGAAAAACCTCCTTGCAGGGCGGTTCGGCATAAACTACGGGGCCGGGGTGATACTGATAGATTCCGAGGGGAAAGTGCGGAAGTGTATAGACAGGGGCTTCAAAAGGGACGACCTGAGAGAAGCCCTGAAGGTGATTTTGTAACTCAATAGCCGGCGTTTTACGACCCAGCCGGTTTTCGACCGGACATCGAACCCCTCCAAAGACTTGTGTAACAAAACGTAATAAAGCAAGACCCCGTTTATTTTTGGGCGAAAGGGATGAGCCACTACCCTGCCCTACCTGAATTCCCAAAAAGACAAGCAAATGCAAATAAAGGTTTAGGGGGGGCGCAAGCCCCCTCTTTTCCATCTCTCAGCCGCGACATGGCCCGGAGCGGCAATGACGAGAAGCAGGGAGGATATGGGGTTTTAAGACCGTTTCCTTCAAAAAAGAACTTTTTTCTTCATTGTACTAAATTGTACCAATTTAAATAGATTATTTTCTTGATTTTTCTTTTTTATTGTGGTATAATTTTTGTTGATAAGGCCAAACCCTTTGTGAAAAGGGGGCGGAAAGCTAAAGGGTCTTCGAGGTTGGAGATAGCCAAGCTGCCGAGGAATTGGTAGCTTGGCTTTTTTATTGTATTTAAAAATAAGACGCAACTCAGGCGGTTGGTAGACCGATTGAGTTGCTCCTTGCTACGGAGTCGCGGCAAGGATTGGCCTTGCGGCCGGAATGCTTTAGTAGATAATTTCACTATAATGCGTTCCCTCCAAGAAGTCAAGTCAAATCAGCGCCCGTGTCAAGCCAATTTAAAAATGTCCTATTCTTGGCAAAATAGAAATGTCCTATTC
>CBDVCR010000015.1:0-28118 GCA_965372535.1 uncultured bacterium | reverse complement strand
GCTGTCATGTCATTCCGGGCTTGACCCGGAATCCAGCGCTTTTCGTCTGGATTCCGGGTCAAGCCCGGAATGACGGCATTAAGTGTATTTACTAATTGCCGGAGTAATAACACAATTGGCTATTTTGCGCGGATGGCATGGAAAAACTGCTGGCAATGGTTCACTCGGGAGAGCCGCCTGCTCCCGCCGCCTGCCGGTTTTCAGGTCCGGGGCGCCCCGGCCCCTACCCGGCTTCTTCGTCCACTGCTTCCTTCGGCTCTTTTAAGTTTATCTCTATCCTGTAACTCTTCCTGTTTTTGCTATACCATCTCTCAAAGGCTTCCTCTTCCTTTTGGGCGGCGACGAGGTGCTCTATCTCGAAGTACGCATCCTTAAGGGGCCGCACATACAGGGGCCTTCTATCGACGAGCTTGAAGAGAAAAATCCCCCTCTTGACGTTCACGGGCCCCGCGATATCGCCGATTTCCATCCTGTCGAGGAAGGGCAGCATCTCATCGGGAAACCCCTCCCTCGGGGTATAGGGGGCGTTGCTGTTTATCCGCCTTAACCCCGGAGTCTCGGTCCTTAAAGCCATGTCATCGAAGGCCTCCGGCTGCCTTTTGGCCTTGGACAGGACGTGAAAAGCCCTTTCCTCCTCGACCTTCACGAGGTATACCCTGTACGTTTCCGGCCGGCTGAATTCGTCCATGTGCGAAGAATAGTACTCTTCAATCTCTTTCCTCGAAACCCGCACGGCGCCCGCCGCCCGCTCCCTCACCCGCTCAAGGAGCAGGTTTTTTTCTATCTCCTTCTTATGCTTCAACCTGTCGAGGAAAGACAACCCCTTCATTGCCTCCTCGACCGCCTTATCGTCCGCCTTTATCCCCTTTTCCTTCGCAAAGAGATAAGCGACCTCCCTCTTTATCATCAGGTCGAGGACCTTCTGCTCCTCCCCGGGCGGGAGGGCCTCGACCCCGAGAAGGACGGCCCTTCGTTGGCTTACGTCCTTTAACTCCTCGTAGGTAATCTTCTCCGAATCGACGGTAGCGACGACCCGGCCGTCCCCGCAGGAAAAGACCGCCAGGGAAAGGACCAGCAGGATGGAGAAATTATTCAATGTCTTCAAGGCCGTCCACCTTCCATGAACTGTTTTCCTTCACTAAATTATATCGGATTTTATAGGCGATTTTCTCCTCAGGCTTCGTAATCTCCATCGTATCCTTGCTCTGCCACCAGAACACCCATTCCTCCTCGGTCTCCACACGCCCCGTCTCGCCCCGGACGGAGACCCTCTTGACCTCGAATGTATTCTGCTCGGCCATCATGAAGCTGCCCTCCGCCCGCAATGCCTGGATAACAGGAAACATTTTCGAGATTTGCTTTTCCGTGGCGATGTTTGCCATGTGGTTAAGGTTCGCCTCCATATATGCCCTTCTCATCAGGCTGTTGTACTTTTTAACCGTATCAAGGACTTGTTTTTTCTCGGCCCTGCTTCCCGAATCGCAGGAACAGACGAGCATCGCCGCCGCAATGAGGGAAAGGATTTTAATGAAAAGCGTATTTTTCTTCATGGGCCTCTTCGCTTTCGCCTGGTTCCATACACGCAATTTTTCTATTATAACTCATTGAAAACAAAGAAAGAACTCAAGACACGCCGGATTTGCAAAACACAGGCCCGCAATAAACCTCCCCGCGGAAAGACCACGGGGAATGCACCGGTGCATTCAGAACACGCTCGTATGTATCCCGGAAATAAAGCCGATTCCGAAATAGAGGAATGCGACCCCGAAGAGCGAGACGACGGCAAGCCACGCCGCCTTCCTGTCCCTCCAGCCGAGAGTTATCCTCAGGTGGAGGTTCAGCCCGTAGACCAGCCAGGATATCAGCGACCACGTCTCCACCGGGTCCCACCCCCAGTACCTCCCCCACAGGCCGTGCGCCCAGATGGCGCCGCTTCCTATCATGATGGCCTCCGAGAAAAACCCGAAGAGTATCAACCTGAAGGAAAGCTCGTCGAGGAGCTTTAGTTCCGGAAGCCTCGCAAGTATCCCCTTCCTGCCCCAGCTCCTCAGGAGATACATTATGCCGGAAGCGAACGCAATGACATATGAGGCGAACGCGAACCAGGCAAAGAGCACGTGCACATATAGCCAGTTGCTCCTGTAGGGCGGCTCAAGCGGCTGGAGCTCGCCGCCCGTCTGTATGCCGTTTCCGAGGACAAGTACCGCGATGGGAATAACCGCGACGCCGAAGGGCCGCGAGGGGGGAAAGGCGTATCTCATTACGATATACGTCAGGACGATAAACCACGCCCCGGTCAGGGAGTTCTCATACGTCTGCATCACCGGCAGGTGGCCCGTGGCGACCCACCTTGCCGCAATCGCCGCGGTATGGAGGAAAAACCCCGGGAGCGAAAGCGCATATCCGTAACCAGGGAACGCCTCTTTCCTGAACACGAGCCCCGCAAGGAAAAGAAGGAACGAAAGGCTGTAAAAACCGATGGCCGCCCAGATGAAAATTCCCTCGAAAAACGCCACTTGAATTACCCTCCTCCGCTTATTTTTCCCGCCATCTCCCTGACCTCTTTCTCAAGAAAGGCCGGGTAGTACCTGCTGTAGCCCCTCAAGGCGACCGCCGTGCCGGGGCCGGCCCCCGAAAGCCTCGCCTCGAGCCTCCGCTCGTTGCTCAGAAACCTGACAAGGAGCCCCAGGATGCCCGTTGCCATCCCGAGGGCCAGCACGTACACGCCCCACTCCCTGACCACAGTGAACCCGACCCAGTTTCTCAGCTCGGTAAACCTGACAAGGTAATCGCCCACGCGGGCCTCCTCCCCCGGTCCCACAAGCCCCTTGGCCACCTCCTCCTTGCCTCTCAGGAGTTTTATCAGACATACGGGGTTATTCGGGTCTTTCGACCTGCTCCCTATTTTATTCCCCTCTCTGATAAAATCAGGGAACAGGAGCACAAAGAGCGTAAGGCCCTCCGATGGGAGGTCAAAATAATCCCCGCTTTGCGAGTGCCTCAGGTTCAGGAAATAATCAAACAGCACGCTGCCCTCCTTTTTGAGCACAATGCCCGGGGAGAAGCCGAACTTGCCGAGGCTGAACTGGTAGCCCTCAAGCATTACCGGGTTATTCACGCTGAAGGGAAACTCCCTGTCTCCGGCCCTCAGCACTCCGCCGAACTGGACCTTGTACCTGCCTTTTGCGTACTCCCCCGTGGCGTCATAAACCGTTATGTCCTTATCCGGAAGCGAAGAGAGGGCCTTGCCCTCGTGGCTTACGAAACCGTCCCTCAACGGCATGGTTATCCCTTCGGTTATGAGGAACTCCCCCCTGAACACCGTCAAGGCCGAAACAGGCGCTACAATAAAGCAGACGACGAGCCCGATATGGAAAACGACCGAGCCCCAGAACCCCATGCCGATGCCCTTCTGCCCCTCGACCACGAAGCCCCCGCCCTCCCCTGAAACGGAAAACTCCCACCGCCTCCGCCTCAGGGTATCGAGCAGGTTGTCCTTTACGGCCTCGACAGGGCTGCTTGAGCGCTCCTCCACGGAAAAGGAAAACGCCTTGTCCTTCTCGAACTCTGACTTCCTTGCCTTTGCCCACCACTTGATGCGGGTTATGGTGCAGGCAAGGGTCGAGAGGAAGAGAAAGGCCGAAAGGGCTAAAAACAGGGGGTTCCGGACGATATAGATGGTGGAGAAATTCTCGGAAAGCCAGAAGACAAAAGGCTTCCTGTCCCGAAGGCTCGACCACTCCTCAGCGGTGAGCGTTATCGGGCTTGGGAGGAACGAGGAGACCATCAGGGCGGCCACCAGGGCGAGGAGCAGGTATACCCCGAACTTCCTTGAATTGAGGAGTTTCCAGAACCTTCTCATAACAATATATTATAGAATTTTCAGCGCAAAGATTCCAAAAACCCGCCACCGGCCGCGGCTGTATGGCACCGGGTTTTCCCCTTTTAAAACAGGCGTCCACCGTTATATACTATAATGTGATGAGAACGTTTCTCCGCCTGTGGCTGTCTTTCGGGAAAGCCCTTGGGACAGTGAACACCTATATCATTCTGACCCTTGTCTTCATCTTTGTCGTCACGCCCATCGGCCTTCTTAAAAGGCTCCTCGGGAAGGATTTTCTCCGTGACAACCCTCCCGGTTCCCTGTGGATTGAGCGAAAGGGGAAAGAAGACCTCGAAAGGCAGTTCTGAGTGCATATCCTCGGCCTGTCCTGTTTTTACCACGATTCGGCTTCATGCATCCTCAAGGACGGCAGACTTGTTGCCGCGGCCCAGGAAGAGCGTTTCTCGCGGGTAAAGCACGACTGGAGGTTCCCCCGCAATGCCGTCAATTACTGCCTGGAGGAAGCGGGAATAACATTTAACGACATCGGCCTGGTCGCCTTCCATGAAAAACCCTTCATAAAATTCGAGCGTATACTCGATACCTTTCTTTCCGTCGCCCCCAGGGGGCTCGTTTCGTTCCTTGACACCGTCCCTTCCTGGCTCAAGCAGAAACTCTGGCTTCCGCACATCCTCCAGAAGAAATGCGGCTACAAGGGCAGGGTCCTGTTTGCCGAACACCATATGGCCCATGCGGCAAGCAGTTTTTTCCTCTCGCCATTTGAAGAAGCCGCCGTCTTGACCATTGACGGCGTCGGCGAGTGGGCCACCGCGTCTTACGGCCACGGCAGGGAAAACAGAATCACCCTCACGCATGAAATGCGTTTTCCCCATTCACTGGGGCTCCTCTACAGCGCCTTCACGGCGTATCTCGGGTTCAAGGTCAACGACGCCGAGTACAAGGTGATGGGGCTTGCGCCGTACGGAAAACCCGAATATTACGACCTGATAACGGATAAGCTCGTCGATATAAAGGAAGACGGGAGCATCAGGCTGCACCTCAAGTATTTTTCCTTTCAGTACGGGAAAAGCATGTTCAACAGAAGCTTCGAGGACCTCTTCGGCGTACCCGGGCGAATACCGGAAACCCCCCTTGCCCGGGAGCATTTCAACATCGCCATGAGCTTGCAGAAGGTGACCGAGGAGGCCGTCCTGAGGATGGCGGGGCACGTCCACAAGAAGACCCGGAGCAGGAATATCTGTCTCGCCGGGGGGGTGCATCTCAACTCCGTCGCAAACGGGAGACTGCTGAGGGAAGGCCCCTTTGAAAATGTCTTCATCCAGCCCGCGGCGGGCGACGCGGGCGGCGCACTCGGGGCCGCCTGCCTTGCCTGGCACCATTACCTCCATGAAAAAGAAAGACATCCGTTGAGGGACCTCTATCTCGGCCCTTCGTACGGGCATGAGGAGGCCAGGGGGTTCCTTGTAAAAAACAATATATCCTTTCGGGAACTGAACGCCAACGAACTGGTCAAGGAGACCGCGCGGCTCATCTCCCGGGGCAAAGTCGTGGGATGGTTCCAGGGGAAAATGGAGTTCGGCCCGCGGGCGCTCGGCAACAGGAGCATACTTGCCGACCCCGGAAGGGCCGGGATGAAGGACATCGTCAACAAAAAAATAAAATTCCGGGAGTCGTTCAGGCCATTCGCGCCGTCCGTCCCCCTGGACGACGCCCAACGCTATTTCGACATCCGGGTCGAAAGCCCCTTCATGCTCCTGACCGTGGAAACCAAATCAAAAGATATACCCGCGGTGACCCACGTGGACGGCTCGGCAAGGGTCCAGACGGTCAGGGAAAACGACAACCCCTTGTTTTACGGGCTTTTAAAGGAGTTCGGCGGGATTACCGGAAACCCCGTGCTCCTGAACACCTCGCTTAACCTAAGGGGGGAGCCCATTGCGTGCTCGCCGGAGGACGCATACCGCTGTTTTGAAAAAAGCGCCATGGACTGCCTCGTCATGGGAAAGTTCCTTATCGTAAAGTAAAACAACCATGCTGTATTGTTATAATAGAAATAGAGCCGATGCGTTAAGGCCGGATAAAAAATGGGAAGAATAGCCATCCTGAAAGAGTTCTATGATTTCATGAGGGTCAGAAAGAAATTCTGGCTCCTCCCGATAATAATCGTGCTCCTGCTGCTCGGCCTCCTCATCGTCTTTACCGAGAGCACCGCGCTTTCGCCGTTTATCTACGTCCTTTTCTAAAGCAATGGCAAGAATCAGGAATTTCTGGGTAAACGCCGTGCTGGTTGCCGCGAGCGCATTTGCGGGCTTTCTGCTCGTGGAACTCTTAATCGCCCTGCTCTCCCCCCAGGCCGTTACCCATGCCGCCGCGCCGGACATATTCTTTATCCGTTATGACGAACGGCTCGGCTGGGCCAACAAGGAAGGCGCATCAGGGCGTTACAAACCCGCCCCCGGCATCCCGGCCACGACGGTGCGCATAAACGGACAAGGCATGAGGGGCGGGCCGGTTCCGGTCGAAAAAAAGCCGGGCGTCAGGCGCATCCTCATGCTCGGAGACTCAAACACCTTCGGTTACGGCGTCGAGGAGGAGGAGAGGTTCTCGGACCTGCTTGAGGGGCGCCTGCCCCGGGACCACGAGGTGCTGAACCTCGGCGTCTTCGGTTACGGCACGGACCAGGAGGCACTGCTTTTTGAGCAAGAGGGGCTCGGGTACTCGCCCGACATCGTGGTGCTCGGCTTTTCCGCGGGAGACCTTTCCATCAACATGAACTCCATAAACGCGGGATACCCCAAGCCCTTTTTCAGGAAAGAGGGGGGCGGGCTGACCCTCCATAACACCCCGGTGCCCCGGGCTTCCCCTTACATGAGAAGCCGCTCGCGGGTCTCCCCGGTAAAGAGCTACCTCTACCGGCATTCGCACCTTTACCGCCTTATCCTTACGAGGTTCGCCCTGTTTAACAAGTATATGTTCAACTCCGTGCCCGAAATGTCCGGGGAAGAAGGGATGGACACGACGGTGGCCATAATAAAGCGTCTGGACGCCCTTTGCAGGGAAAACGGCTGCCGCCTCGCCGTCCTGCTCATCTCGCACGAGACGTGGGTCGCGGCGGAGAGCCGCCGGGGCGCAAGGGTCGGATATTACCCCGTCCTCTCGCAAATACTCACCCGCCTCGGCATACCCGTGATAGACCCTTCCGGCGTCTTCTCAAGCCGGCATGGAAGGGGGGAGAAGCTCTTTCTTCCAAACGACCCCGTACACCTCAACGCAAGGGGCAACGAGCTGGCCGCCGAGGCCCTCCATAACGGTCTCATACGGCATGGGCTCGTCGAAACGCCGGAACGATGAAAAGCACGCTCACAAGAATCATGCTCGTTATCTCCGGCCTTATAGCGGGTATTGTCCTTGCTGAAATTTTGCTCGCCTTTTTTTATCCCCAGAAAGTCCTGGACATCAGAAATTACGACCCGTTTTACGGCAGGTTCGACCCGGAGATAGGGTGGGTGAATGAAGAAAACGCCCGGGGCTTCCTTAAGCCTAATGCCGAGGAGCCAGGCGGCCATGTTGAAATTAACGGCAAGGGCCTGAGGGGAAGGGAGTTCCCTTATGAGCGGGTTCCCGGAAAAAAGAGGCTCCTGATGTTGGGCGACTCCAACACCTTCGGCTACGGCCTCGAAGAAAACGAGACATACCCCCGCATGCTGGAGGAGATGCTCGGCGAGGGCCATGAGGTCATAAACGCAGCCGTTATAGGCTACGGAATCGACCAGGAGTATTTATTTTTCAGGCGCGAGGGCATAAAGTACCGCCCTGACATCGTAATTGTCGGCTTCTCGGCGGGGGACATTTACGACAGCACCTGCTCGATGAGGTTCGGGGTACACAAGCCCTTTTTCAGGCTCGTGGACGGCCGCCTCAGGCTTTTGAACTCGCCCGTGCCCGAGAAAGTTTCCAGCAAGGCATTATTGGAGCGGAGAAGTCCCGCAACAAAATTTCTCTTCCGGGCGTCCCACCTGTTCCGCTTCTTTTTCTACCGGTTGACCGACCCTGATAAGATAATAAACGTCCATAAACAGGAAATGAATAACCTGGAGGGGATGCGGGTGGCGGAACGGATAATACTTGAAATGAAGGAGATATGCGAAAAAGCAGGCTGCAGGCCTGTTTTCCTCGTCATCCCGCAGGGAGACTGGATAGAAGCCGCCGAAAGGCCGGGCGGTGATATTCTCAGAAGGGGGCACGACGCCGCCGTGCATGTCGTCCGTGAGGCGGATGTACCGCATATAGACCTGTGGGAGCCTTTCAGCGCACGTTACAGGGACGGCCTCTTCCAGAAGGGCGACAAGGTGCATACCAACGGGCGGGGAAACAGGCTGATAGCCGACACGGTTTACCGCTCGGGTTTATTATGACACGCTCATTGCATGAGCACTATGGAAAAAGAGAACAAAAGGCTTGAAAATACAAAGTGTTCCGAAGAATATTCCATTTTTACTTTAAGGGACGTTTTGTCCCCCTGAAAAATAAAAAGGGAGGCGGGATGCTGACCGCCTCCCTTTTTTACCGCGATGGTTCTTATTGCTCCCTGGTATATTGGACTGTTGTTCTTCCGTAAGAGCTTGATTTGTACGTAAATATCATATGGACGATTCCCGCGTTGTCCACGGCGATGTTCGGGAAATCCGCCAAGCTTTGCGCGGCCAATGCCGGTGTTGTCCATTTGGCCCCGCCGTCGCTGCTCCGCGCAAAGTAGATTGTTTCGAGAGACCCTGTATCCCAGGCGAGGTTCAGCACCCCGTTGGCATCCACCACCAGGCTCGCGTACTGGCCCGTCCAGTTGGGGTCGGTTTCCACGGGATGTTGCGACCAGTCCTGTGGTGTCGCCCCGCCGTTTGACGTGGCCGCGACATACACGTCATAATTATCTCGATTCCATGCGATGTAAATGTTACTGTCATCGTAAACGGCGATGCTCGGCAGAGATGCAACAGGAAAGCTTCCTTCCACCGCAACGGGTTCGGACCATACACCGGTAATATAATCTCGCTTCATGAAATAAACTTGCTCTGGGTCAGGATATATATTGCCAGTAAACGCAACGTAGGCATTGCCCAAATTGTCCACAGCTATACTCGGCTGACCTCCTATATTTGTTATTGGAACGGCAATCTCGTCGAAGGTCGCCCCGAAGTCACTGCTCCTGCTGTAAAGTATGCCACCTATTCCCCGAAAAGCTATGTGGACCCCTCCGTTTACGTCCGCGGCAATGGACACCGTATACCCGTCTCCAGTGCCTACATTAACAGGCGCGCTCCACCAGTTCGGCCACCCGCGGGAATAAAAGACAGAATTTCCATCGCCCCAGGCAACATGAATTTTATTGCAGTCCGGGTCAATGGCAATCGCGGGACCCGTGATGTCAATAGTGGGGCCAAGGGCCAATAATTCCGTAGGTTCCCAGATTTGTCCGCCATTATCGCTTGCTGCCACACAAATCTCGTTTTCCCCGGAGGAATTCCTGCTGCCAAATGCGGCATATACCAATACAGAGGTCTCCCACTGGCATATGGCGATATTGTGGAAACCCCCGCCATATGTAACAGATTCAAATGGGGCATCGCCAAGCTTTGCCATCGGCGCGTCTATCCCGAAGTTGATACTCCCTCCTCCCGCCGCCAGAGCCGGAGCTGCAAGGGCAAGCCCCAGGACAGCCGCCACCGCCAAAAACAGCATCACTCCACGCAAAGCCTTCCTTTCCATAACTGCCTCCTTTTGATAGAAGTTTAATAATACGAACAACACTACCAAATTCAGGTTTCAATTGTCAACATAAAAATATCAGATATTAATAAATATAAAAACAGGTTATTTTCGTATGGGTAATAATTTAAGGCGGTATCACGGCGGGCCTTAACGGGCTTCTGCCGGAACTGCATGAAAACAAAGCAGTTATTATTCAAGCAACCCAGGGGCGGGGTGAAGGGTACAAAAGGGGAACTGACAAATGGATGTCCCCCTTCCCCCCTTTTTCTCCCCTTAAAATAGAAAAAACTCTTGACAGTAGCACAAAAACCAGTTATAGTAGCCCTACTTAAAGTTGGCTGTCAGGGCGGTTTGTCCTGCCAACAATCCAAAGGAGGAGGAGAAAATGAGAAAGAAAGCTTTGAGGTTCATGGTTCTGTTTGGTGTTGCAACAATCGTCATGGGGCTTCTGGCCGCGGCGCCCGCGCTTGCGGTAAAGCCGCTTGAGTTTGGGATCGCATCGAGCAAAATTGTACTGGGGTTTACCGATTATTATGGAAGCTCATCACACTACTCCACGGGACAGCGGAGAATAACATCCATTTGGGACGGCATGGGATATCTTGAAGCACATGCGATATGGAAAAGTTCTGATAGAAAAGAAATAATGTATGCCGGAGCTTCTAATTATACCGGGGCTTCTAATGATAGCGGAGAATTGATATGGGGGCCGCCCGTAACGATTGAGACGTTTCCAGAGCCGAGAGGGAGCAACTCGGAAGTAATCGCCATCGACCCCGTTACCTGGGATGTGCACGTTGTATATGATTATTCTGACGGCACGATGCCTAAAATACGACATGTGGCAGGTTACGGAGATTTGTGGGACTCCTCGACAGACGTCAGCGGGACCATCCCTGGAAGTTATGGAAAAACTGTCGCCGCCTATGGAGGGACAGCGCACGTCGTCTGGCATTCCTCCTCGGGAGGGGTTGAGAAAATATACCATGCGGTGAGCAGCGACCGGCAGACATGGAACGTCTCGGACACCGGATTTTTCGGGCGTGAACCTAATATAATTTCCGATGCCGACGGCAACCTGTACATGTCATGGCGGGTGGCTGGAACCAATGAGATATTTTTATCCAAAAGTCTGTATGACCCCGCTGCTTCAACCTGGGGGAATTGGTCTCCCCCGTCAATGGCAAATGACGGAACCATCAGTGTTGATTTCTTAAGTATGGCCGTACAGAATTCAAGCAACATTTACATTGCCTGGCAAACTCTCGTAGATGGCGTCCGGTCCATTGTATGTGCTTATACAAGCGATGGCGGAGCCACCTGGGACCAATCTGTTGTAGACAGCCACAATGGTAACGGTAGTTTTGTTTCTGTTGCCGCAGGTCCCACCGGAGAGGTGAACGTGGCATGGGGTAGAGGAACCGCCGGTATTTACGTCTCAAGGAGTACGGATGGAGGACAAACATGGCAGCCCTCGACCCAGGTTCCGGAAAGCCAGGAGGGCAGATTCCCGAATCTAACTGTTGACCACTTGGGCAAGATGCTCATAATGTGGCCAGAGCACATCATGATAGGGCGTTATAGCCAGAGTAATGCTGCATCCTTTACGCAGGAAAAGTAGCTTTAACGGTTGAAAGAGAGGGCCGCATCCCTGTTTATTGCAGGCATGGCCCTTAAGGACATCGGGGACGGGAACGGCTCCCATCCCCGATGTCCCTTATATATGATAAACAGCCCCCGGAAACTCTATCCTGAGCGGTCTCGCCATAACGAAATCTTACCATTCAAAACCCCCACAAAAAAAGTCATAAGTCAAGACCTGACACCTTTTGCTCCTCTATGGGACAAAAGGGCCACAAAAAAAGGCGGGGCCGAAGCCCCGCCTTTGCCAATTCCTAATATAACCGCTTATCCTTCCTGCTGTCTCCTAATCGTAGTCGTAGTGGGCGGGGCCGTAATTAGTACCACCAGTGCTATGCGAGGTGCAGCTGCTCACCCGTGAGCCCGTCTTCGGATTACCCGCATAGCAAACGCCATCGGGCGTGGTCGCCGTCGAGGCCCGGTAGGGCACGTTATCCATGGTGCCGCCCCACGACGAGCCGTTCAGGAACCGCTTGGCATTGGCTGCGTTTGAGCCGTGGATGGCGCCCATCTTGTCTCCGCCGTGGCACTGCCTGCAGAACTGCGCCCACAAGGTAGCGTCTGTTTGTGCAATGTTATTGGTGTCTGCGACCAACATGTCGGTGCCGTGCTTGACTCTGGACTGGACCTCGTTGCCAGGGAGCAGAAGATTGATGCCTCCGTACACGTCCCTCCTGTGGCAGTTGTAGCAGGTGTACTTCTTGTCCAACACAAGGTCGTTGCCGGGGTCTACGATTTGGACACTCGGGGGACTGCCGCCATACCACTCGAAGTTGAGGTCCTCGTCAAGGTCTTTAAGCAGCCACTTGTTGACCGAGGCGTGCGGGCCCACGGGGTCGGTCTTGGTGGAGCCGTGGCAGTCCGAGCAC
Source organism: uncultured bacterium (assembly GCA_965372535.1). Classification (GTDB taxonomy): domain Bacteria; phylum Nitrospirota; class Thermodesulfovibrionia; order Thermodesulfovibrionales; family JdFR-86; genus CBDVCR01. The sequence goes on along the minus strand of CBDVCR010000015.1, from coordinate 15,998 downwards.
CTGAGTACTGACCACGGGCCGAACGGCGGCACGAAGGTGTTGCCGAGGCCGGAGGTGAGTTGGCCGGGCCCGCTTGTGTTGGTCGGTGTGGACTTAAGCGTCACCTGCGTCGGGCTGTCAACGGATACCACCTCCCTGAATGTCCAATCCCCCGCACTGGGGACATCGACGTCGATATAGGTCCAGCCCGGAAGCACCGTGCGCGGCATGTCGGCGGTAAACGTTACAGTGTTGGTAACCGTATCCACTGAGGAAACCGTGCCGTTCCACCTCGGCCAGTTGGGGTTGAAGTTGTAAGGCGGCGTCGGCGGACTGTACACCCGCATCGCGTCTCCTGCTGTAGCCCCTCCGGAACCGTTGCCGTTGTCTACATATATTTCGTTAGTGGTCGTGCTGCAAAGTGTAGCCGCACCCGCGCTGGCCACGATATCCGAATACCCGACGCTGGGTATCTCCACCGTCTCACCCGCGCTTATGCCGCTAACGTCGTCGTCCGTGCAGAGGAAGGTGTCCTTGGTGCCGCCGCCAACGACCTCCTCGCCCTCGTATGTCCCTGTAAACGAATCATCAGGCAGCCCGGTTATCACCAGACTGTCAGGATGCGGCTGGTTCACCCCTCTGGCGTAGACCGCGTGGTGGGCGACGTTCTTCGGGTTGAACTCGGCCACGATGTCGGTCTCCGGAGAAGTCCCGCCGTCGGCATGGCCGGAAGGCGTCGTCGGAAACGCCGTCTTGAACGAGTAGTAGCTGTGGCAGCGCACGCACAGCGCGGTCTGCCCCGCGTTCGCGGAGCCGCCGTAATCGTAAGGCGCTTTCTTGTCGAAGACGTTCTCGACCTTGGTCCAGGTGAGGGCCTGAAGCTGCGCCGTGGTCATAAGGTCGCCGGTAGGCGTCGGCCAATCGGTAACCGCAACGCCCCAGACGCCCGTCGAGCCGGAGCCCGCACGGCCGCCGTCGTGGTATACCCACTGGTATCCCGCGCTGTCGCACGCGGACAGGGTCGTGTATGTGGGGTTCGCGCAGGAGTTCCACTTGTCGGCCATGAAGAGTTCGTAGTGCTCGGACTCCCACGTGCCGCCGTTGCCCTCGCACTCCTCCCTCGTAGTACCGGAGGCGCCCACGCACGCCGGGTCCGAAGGCTGCACGGCCCACGGGTGCGATACAGTGAATATGCCCCTCTTCGGGTCTCCTTCGTCGTCGGCGTCAAAGCCGCTCACGAACCGTATCTGCTCCAGGCCGTCCCTCATCCTGAGCTTGATAAGGTGGCTGTTCCATTCGCCGTCCGCCCAGAACTGGGCGTAGGCCCCCGTGCTGGCGAGCTGGGTTGTGGTGGCGTTGGTCACGGTTACGTCGCCCGCTTCGAGCTCCCCTTCGGGGTTGTTCGTCGAGGCGTGCGTGTTGTGGCAGTCCGCGCAGCTTACGTGCCTGGAGTCCGTCGCCGAGCCGATGTAGTACTGGTCGCCTTCCACGATGTTGGACAGGAGGGTGGAGCCCTGCAGGGTAAGCTGGGTCGCGGTGTTGTCCGCTATCAACTGCGGCTCCGAGCCGAGGTTGGCGCCGCTCCTGATGTAGACGTACATCTGCTCTCCGGTGCTCGCCGCGCTCCACTGGCTCGCAGTCCACGCCTTGCTGTCGTCCTCGAGGGTCGCATTTGATATGTTATTCGTGGAGGCGCCCTCGTCGCCCGCGTTCCATCCGGCGTAGCTCGGCGAGGGCATGCCCGCCGTCACCCTCTCGTACGGCCTGTGCCTGCCGAAGGCGTCCAGCGGGTGGACCGCGGGCTTGAATATCTTGTAGGGCGCCCCTCCGCTAAGGGCGACCGGCAGGAGTTCCACGTAAACTTGATACATATTGGGGTAATCGCCGTTGGTGTAGGCGTCACATGCCGAATCGGGAGCAGGCACCGTATTGCTGTCAGTCGGGTCCAGGATAATCGACACCTTGTTGCTCCCGGCCTTGAAGGTGTACTTGTTGAAGAAATCCGGATCGGGGACTTCCGCGTTCGTCTTTTTCGTGCAGAGGCTGACCCATTTCGGGTTCTTGGTGCTCCTCGCAGCCCCGGCTTGGACTATCACGCCCTGGTCGCCCACGAACAGGTCCTTCATCCGGATGATTATTTCCTTCATCGGCTCCTGCGCGTACCAGTCCTTGAGGGTGTCGGTGTGCTTGTTCTGGCCGCGCTTGCTGTGGCAGCTGAAGCACAGGTCGTCCTGCGGAAACGGGCTCTTGACGATGTCGTACTGGCTCGTGCCGTCGAGTGTTGCCACGAAGGGGTCGATGACCGTGAGCCTGTCCACCTGGTTCTGCACGATGACCAGGGTGCGGCTGTTCTGGCCCGTGCCGCGGGTTATGACCACCTGGTAGCCCACCCACTGGTTCGTCTTCCACTCCGGCAGCAACGGGTCGCGGTAGAGCGTGTAGTTGTCCCCGGGGTCGATGTCGTTTGCGATGCCCTGCTCAAAGAGCGTGCCCATGACGGCCTGCGAGGAGTCGTTGCTCGATATGTGCCGCCCGAAGGCCGCCTCGCCGTTCCAGAAGCCGCCCTTCTCCGCGCACACGCGGGGGTCGGTGGCGCTTGGGATGGCCGCCGAGGAGTTAAAGCATGCGCCCTGGCTCGTCTGTCCCATGTACGAGGACTTCGGCCCGAAGTTCGTGCCGATTGAGTCGTTGTGGCACTTGAGGCAGACGGCCTTGAACCTCGACGTATCGTCCGGGTCTTCTCCGTTGTACACGCCGCCCAGCACCTGGTAGGAGTGCGTGGAGCGCTTGAGTATCTCGACCGCGTTGGCCAGCTGCGAGGCGGGCGACCCCGGCAGCTGGAACGGTATCGGCGGCGTGGCCGTCGCGTCGTTCGGGGTGGTGACGTACTTGAACCTCGCCTTGAAATGGCAGCTCACGCAGACGCCGCCGTCGGGGTTGGTGAGGTCGAAGTCCGTGTCGTTGTAGCCCGTGGTGTTGGTCGGCACTTCGTTCATCGAGGTCCTCATGTTGCCGGCCCTGGTGTTGCTTATGCCGTAGATGTTCTCAAGGTTTAAGTCCGACCTGAAGATGTCGTGGTCCACGTGGCACATCAGGCACCTGCGGCCCGTCTCGCCGGTGGTATTGGTAACCCCGGCGATGTCCAAGACATCGTCCATCGGGTAGAACACCGGGGTCGGCGCCGACCCTCCGCCCAGCAAGAACCCGTCGCCCCCGCCGTCCAGGTCGTCCGTGCCGGCGTTGTTCATGTAGTGCTTGTAGTTTATCCTCGCCGCGCTTCCGTGCATCGTCGCCTTCGTATCGTCGGAGTCGTACAGGTCACTGTGGCAGCCCTTGCAGTCCTTTCCGCCGTCGGACTCGCCCTTGCCCTGGAAGCCGGAAGCGTCGTGCTTGTGGCAGGTGAAGCAGTCCTCCGGGGCGTTGTGGCCGTCCGGGGTGATGTTGTACCCGTAATGCAGGATGCCGGAGGCTCCGTCATGGCAGGTCATGCACAGCTTGCTCCCGTCGTAGACGGTTGCATTGACGAAGTCGGTTCTTCCCCAGTTGGTGGAATTCACGGTAAATACCAGCGTGGTGGTCCTGGATTCGGCGGACGTATCTCCATAAGTAGTCGTTCCGTCCGCGGGTATGCCGTAAAGGGCCGTATCCCTGGTCATCCTCTCGTCGGGGCCGAGGCCCAGCATATAGGTGGTGTTCGGCGTACCGTGCGGGTCGTGGCAGTTCCAGCAGTACTCGCCGCCGTCATAAGTCCCGCCAATTGTGTGCCGCGCGTTGCTGCCGCCGCCCGTGTTGTAGTGAGCCGCGCCAACGTACTTGGTGGCGGTCTTCTCAGACCCGTCGCCCACCACGACGCCCGGGCTTGCAACACTGCCGTGGCAGTCGAGGCATACCTGGGTGTCGGTGAACCTCAGCTTGAACGGGTTGCTCGTGTCCTCATGGGCAACCGTCGCGTCTTCCACGTGGCAGGCCAGGCACTTGTTGGTGTTCGCGGAAGCATCTGAAAGCAGGTCAGGAGCCGGGTTGCCCGTAGGCAGCGTGCCAGTATCGCGGCCGTGGCCCCTGGTGAGCCACTCTTCGTCGTCAATGGTGGTCTTGAAGTCCTGGAACATGGTGGTCGCCGTGCCGTCGGTGCCGAAGTCCTCTTCCTCGGTAGTCGGGTCTGGTACCGTGTGGCAGCCCGCGCAGTCGCCGGAGCCCTCAAACCCCTTGTACGGGTCGTCGTTGTTGTGGCTGTGGCAGGTGTAGCAGGCATCGCCGTTTGTATGGCCGTAGTCGGTGGCCCACTGGGCGCCTGAAGAATCGTACTTGAAGTAGTTAAGTCCCTGTGCAGGGGTCTTGGTGTGGCAGACCTGGCAGATGCCGTCCTGGGTGCTGGTGTTTACGTAGCCGTAGGCGTCGGCGTTGGTTATGAACACGACATATTTGGTGGCGTTATATATCATATTGCCGTTTGTGAGGTCGGACTTCATGAACGGCACATTCTGCACCATGTAGATGTTGTATTCGCTGTTGGGGTTTATGTCGCCGTGCGGGTCGTGGCAGTCCCAGCAGAGCCTGCCGCCGTTGTTGGCGCTGTGGTCCGGCCCGTTGTGGAACGCATTGATGGTGTTGGTCACGAAGGCGTCAAGGTCATCGACGCCGGGGCCGTCGAAGGAGTGGCAGACCTGGCAGTTCCAGTTAATGCCCCACGTGGCGTTTACGATATTTCTGAGCCTGAAAATGTTGGAGTCCCTGTGGCCCACCCCCAGCTTGTCGTGGCAGTACTCGCACTGGTCGTTGACAGCGGAATTAAAGTTGGCCGCCGGTCTGCCGGAAAACGGGTAATTGCCCGATTGCCTGCCGTGGCCCGCCGTTATCCACCCGTCGTTCGATATCGCCGAGGTCGTGCCGTCCCAGGTGAAGTTGTCCACGTCCCCGCCGCCGATGTCTAGGTGGCAGACGTCGCAGGAGAGTTCCGTGGCGCCCCACTGCGCGTTGTTTCCGCTGTGGCAGGAAATATTGTTGCACGTGCCGCCAAGGGCGTTGGGGACAAACCCGCCGATTTTCGCGGCGTTGACCACGTCGTAGTCGCCGTCCACGTGTTCTGAGTACCCGGAACTGATGATATCATTACCGCTGTCCACGACGGAGTTGTGGCAGTCGGAGCAAAGGTTATTGCTGTCCACGACGTGCTCCTCGTGGCTGTTGGCCTTGGGGACGTTGTTTGCGTAATACGGGCCGTTTACGATGCCTCCCGTGTGGCAGTCGCCGCAGCCCATCGGCGAGCTGGTCCAGACCGCGGCGGCGACAGGGCCGTTGTCAACGGTAAAGGGCACCGTGAGGTCTATGCCCTGGCTGTGGCAGTACATGTTGTCGCAGGTTGACGAGGTATAGGCATCGCCGCCCTGATTCACGCCGCCGTTCCAGATGACGTTGTTTATGCCGTCCAGGTGGAGGTCCCTCTTCGCCTTGGTGTCTATGGTGGAATTGCCGCTTACCGTTCCGGCGTGGCACTCCTCGCAGACATAGCCGTAGGTCGTGCCGTTTATGTGCGCGCGGTGGACGTTGGTCTCAAGCGGCGTCGTGGAGTCGTCGTGGCAGACGTCGCAGTCGCCGGTGGACGTACCGTTCCAGACCACGGTGTCGATATATGAAATGCCGCCGCCGCCAATCCTGTTGCCCGTGCTGTGGCAGTAGGTGGTGCAAGTGCCGCCCTCGGTGTAGTTATAGCCTTGGCCGTCCACCGCGCTGTTGACTTCGTCCGGCGTGTAGTTGCCGAGCGTAATGCTCGTGCCGTTTACGTCGGCGTCCTGGTAGATGGTGGCATTGGCCGGCCCTTTGGTGTGCAGGTTCTCGGACGCGTCCGGGTGGCAGTTGCCGCAGCCGTAGCCGTAGCCGCTGTCCATGTGCGCGTTGGCCGGGCCAAGCGACGTGGTAGCAACGGTGTTGTTGTAGTGCACGTCGTGCCTGAGCGACAGCCCGCCGGAGTTGTCGGCGTCGTGGCAGCCGTCGCAGGCAATCGACGCGCCGCCCCAGTAGGGCGTGGCGCTGCCGTGGCAGTACGTGGTCGAGCACTGCCTGGTTGATGGGTTATTATAAGAGCCGCTTTTGCCGCCGATGGTGCGGAACGTCACGTTCTCTATGCCGTTTAAGTGGTAGACGTTTTCCTTGACGGTGGTCGAGTCGTCCGTCGTCTCGATGTGGCACTGATCGCACGTATTGCCGCTGTTTTCAACGTGCTTTACGTGGTCGTTGGCATAATCTTCTGCCGGCCCGGCGACGTCGGGGTGATTATACGATTTGTTCGAGCCGCCGTGGCAGCCGTCGCAGCCTATCTGCGCGGTGTCCCAAGCGATGGCGGCGTTGTAGTTGGGCGTCACGCTCGGGATCGGGTTGGTGTTGCCGTCGCTGTGGCAGTAGAGGCTCTCGCAGCTTGCCCCCGTGTCGGGCAGCGCCACCGCGCCGTCGGCCGACAGGGCGTCAAGGCCGTTATATAGCGGCGTGCCGCCGTTAAGCGAGCTTTCGAACTTTATATTCAAAAGCCTGTCCACGTGGGTCGCCGTGTTGTATACGGTGAGGTTATCGCTGACCGTGGCGAGGTGGCACTCCTTGCAGCCCATCTCCCTGCCCACCGCGGAGGCGCTGTTTATGTGCGCGTTGTGCGCGTCGGCAGTGATGATATTGCCCACCGGGGTCACCGTGGCGTCGCCGCCGTGGCAGCCCGTGCAGTCGCCGGGCATCGTGCCATCCCAGTTCGCGTCGGTCAGAGGCGAATTAAATACGGCCGCGTTCTTGTTGCCCGGGCTGTGGCAGTAGGTGTTGTCGCACCTGGGCTTGTTCGCATATGTGCCGTCGCCGGTTATGCTTCCGGCGCCGACATAGAAGGCCACGTTCTTTATGCCGTCCACGTGCAGGCTGTTGTCGATGACATCGGGGGTGGCGTCGACGGTCAGCGCGTGGCACTCGCGGCAGTCGTAGGAGTAGGTGGTTACGTGCGTGGGGTGCACATTGGTGAGCACGTCCTCGCCGCCCGGGGCGCCGTGGCAGATGTCGCACGCGTTGGCCGGCGTGGCATCCCAGGCCGCCGCCTGGTAGATGTAGGTGGAAAGGCCGTAATTGCCGCCGTCGCTGTGGCAGTAGGTGTTGTAGCACTTCCTCGGGTCCTGGCTCGTATCCGCTCCGACGTTGTTTTCTACGAATGTATTACCCGGGTCGCCCGATAAGGCGATGTAGTTGTTATCCGAAAACGTCGGGGCGTTATATTTCCCCTGGCTCTGAATATGGGTAAAGCCAAAAGTAATGCCGTTATAAGCGCTCGCCTGGTGGTCGCTTCCGTCGGTCCCTCCGCCGAAATGGCAGACTATGCATTTGCCACCTCCGAAGCCCACGGCGTTATGAAGCGCGTGCGCCCCCGAGCCGGCGCCGGGTTTGCTTGAATAGTACGTTCCCCTGCCCGTGACGGGCGAGGCCCCCTGTACAAGCTGGGTCCCGTCCATGGGCGGTATGCCGTGGCAGCCTCCGCAGTTCTCGCCCTCCACAAAGCCGTTTATGTGCTTGCTGATTTCGCCCTCCTTGAAATATGGGGACGTACCCTGCATATGCTGGTGGCAATTGACGCACTCGCTCGCCGGTTCGCCGACATAATCGTCGTGGGTCGTTGTGCTGCCGCCCCTGCCCGTATAATTGACGGGCGGGAAGGCGTGGCAGACCGCGCAGCGGACGGCCGGGTCGGACGAGGAGATATAAGTAAGGTCGTTCCACGTCGGGTCGTTATCAAGCCCGCCACCCGATTCGTAGGGCATGAAATTGCCGTGGCAGTAGGTGTTGTCGCATTGTTTGTTGCCTTGTGTCCATGAGTCGGTGGAGCTTGCGTTGAAGTCGCTCACGCTGAAGTCCACGCTGTTCTGGAAGTCCACGTGGTTTGCGGCGTAACCGCCCGGGTTGATGGTGAGGCCGTCGTCCGTGACGCCCTTGTGGCAGTTGTCGCAGGTGATGGCCAGGCTGTTCCTCGCCGGGTCGCCGTACTCGCCCGATGCGGTAGCCACGTGTACGATGTGGGCGTTGCTCAGGGGATAGGTCGAGGCGTGCATCGCGGAGGCGGACTCCGCGACCTCGTGGCAGAACGCGCACCCCTGTACGCCGGCCCACGGGGCGGGCATGTTCTTTATGCCCTTGTCGAACCTATCGCCGGTCGAGTGGCACTTGACGTTATAGCATGTGTCGTCGTTGCCCACGGTGTTATAAAAACCCACCGGGCCGTAATCGGTCGTATTTATGTCCACGTTCTTCTGGGCGTTGACGTGCAGGGAGGTATCCAGTATGGCGTCGCCCGCGTCGTTTGAGACCCCGCTGTGGCAGGCATTACAGGTAAACCGCCCGTTGTAGTCGTCCAGGTGCTCGGTGTGGGCCGCGGACCAGGTGTTCGTAATGCCGTCGTTTACGTTGTTGTGGCAGCCGCCGCAGGCAATCGCCGCGCCGCCCCACTCAGGTAACGTCCCCGTCACGGGGGTCGCTCCGCCGTTGCCGTCGCCGTGGCAGTACGTGGCCGAGCACTCCCTGGTCGATAAGTTATAAGTGCCGTTATAGACGCCGATGGTGAGGAACGTCACGTTCTCTATGGCGTTTAAGTGATACGAATTTTCCTCGACGGTGGTCGGGGTAGTGGACGATTCGGTGGTGGTCTTGACATGGCACTTGTCGCACGTAGTGCCGCTGCTTTCAACGTGCTTTACGTGGTCGTTGGCATAATCGTTTGCCGGGCCGTCGACGTCGGGGTGATTATACGAATTGCCCGAGCCGCCGTGGCAGCCGTCGCAGCCTATCTGCGCGGTGTCCCAAGCGATGGCGGCGTTGTAGTTGGGCGTCACGCTCGGGTTGGTGTTGCCGTCGCTGTGGCAGTAGAGGCTCTCGCAGCTCGCCCCCGTGTCGGGCGGCGCCACCGCGCCGTCGGCCGACAGGGCGTTAAGGCCGTTATATAGCGGCGTGCCGTCGTTAAGCGAGATTTCGAACTTTATATTCAAAAGCCTGTCCACGTGGGTCGCCGTGTTGTATACGGTGAGGTTATCGCTGACCGTGGCGAGGTGGCACTCCTTGCAGCCCATCTCCCTGCCCACCGCGGAGGCGCTGTTTATGTGCGCGTTGTGCGCGTCGGCAGTGATGATATTGCCCACCGGGGTCACCGTGGCGTCGCCGCCGTGGCAGCCCGTGCAGTCGCCGGGCATCGTGCCATCCCAGTTCGCGTCGGTCAGAGGCGAATTAAATACGGCCGCGTTCTTGTTGCCCGGGCTGTGGCAGTAGGTGTTGTCGCACCTGGGCTTGTTCGCATATGTGCCGTCGCCGGTTATGCTTCCGGCGCCGACATAGAAGGCCACGTTCTTTATGCCGTCCACGTGCAGGCTGTTGTCGATGACATCGGGGGTGGCGTCGACGGTCAGCGCGTGGCACTCGCGGCAGTCGTAGGAGTAGGTGGTTACGTGCGTGGGGTGCACATTGGTGAGCACGTCCTCGCCGCCCGGGGCGCCGTGGCAGATGTCACACGCGTTGGCCGGCGTGGCATCCCAGTCGGCCGCCTGGTAGATGTAGGTAGATAGGCCATAGTCGCCGCCGTCGCTGTGGCAGTAGGTGTTGTAGCATAACCTCGGGTCTCCGACCGCTCCGTCTCCGACGTTGTTGTTTACAGTGGTGTCCGAGTTGCCCGAGACGGCGAAGTAAGCGTTTTGCGAGAACGTCGGGGCGTTATACGTCCCATTGCTCAGGACATGCGTGAACCCGAAAGTGATTGAGTTATAGGTCCCCAGGTGGTCTCCGTCGGTCCCGCCGCCCGAGTGGCATTTGCTGCAGTTGTCCTCGCCAAAGCCCACGGCGTTATGAAGCGAGTGCGCCCCTGCTCCGCCGTTGGCATAAGGGGGGGAGGCCGAACCCCTGCCCGTGGCGGGATCTCCTATAATCTGTGATGCGTTCATGGGCGGCAGGGCGTGGCAGCCTCCGCAGTCCTCGGCCTCGATAAAGCCGTTTATGTGCAAGGCAATTTCGCTTGGTTTGAAATACGGGGCCGTAGCCTGCATATGCTGGTGGCAGCCGACGCAATCGCCCGCCGGTTTGCCGACATATCCGTCGTGAGTCGTGGTCTTGCCACCTTTACCCACATAATTGACGGGCGGGAAGGCGTGGCACTTGCCGCAGCGGACTTCCACGTCGGTCGAGGAGATATAAGTAAGGTCGTTCCACGTGGGCGTGTTGTCAAGGCCGCCTCCGGAGCCGTAGGGCATAATGGCGCCGTGGCAGTAGGAGTTGTCGCACTGTCCGCTCCCCCACGAGTCGGTGGAGCTTGCGTTGAAGTCGCTCACGCTGAAGTCCACGCTGTTCTGGAAGTCCACGTGGTTTGCGGCGTAACCGCCCGGGTTGATGCTCAGGCCGTCGTCCGTGACGCCCTTGTGGCAGTTGTCGCAGGTGATGGCCACCATATTGCCGACGCCCAGGTTCCTCGCCGGGTCGCCGTACGCGCCCGCGTTGGTGGCAACGTGGACGATGTGGGAGTTGCTAAGGGGATAGGTCGAGTCTTTCATCAGGGTCGCGGACTCCGCGACCTCGTGGCAGAAGGCGCACCCCTGTACGCCGGCCCACGGGGCGGGCATGTTCTTTATGCCCTCGTCGAACCTTACGCCGGTCGAGTGGCACTCGACGTTATAACATGTGTCGTCGTTGCCCACGGTGTTATAAAAACCCACCGGGCCGTAATCGGTCGTATTTATGTCCACGTTCTTCTGGGCGTTGACGTGCAGGGAGGTATCCAGTATGGCGTCGCCCGCGTCGTTTGAGACCCCGCTGTGGCAGGCATTACAGGTAAACCGCCCGTTGTAGTCGTCCAGGTGCTCGGTGTGGGCCGCGGACCACTTGTTGGCAATGCCGTCGTTTACGTCGTTGTGGCAGCCGCCGCAGTTGAGGCTGCCGGTGTCGCCCCAGTCAGGGAACGTCCCCGTCACAGGGGTCGTTCCGCCGTTTCCGTCGCCGTGGCAGTAGGTGTTGTTGCAGGCCGGCTTGCTCCAGTTGCCGCCCTGGGTTATGCCGCCGGCGGCGAAGGACACGTCCTTGGCGCCGTCTGAGTGCTTCGCCTGGCTTATAATCACGTTGCTGATGTTGACGACCGAGGCATGGCACTCGTAACAGCTATATGGATAATCGCTTGTGTGCTTGGGGTGCAGGGTGGTGAGCGCGAAATTCTTGGACTCGGTAGCGCTTGCCGCGGAGTCGCCGTGGCAGATGTTGCATTTATTGTCAGTCGGGTCGTCCCAGGCCGCCGTCTGGTAGACGTAGGCGGTGAGGTCGTAATTTCCGCCGTCGCTGTGGCAGTAGAGGTTATCGCACAGCATGGTGCCGTCGCCGAGGCTGTCAGAAGTGCCCAACGAGTTCCAGTTCGAGGGGCCGTTATACGTGTAGCCGTTAAGGGCGAGCCGGCCGTAGTACAAGGCGCCGGTCAACGTATTACTCAGGTTCAGGCTGAAATCCACATCCAAAAACAGCTCGTCGCCGACGTAGACCTCATTCGACTCGGGCACCATCCCGGTAAGGTGGCAGTTGTTGCAGACAATCCCCACCTCCTTGTGCCTTACGTGCCCCCAGGGCTCGGCATTGCCGGTGGTGCTTCCTATGTAGTCGCCGCCTTCCATTATGAATTTTATAAGGTCGTCGGTCGAGGACATGGAGTCCTTGCCGTGGCATTTGCCGCAGTCCGCCCCGCCCTGCGCGTACCCGAGCTCGTGTCCCTTGTGGCATGAGGCGTCGCTGTTGTCGAAGCATTCCTCGGAAGTGGTATCGCGTGTATTTAAATGGGTGTTATCGGTTGCGGTGTTTTCGCCCTCCGTCCCATACTGCGTGTTGGTCCACGTAATGCCGTCCTCCCTCATGGTTGCGTCAATTTCATAGGCGTCTCCGAATTTGGCGAAGCCGTAGTTGGTCGTCCTGGTCTTCGTGTGGCAGACGATGCAGACCGCGTTGGCGTCGGTTTGCGAGGAGCCCCCGGATTTTTCGCCCGTCTTGTTGAACAGGAACACGTCCCTGAACTTGTTCGGGTCCAGGGGGTTTGCAGGCTCGCTGGCGTTTACGACGACGTTTTTGGTGGTTATCTCCTCGCTCACCAGCTTGCCGTAGCCGAGGGCGAACCGGTCCCCCACCTTGACAAGCTTAAAGACGTAAGACCCGTAGTAGTAGTCCTCCACCACTTCCGTAGTGGTGTTTATCACGGCGGTGTTTCCGTTGTCTGAGCTGTTTATGATTAGATAGTAATACTGCTCGTCCATGTTGGGCTTTATAATGAAGTCCTTCCACTTGTTGATCGCCCAGGTGCCGGGGGCGATGTCAGAGCCGTCCAGGTTCTCGAGGGTCAGGACGTTCTTGATGCCGCCACCGCCGGTATCTATGGAGCGGATTTTACCCGTAAAGAGCATCGAGCCTGCGGGGTATGCCTGGTCGATGTTCAGCCTGAACTGCCTCTGGTAATGGGGGTTGTGGCAGTTGCGGCACTCGTACGTCCAGAGGCCGTACTTGCCCTGGGAGCCGGTCACGACCGAGGAGTGGGTCTTATGGGTGCCGCTGGTCACGTCAGTGTGGCAGTCCCAGCACATGAAGTTATAGGGGGTGTTGTCGATATTGCCGTAAGATGGCGTGTCCATACCGGCGGAGTTGTGGCAATCCGTGCAGGTGGCGGTTCCGGAAACGTGCGGCGGGTCGTTGGCGTATGCCGCGGACGCAAGCAGCAGGACAGCCGCCGCCGAGAATATCATCAGGTATTTTATTATGCCTTCGTGTCTCATCCTGCCCCCTTTCATTTACCCGCCACCCGGCCCATCGAAACATTGACTCCTTCTATTGCCGCGTTGTCAAACGGCGTGAAGGAGCCCTTCGGGGCGCCGTCGGCGTTATATACCCTGACCAGCGGGATGCCGGAGGAGAAGAGTTCGCCCGCGACGATTTCCGCCCTGCCGTCAAAATCCGTGTCCGCGGCGGCCACGTTCGCGCCGCGCCAGCCCGCGATGGTAAACTCAGCCGCCTTTTCCCCGTCTGAGCGGTAGGCGGCCACCACTACGTCTCCCCTGGAGGACACGGTGGAGACTATCACTTCGTCCACTGCGTCGGCGTCAAGGTCCCCCGCGGCCACGCTCATCCCGCGATAGCTTACGCCCGCGTCGAAGCCGCCCGCGTCATACGCCTCGAGGGCGCCGTCCACTGTGCGTACTTTCCATATCCTCACTTGCACGGCGACCTTCTTGCCGTCGCCCTGGACGGTCAGTATCTCGGCCGCGCCGTCGCCGTCGACGTCGCCTGCGGCAACGTCAACGCCCGTCCTCTCCTGGTAGGCCAGGAAGTTTATCCCGGTGTCCACCACCCCGGCGCCCGTGTATTTAAAGACCCTTACGGCCGCGGGGACTTTGGAGCCTTTGCCCGCGCCCGCTATTATCTCGTTCGTGCCGTCGCCGTCCAGGTCCGCCACCTCGACGTCCACGGCGGCCTTGTACGGGAAGGCCCTGAAGGAGAACCCCGCAAGGGGGGTCCCGTCGGCCCTGTAGCCGGTTATGACGCCCATATCGTGCGAGACCACGACGTCCACCGAGCCGTCGCCGTCCACGTCGCCCGCGGCGCTCGCCGTGCCCTTGCTCAGGCTTTCGTCGGAAGTGCTCGACTTAATGGTCAGCGTGCCGAGATGGCTGCCGGGCGGCGTGCTGTCGCCGCTGAATATCTTCACCTCGTCGGCGACCAAGGCCCCCTCGCCGATGCTCGCCAGGCTTACCAATATATTGTTCCGCTCCCTCAAGTCCCTGTACTCGCCGCTGAACTCGGTGACCCCTCCGTTTGTCACCGGCAGGCTGTATGAATCCGGCTCCTTGAAGCCCGCGACTTTGCCGAAGGTTATGGTATATGTGCCCTCGGGCGCCGCGTCCGCCTGATACGTCATGCCCCCGCCGGTGTATTCGGCGGGGCCGGAAATCGTAAAAAAGGCGCCCGCAATGTTGGCGCCGACCTTTATCGTGCCGCCTTTAATATATGTAAGGCTCACGGGCACCTCGGCGGGGCTGCCATCGGCGCAGCCGGCGTCCACCGTGATGCTGCCCTGATACTCGCCGCCGCTGAGTCCGGCAAGGCCCGCCTCCACTATCGCCGCGCCGACCACCGAAACCGCATTGGAAGGCCCGGAGGAAGGGGAGACGCCGAGCCACGGGACGTTCGCAACAGCCGTCCAGCCGAGCCCGCCGCTTGCGTCGCCGGAAAGCTCCACGTCAAAGGTCTCAACAGGGGGCATGGCGGTGCCGGCCACCGTAAAACCAAGCGGGCCGGCGTTTACGGAGAGCGCCGGCGGGGCAAGTACGCTGAGGGCGACCTTGACGGTCGCCTTATCGCCCGGCGCGGCAACCGTAATAACGCCCGAGTACTTGCCGGGAGCAAGCCCGGCGGCATCCACGCTTATGTCCACGCCAACCTGGCCCACGCCGTTTATGTCGCCCGAGGCGGCGGAGGCGACGAGCCAGTTCGAGTCCGATGTGAGTTCCCAGTTGAGGACACCCGGCCCGTTATTGGTTATGTAAACGCTCTGCCCCGTGGGGGCCGATCCGCACCCCTGGGCCTCGAACTCAAGCTGCCCGGGGCTTACGGACATATCGGTATAATCGTCCACGCCGAAGACAAGGACGTTTCCGGTGACGGCCACATAGAGCCGGCCGCTTTTGCCCATTGCCATGCCGCGCGGGCGCACTATGGCATTGGTAATATCATATTCACAAAGATAATTGCCGCTCAGGTCGAATATTTCAAGGCTGCTCTCCCTGCTGCCGGTTATGTACATCCTGCCCGCGCCATCCACCATCACCCCGCCGGGCGCGACCATCTCGCCGGGGTTGTCCGCGTAGCCGTATGTAACGAGGTTTCCGCTGATTTTCCCGCCGTTTGCGTCGAGCAGGTAGGCCCCGGCGCCCAACCCGCTGCCGCTGGCGTCATTAAACCGGGTCCTGTCGGTAACGACAAAGCCGCCGCCGAGGGCCGCTATGCCGTTGGGCCTCAGAAACCCGCCAAAGGAGCCGAGGCCGCCCAGACCGGCCGCGTCATAGTACTTGACATTGTTCGCCAGCCCGTCGGTCACATACACCCTGCCGGCGTCAACAAGTATAGCGGTCGGCCGGAGAAACTCTCCAAGCCCCCCTCCGAGGACGCCGGCAACGCTGAGGCCCGCGTCATAAACCCTGACCCCTCCAACCTCTGTGTTGTTTTTCTTGCCCATGTAGCCGACATAAAGCCTGCCGGTGGAATCCAGGGCGAGCCCGAGGGGCTCCTCGATGTTTTTCCTGCCCAGGGCCCTGCCGGCCCCGTTGAAAGAGAAAAGCCTGTCAGCCACCATGTCGGTCACATATACGATGCCGTCGTCGTTTACCGCGACCCCCACCGGCTCATACATGCCGGCGACCTTGAGGTCTCCCAGCGGGACTATATTCGGACAGACGGACGCGCTTGCCGCAGAGGCCGCGAGCAGAAAACCTATGATTGCAAATGCCTTAATTTTCATGGCATCCTCCGTAATATTCTCGATAAAGACATTTTTTCTCCGCCGGACATGCCTTTCCGCATATGCCTGCCCCCGAATATAAAGCCATTTGACGCAGTAAACCACCCCCCAGTGTGCCATATCCCGCAATATTTTCTTGCGCCCTTTAGCATAAGCCCTCGTTTTATCGCATTACTTACCAATTTCCACCAATATCCTATATATCGCCAATACTATAAAAGCAAAAGGCGTGCCATTCCTTCAGGACGCCAATGGGACAGGCCCGGAGAAGGGGTCAAACAGCGGGCCTTTCCCGGCGTCACTGACTACCGAAAACCAAAAAGCACATTATAACGAATAACCCTGCGGCTTGCAGGCTGTCCGGCAATGCAAAAATAGCCGGTTTTATCATTCTGAATTTATTTCAGAATCCCGTATTTACACTATTTCCACCGCCATAAGTGAAATACCCCGCCTACAAGGCGGGGCATCTTAAAACAAATCCAGCTGGTTT
>CBDVCR010000014.1:0-29053 GCA_965372535.1 uncultured bacterium | reverse complement strand
TCCGCACCCGTCTTGAGGAGATTCTAAACCCCCTTCATCCCTTGTGCAAGGTGGCCGAGGCCATGCACTGGGAGAGCTTCGAGCATGAGTTCGGACAGTTGTATGTCGAAGGCAAGGGAAGGCCGGGCCTGCCCATACGCCTGATGGTCGGCCTGCATTACCTGAAGCACGCCTACTCGGAGAGCGACGAGAGCGTGGTCGAGAGGTTTCTCGAAAACCCCTACTGGGCAGCACTTCTGCGGATACGAGTACTTTCAGCACGAGTTGCCGCTTGAGCCCACGTCGCTGGTGAAGTGGCGCAGGCGGATAGAGAGCAAGGGGATGGAGAAGCTCTTGCAGGCCACGATAGAGGCGGCCATCTGCAAGGGCCTCATCAAGCCTGTGGACACGAGGCGCGTCAACGTGGACACGACGGTGCAGGAAAAGGCGGTGGCGTTTCCCACGGACGCGCGGTTGTACCAGAAGATGAGGCGGGCGTTGGTGAGAGCGGCCAGGGGGCGGGGCATAGGGCTGAGGCAGAGCTATGAGCGCCCGGGCAAAAAGGCATTGCTGATGCAGGGGCGGTACAGCCACGCCAGGCAGATGAGGCGTGCGGCGCGGCAGACGCGGAAGCTCAAGACGTACCTCGGCAGGGTGTACAGGGACATAGGGCGCAAGGCGGTGGATATGGACGAGGCATTGAAATCCCCGATGGCCACAACCGAACGGTTGCTGAACCAGCAGAGGCATGACAAGCAGAAGCTTTACAGCATCCATGAGCCTGCGGTGGAGTGCATGGCAAAGGGCAAGGTGCACAAGCGCTATGAGTTTGGCAACAAGGTCTCGGTGGTCAGCACGTCAAAGAGTAACTGGATAGTGGGGACGCAGGCGCTGCATGGCAACCCCTATGACGGGCATACGCTTGAGGGTGAGCTCAAGCAGATGCAACGGTTGGTTGGAAAGATGCCCAAGGAGGCGTATTGCGACAAGGGGTACCGGGGGGCGGACAAGAGCGTTGAGGGGGTGGAGGTCCACCTTCCGAAGAAGCGAAAGAATATGACAAGGAGCCTGCGGAGATGGCTCAAGAGGCGCTCCGCCATCGAGCCGGTAATCGGACACCTCAAGGGCGGCAACAGGATGGACAGGAATTATCCGAAGGGCACGGAAGGCGATAAAATGAACGCCCTGCCGGCGGCGTGCGGGTATAACCTGAGAAAGCTCATAAGGGCTTTCTTTTTGCCGATTATCCGAGGGCTGTTTGAAGCTGTTTTCTCTGTTGCCAGAGAGCAATCAACTTGCAGGTTGACCCTGTCAGCCTGAAACCCCGGCTTTTTCAGGGACGACTAACTATCTGCCAAGAGAAAGCCTGCGGCTTAAGGAGACCGTTAGCAGGCTGGTTGGCATCTCCTGGCGGCAGGTTATTACTCTTTTACGTCGGGGAAATCGAACAGCACCGTATCCTCAGCCTCACCAGTCCTTATGCGGAAAGTAAGCTCCCAGTGTCCGCCCATGGTAAGGGGGACGTTGGTGCGGTAGACGCCGTTTCCTTTCTCGGTGATTCGGGAGACCCACTTTGTCCCGTGGTCCATCCCCGGCATCCAGGGGGTGACCCCAAGCTCGGCGCCCTCGACCGGGTTGCCCTTTTCATTGCGCACGCGGAGTTCGATGACGTTCTTGCCCTTCTTTAAAATCCCCTCCTCGATTTTCATCTCCACACTGAACAGTCCCTTCTCCGAGGACTCCTCAACCGCGCGGGAACAGCCTGCAAGAACGACGACGGCCAAAACGGCAAACACTGCAATTCCCCTCATAAAAAACCCCTTCCATTTTTCATTGTAATGCCGTATTATCTTAACCTCTTAAGCCGGGCGGGAACAAGGGCTGAGCACTTTTTTTAAACACATGGCTTTTCCTGACAAAAACGCTCCTGCCCTTGACCCCGCATTCCCTTTGATTCTATAATAATTTAATCATGCGCACCACATGCCACATAACCTCCGAGCGACTTAGGGGCTTGGCCTTGAAGGAGAAAACCGTGGTTGTGCGCGCGCAGAGGTAAGCCGGGAAATTCGAAGAAAATACGGAGCGTTACAAAAAGCCACGGTAGGCGCCGCGGCTTTTTTTTGGCGCGCTGCCTGTGGTATAAAAGGAGGACGTCATGTCTCAACCCGAAGACGGCATAAGGAAAATAAGGATATTCGACACCACCTTAAGGGACGGCGAACAGTCCCCGGGGGCCTCCATGACCGTGGAGGAGAAGCTTCGGCTCGCCAGGCAGCTCGCACGCCTCGGGGTGGACGTCATAGAGGCGGGGTTCGCCATCGCCTCGGAGGGGGACTTCGACGCCATACGGCTCATCGGCGAAAGCGTCGAGGGGCCTGTCATCTGCAGCCTGGCCCGCGCCAAGGAGCAGGACATCCGGCGGGCCTGGGAGGCCGTCAAGGACGCCCCCCGTCGCCGCATCCATACGTTCCACTCCTCCTCCGACATACACCTCAAGCACCAGTACCGCATAAGCCGCGAGGAGGCCCTCAATCGCTCCGAGGAGATGGTAAAGCTCGCGCGGAGCCTCGTGGATGACGTTGAGTTCTCTCCGATGGACGCCACAAGGACGGACATCGGCTACCTCGCCGAGATGGTCGAGGCGGTCATCGCCGCCGGCGCCTCCACCGTGAACATTCCCGACACCGTGGGCTATACGACGCCGGAGGAGTTCGGCGGGATTATCAAGGCCCTCAAGGGAAAGGTCAAAAATATAGAAAAAGCAGTCATTTCCGTCCATTGCCACAACGACCTGGGGCTTGCGGTGGCAAACTCGCTCTCCGCGGTCATAAACGGCGCGGGCCAGGTGGAGTGCACCGTAAACGGCATCGGCGAGCGGGCCGGAAACTGCTCGCTCGAGGAAGTGGCCATGGCCATGAGGACGAGAAAGGATTACTACGGCGCGGACACGGACATACGCACGGAGGAGATAACCCGCACGAGCAGGCTCGTCACAAAGGTAACGGGCATAGAGGTGCAGCCCAACAAGGCAATCGTCGGGGCAAACGCCTTTGCCCACGAAGCAGGCATCCACCAGGACGGGTTGCTTAAGGAAAAATCCACCTACGAGATAATAAGCCCCGAAAGCGTGGGCCTGACACACGGCGCGAAGCTCGTGCTCGGCAAGCACTCGGGAAGGCACGCTTTCAAGGCCCGGCTCTCGGAGCTCGGTTACGAGCTGGGCGCCGAGGAGCTTGAGGCCGCCTTTGCCAGGTTCAAGGGCCTTGCGGACCAGAAAAAGGACGTCTACGACGAGGACCTGGAAGCCATAGTCTCCACCGAGCTTACAAGCGCCCCGGAGGTCTACCGCCTCGTGAAACTCAGCATAAACAGCGGCACGGACCAGAAGCCCATGGCCTTCGTGAAGATGAAACTCAGTGACCGGGAGGACGAGACCACGGGTCACGGCGACGGCCCGGTGGACGCCACGTACGGGGCCATCGCCTCGCTGACCGGAACGAAAAGCAGGCTGCTCAAGTTCGAGGTGAAGGGCATCACAGGAGGAACCGATGCCCTTGGAGAGGTGACCGTGACCCTCGAGGAAGACAAACAAACCGTAAGGGGGCACGGCGCCCATACCGACATCCTGGTGGCGGCGGCCCATGCCTATATCAACGGGCTTAACAAACTGGAAGCTAAAAAATAACATGAAGGCCTGGAGGTGTGAGATAAGGCCATGACGATTACCGAGAAGATACTCGCCGCCCACGCGGGAAAAGAAAAGGTCTCGCCCGGAGAACTCATCAACGCGAAGGTGGACTTCCTGCTGGCAAACGACATCACCGCGCCCATCGCCATCTCCGCGTTCAAGAAAATCGGGGCCGGGGACGTCTTCGACCGCGACCGGATAAGCTTCATACCAGACCACTTCGCCCCGCAGAAGGACATAAAGGCCGCGGAGCAGTGCAAGCTCCTCAGGGATTTCTCCAAGGAATACAAGCTGACCCACTACTTCGAGGTGGGCCGCATGGGCGTCGAGCACGCTCTTTTGCCGGAACAGGGTCTCGTGCTCCCCGGAGACCTTGTAATAGGCGCGGACAGCCACACATGCACCTACGGGGGCCTTGGCGCGTTCTCAACGGGCGTGGGCTCCACCGACCTGGCCGCCGCGATGGCCACCGGGGAGTGCTGGTTCAGGGTGCCGGAGTCCATGAAGTTCACATACTATGGGAAGCTCAATAAATGGGTGGGCGGCAAGGACATCATCCTCCATACCATCGGCGACATCGGCGTGGACGGCGCCCTTTACCGGGCCATGGAACTCGGTGGCGAGACTCTTAAGGGCCTGCCCATGCACGCGAGGCTCACCATCTGCAATATGGCCATCGAGGCGGGTGGGAAAAACGGCATCATCGCACCCGACGAAATCACCGAGAAGTATGTTAAGGACAGGGCCAAGCGGCCCTATAAGTTCTATGCCTCGGACCCGGAAGCGGAATACGTCGAGGAAAAGGAATACGACTGCTCGAAAATCCCGCTCACCGTGTCCTGTCCCCACCTGCCCTCCAATACCAGGCCCGCGGAGGAGCTTTCGGACATCAGGATTGACCAGGCCGTCATCGGCTCCTGCACCAACGGAAGGCTCGAAGACATCCGCGAGGCGGCCACGGTGCTAAAGGGGCACAAGGTGCACCCGGACGTCAGGCTTCTGGTGATACCGGCTACGCAGGAAATCTTCGGTCAGGCGCTTAAGGAGGGCCTGTTCGACGTATTTCTCGAAGCCGGAGCCGTTATCTCCACCCCCACCTGCGGGCCTTGCCTGGGCGGGCATATGGGCATACTGGCCAAAGGGGAAAGGGCCATCGCCACCACCAACCGGAACTTCGTGGGCCGGATGGGACATCCCGAAAGCGAGGTGTATCTCAGCAATCCGGCCGTGGCTGCGGCATCGGCGGTAAAGGGAAGGATTGCGGCGCCAAGGGAACTGGGACTTTAAAGAGACAGGGCATGTATAGCGGAAACCATGAGCTATCCCGGATATTTCATGAGTATTAAGAAAAATAGAACAGAAGGCTTGATAACAATCACAGGCATAGGCGGGACTTTCCAACCCCGCCGGAGAACCGGCTCCCGGCGGGACTGGAAAGTCCCGCCTATCGGGAGGGTGGATGTTATATCAGAATAATATCAAAATGTCCAGAGGAATATTCTATTTTTAGTTTAAGGTACGTTTTGTCACCGGAAAGAGTTAACGGAATCTTCGGAGTACTCACCCTTCGGGCGAGCCTGGGGGTTACGGACCCGCGCGAATTTCCGCATCCGCCGCGTTGCGGGCCACTCGCGGTATTGATAGTGCCGGGGGACGCTGTTCCCCTTCATGTCCCGCGCCTTGCGTCCGCGGCAAACCAGACTCGTGCAATATCCGGGTTAAAGAGAAACAAGAATGCGTAAGGAAGGCGTTGATATTCTTAAGGGGGCGGCATGAACACCCCGGAAGAAAAACTAAGGGAACTCGGCATCGAGCTTCCGCCCGCGCCTGAGCCCCTCGGAAGCTATGTGCCCGCCGTAAGGGCCGGAAACCTCGTTTTCTTAAGCGGCATCCTCCCCCTTGAGGACGGCAAACTCATCCGAACCGGAAAGCTGGGCTCTGAACTTGCCGCCGAGGAAGGGGCGGAGGAGGCGCGGAGGGCGGCGGTAAACGCGCTTTCGGTACTTAAAGCCCACGCCGGAAGCCTCGATAAAGTGGTCCGGTGCGTGAAGGTCACCGGCTATGTTGCTTCCACGCCGGAGTTCACCGAACAGCCCATGGTGCTTAACGGCGCCTCTGACCTTATGGCGCAAGTGTTCGGAGAGCGGGGCAGACACGTCAGGGCCGCTGTAGGCGTGCCGGTGCTTCCCCTTGATTCCCCGGTTGAGATAGAGTTCGTCTTCGAGATAGCGGACTGAGACCGCCTCAAGGGCCTTCGGGACTCCGATAACCCGAATACGGAGAGGTACGGCAAACCGGGGCACGGCCTTACTCCCTGCCTGCGATGCGAAAAATTGAAATAAGGCACCCTCTAAAAATAGGTTTTGTATACGAAAGGGAGCGAAATCGCGGGAGCCTTGGAAGCGGGAGAAAAACGCCCGGAGGCGCGGCAGCGCTGCGGCGAGGACGTTTTTCTCCCGATGACGACGTATGCCGCGATTGCAGCCCCTTGCAGTAAAAAGATATTTTAATGAGGTTGCCACAGGTCAATTCGGGCCGTAGCCCGCCTCCTGAAGCACCTCTTTCCGCGCGGAAACCATCTCCAGGAAAGCGTTGACCACCGCGGGGTCGAACTGCGTTCCCGCTCCCAGCCTGAGCTCCTCAAGGGTGTCGTCCACGGAAAAACCTCTCCTGTATGGCCTGTCCGTGACCATGGCGTCGAAAGTGTCAATAACGGCGAGAATCCTGGCCTTCAGTGATATCTCCTCTCCGGCGATGCCGTAGGGGTAGCCGGCGCCGTCGTACCTTTCATGGTGCTGGAGTATGGTTGTCCTTACGCCCTCAAGCGTGCCTATGGGCCCCAGGATTTCGTCGCCGATTATCGGGTGTGCCCTGATGAGGCTGAACTCGCGGCTGGTCAGCTTTTCCTCCTTGTTGAGCACGGAGGAATCTATGCCTATTTTCCCGATATCGTGCAGTATGGCGGCGTGCTCGAAGGCCTCCAGCTCCTTGTAGTCCATGCCGATTTGTTTCGCAAGCTCAATGCCCAGGTACCTGACCCGCTCCGAATGGCCCTTGGTGTAGCGGTCGCTCGCCTCGAGGGCGTTGACCAGCGACTGGATGGTGCCGAAATAATTCGCCTTGACCGTCTCGTAAAGCCACGCGTTCTCGATGGCCACCATGGCCTGGTTGGCCATGGTGCCGAGAAGATCGAGTTCGTCGTGGGTAAACTGCGTCCCGTCGCTCTTCTGCTCAAGGAGCATGCCGCCTATTATCTGCCCTTTCATCTTAAGCGGCACCCCGATGGCCGACTTAAATTCCACGTTTCCGTCCTCGGCCCCGTTGCTTTCGCCGGCGTTCGTCAGGATCGGTCTGCCCTCCTCGAGGAGGCTCCTGTAAAGGGGGTTGATATCTATTGCCATGGCCGTGTCCCGCTCGATGCCTGTGCCGCGATGGTACCGCATGACAAGCGCTGCGCTGTCGCCCTTTACCACGTTAATGGCGCCCTTTTCCACGTTGAGCATCTCGGCGGTGGTCTTTATAATCAGCTTTATGAGCTCGTCGGTCTCGATAATGGAGGCAAGCATTCTGCCGACTTCGTTAATGGCCTTGAGCCTCTCGACCATTTTTTCGAGTTCGATGTTTTTTGACTTCACTTCCCTGGAAAGGCTCAGTACCGCCCTGTTCGCGGTCTCCACCTCCTTGACCTTGTACTGGAGCTGGGCGTTCAGGTCTTCTAAAATGAGCTTGTGGTCAAGTTCCATCTTGACCTTTGAAATCTCCTTCTCTTTTTTGAGGCTCTTTTCATACAGTTCCCTCAGTTCGTCGAGCATCCTGTCAAAGGCCCGGCCGATGGTGCCGAGTTCGTCGGAACCCGAGGCTTTCACCCTTGCGCTCCAGTCTCCCGACTCTACTGACTTTATCGTGCCCAGGAGCTTTCCAAGCGGGACCATGACCATCTTTGTGACCATCGCTCCAAGGATTGCCGCGACTATCAGCACGGTGAGGATATTCGACAGTATAAGGAACCTCTTTATGGCCATAACGTCGGCCTTGCTCCTTGCGAAGTCGTACTTCACCTCGATAATGCCGTTATAGGGTATGTCCTCGCTGTGGCAGCCGTAGCAACGGCTTTTATTGGCGATAGGGGCAAAATGGGTGATGGTGTTTTCGCGGATCACGGGCTTGAATTCGTCCCCGGGGCGATTAAAGAGGTCGAAGTCCTTCGATTTCTGGCCGATTTCCTCTGGCCGCTTCGATTTCAGTATATAGCCGTCGCTGGAGATTACCCTCAGGTTCATTATCTCCGGGTTTTGCCCGATATTGACCATGACCTTCTGGACTTCCAAGCTGGCGCCCTTTGCCATGGCGTTTTCGATGCCCCGAACGATTATATTGCTCAGAACCTCGACATCGTTGATTTTGGACGACAGCACCCTCTTGCTCTGCAGGTTGAGGGCAATCACGGTGGATACGCCCACAGAGACCAGCAGGACAATGACAATAACCGCAATTATCCTCGCCCTGAGTATCAAAACAAATATTCCCCGTCCAATCTGGACATGCCTCCCCAAAATTTATAAAGCAATTTGCATGCCTCTTACTTTAGCATTAAAAAGGCTATAAATCCTTGATAGAATTACGTCCTGTTCCCATTACCGTCTTGGTCATTTCACGCATTTAGCTTCAAATCACGCAACAATTCGGCTGAGCCGCCTTCTGATTGATTCATTTTACGCAAAATGAGACTATTTGAAGCGCTGATACTGTTTTTCAGCGGGTAATTTTGATAAACTTTATCATGGCTAAACCTTTGGTAGTCATCGTTGGAAGGCCCAACGTGGGGAAGTCCACCCTGTTTAACCGCATCGTGGGCACACGTGCCGCTATCGTCGAGGACGTGCCGGGCGTGACCAGGGATCGTAACTACATGGACGCCGTCTGGGACGACCGGGCCTTCGTTGCCGTTGACACCGGGGGCTTCTACCCCAGGCACGACGACAACATATTCGTCCAGATAAGGGAGCAGGCCCTGTTTGCCATCGAGGAGGCCGACGTAATCATCCACCTCCTGGACGGCAAGGAGGGGCTGAACCCCTATGACGCGGAACTCGCCGAGGTGCTGAGGGTCTCGGGCAAGGACATAGTCTGGGCCGTCAACAAAGTAGACGCCGCCACGCGGGAGTCGAGGCTCTACGAGTTCTACGACCTCGGGGTGGAAGACCTTATGCCGGTCTCCGCCGCAACGGGCTATAACTTCGACGACCTCATGGACAGGGTGGTCTCCATGTTGCCCCTCTACGAGGCCGCCGCCGTGGAATACCCGAAGGTGGCCGTCATCGGCAGGCCCAACGTGGGGAAGTCCACCCTGGTAAACTCCCTGCTGGGGAAAAAACGTATGCTTGTAAGCCCGGTGCCCGGCACCACCCGCGACGCCGTGGACTCCGTCTGCAGCTACTACAAGCGGAAATACATCCTCATCGACACCGCCGGCATTCGGAGAAAGGACCGGTGGGGCTACTCCATCGAGCGGTTCGCCATGGTGCGGGCTCAGAGGAGCATCGACCGCTGCGACGTGGCCGTCATCATGATGGACGCCACGAAGGGCATCGTGGCCGAGGACCAGAAGATAGTCGGCATGGTGCACAGCCGGGGCAAGGGCGCCGTCGTCGTGCTCAACAAGTGGGACCTCATAGAGGACCCCGACCGGGCGTACAAAAAGCTCACCGCACGGGTCGCGGACAAGCTATGGTTCATGGGCCACGCCCCGGTGCTCACCGCCTCGGGCCTTGAGCGCACGAGGGTCACCAAACTCTTCGGCCTCATCGACCGGGTGATGGCCGAAAGGAGAAAGAGGATAAACACCGCCGAGCTCAACCGCGTGATGCAGGGCATCAGCATCCCCCCATATAAGGGCAGGAATGTCAAAATTTACTACATAACCCAGTTCGGCACCGAGCCGCCGAGCTTTGTGCTGTTTACCAACCTGCCCGAGGGCATAAAGGACTCGCACTTGAGGCACATCGAGTCCCGCCTTAGGCAGGCGTTTTCCTTCAGCGGCACGCCCATAAGGGTTTATAAGAAGCAGAGGACTTGATCAAGCCCCTTAGAGTGCTGGCCAGTAGCCTCCGCGACTTCAGCAAGGACGGAGGGGTGACGTACGCAGGCTCGCTGGCTTATTTCTTCATCGTTTCCATCGTGCCGCTCTTTCTGTTCGTCATCACGGTTCTAAGCTACGTACTTGGGGGACAGCGGGAGTTCTACGACTACCTCGTAGACGAGGTGCTGGCCCTGTTCCCGGAGATAACCCGGGGTTTTACCGCCGAACTGAGGAAGCTAATCACATTCAGGGCCATCGGCAACTTGAGCCTCCTGATATTCGCCGTTGTCTCCTTCGAGCTCTATCGGCAGATGCAGGTGGCGATACAGGCGATTTTCAAGGTGGTGGACCGGCGACCCATTCTCAACTCAGTCGCGGTCTCCGTAGTGGTCATCTGCTCCTTCGTCTTCCTGATGTTCGCGGCCTTCTCCCTCAGCACCATGGTGCCGCTTCTTGAGGCCCTGGACGAATACTTCCCCGTCCTGGAGGTAGGCACGCGCACCGCGGTGCTCATGCGCTTCGTCCTCCCGCTGCTCATCGTGCTGTCCACTGCGGTCTTCATGTATATGGTGCTTCCAAGAAGGAGGATACGCCTCCGGGACGCCTTCTGGGGAGGTCTGTTCACCACGGTCATGATGGAGGCGGCCAAGCACCTGTTTACGTTTTACGTAAGCTCCATCCGCAACATCGGCGCCGTCTACGGCTCCCTCTCGGCCTTCGTGGCCTTCCTCCTCTGGGTGTACTTCTCGGCGGCCATCTTTCTCGTGGGCGGAGAGATTGTGCATAACGTCGGCGAGTATGCCGACGGCCCGCCCCGCCGCCGCGCCACGGACCGCATAAGGAAGATAGTGGGAAGCCGCATCAGGGAGAAAAGGCCGCCTGCCATTCGCGTAAAAGAGGGTAGGCCGGAAGAGGAGAAGAGGGAATCTTCTCCAGCCGGAATGGAAGAAACCTCGGGGAGCGAATAGCCTGATTCCAGTATTTCGAGATAAGGCCAACCTCTTTATTTTCTCGACTCCGAACTCCCGTATCGTTGCTCTCCCACTTGAGTTATAAAGCCATAAGGCGAATGCCCGGATAATCAGGATAAGAGAGGGCGGCAGAGGTTAATCCTCTGCCGCCCTTTACTCTGGCAACCGTTCCGAAACTACTTGATGCCTATGTCCACGCTGTAAGTCTCCCCATCGTCCAGTGTTGCGGTGACCCTCCAGGTGCCTGTGGACAGGGAATCACCCGTCGAGAGGTTGTAGATGTAGTGGTTGTCCGCGAGCACGTAGCGGAAGACGTTGCCCGAATCCGGCACGTTGGTCGTCCCGTCAATCGGCTCGCCCAGGGGCTCCGCGCCCGAAAGCTGCACCACCGACAGCGTGGCCGTGGCGTTAGAAACATATGCGCCGCAACCGTCCGTAAGCACGAACTTCACCGGTATCGTGCTACCCAGCTTGAACGGCCTTGAAAGCGTGACAGGCGTCTGGAAGCCGTCGAATGAGTAGACCACCTTGTAGGTCACGGTCTCCGTGACCGTGTTGCCCGCATTGTCGGTAGCGGTTACGGTATAGGTGAACGTCCCCACGCCGTTTGCGTTCCCGCCTTCGAGAGTCGCGCTGTGAGTTGCCAGCCCCGAGGCCGCGTCCGTTACGCTGTAGCTTGGCGTCGGAGGCGAGCAGGCAGGATACTTCACACCTTCGGTAACGCCGGTTATGGTGATGACCGGCATGGTCTGGTCAATCTTGAAGCTCACTGGACCCTGCTGTGCCTCTACGATACCGGCAACGTCCTTTGCCCAGTAGGTCAGGCTGTGCACCCCGTCCTGGCTCACGGTAAAGGTCGCCGTGTTAGCGGTTACCACCTGCTCCACCCCGTCGAGGACGTAATGTATCTCCGCGACCCCCGAGGCGGCATCCGTGGCTGTGAGTGTTACGGTGACGTCGGAGACGTACCAGCCGTCGTTGCCCATGGCGCCGCTAAGCGAGTGCGTGGTCACGGGCGGCGTGGTGTCTATCTTTATCGTGATGGTTTTTGGAGCCTCCGCGTTCCCGGCGTTGCTCTTGGCCTTGTAGTAGACGTCCGTGGCGCCGTCGCTGCACACTGTGAACTGCCCGGTGTAGTCGTACCATGTCACCCCGTCAAAGCTGTATTGAGTGACCGCAGTACCCGAGCTGCTGGCCGTCGTATCCAACTGCACGTTGACACAGCCTGTGTGATGCCCGCCGGTGCCGGGCGGCGGAGCGGGTACGGTGGGAGTAGTCACAGGCTTTGTCGTCTCCCTCTGTACCGGTGTGGTGTCAGCCGTCTCCGCAATCCCGGCGTTATCCACGGCCCAGTAGGTAATGGCATATATCCCGTCCTCGGCAAGAGTGAAGGTGGCCGTCTCGCCGGGGACCACGGTCTCCAGGCCGTTTATGGTGTAGTGGATTTCCTTAACCCCGGTGCAGCCGTCCGTGGCGTTAAGGGTTACCGTCACGTCCGAGACATACCAGCCATTGTCCCCCATCGTGCCGTTGATAATGGCTGTAGTCACGGGCGCGGTGGTATCGGCCACGGTGATGTTGGCCGTATCCCAGTCGCTTCCGCTTATGCCGTCGTCAACGGTAAGGGTGACGGTGCTGGTCCCGTATGGCATCGTGACCTCGGCGCTTACGCCCGTCGCGGGTGGGTCGAAGGGAGTCCACGTGTAGGTCAGGGGGTCGCCGTTGGGGTCGTATGACCCGGAGCCGTCCAGCGTCACAGGCGTGGCGCCGTAGTCCACGCACTCCACGGTCTGGTCCGGCCCGGCATCGGCCACGGGCAGGCTGTTAAACCCATCGAAGACCTGTATCCTGTGATTATCAGTGTCAGCCACGTAGACGTTTCCGCCCGCACCCAACGTTATAGCGTAAGGCCACAAGAACTTGCCGTCCGCTGGGCCCAAACCTCCCCATACCCTCAGTAAGGTCCCCCCGCTGTCTCTGACCTGTATACTTTGACGCCCGCTATCGGCCACGTAGACGTTGCCGTCCACACCCACGGCTATGCCGTAAGGATACCGGAAGCCGCCCCATGTATCCAGGTGCGTACCCATGCTGTCGAAGACCTGTATCCTGTGATTATGGGCATCGGCCACATAGACATTGCCGCCCGCGTCCGTAGCTATGCCCCAGGGATAATAGAACTGGCCGTTCCCGCCGCCCTGGCTTCCCCATTGGAAGAGGTAAGTCCCATCGCTGTCGAAAACCTGTATCCTGTGGTCAGAATAGTCAGCCACATAGACGTTTCCAAGCCCGTCTACCGCTATGCCGCGCGGATTTCTGAACTGGCCGTTCCCGTCGCCCCGGCCTCCCCAATTGAAGAGGTAAGTCCCTTCGCTGTCGAAGACCTGTATCCTGTAATTACCAGTGTCAGCCACGTAGACGTTGCCAAGCCCGTCTACTGCTATGCCACATGGAGAACGGAACTGGCCGATCCCTGAGCCCGCGCCCCTATACCCTGTGCCATCGCCTCCCCACGTATCCAGGTGCGTGCCCATGCTGTCGAAGACCTGTATCCTGCTGTTCCAAGTGTCAGCCACATAGACGTTTCCGGACCCGGCTACTGCCATGCCAGTTGGATTATAGAACTGCCCGTCTCTGGCGCCCCAGGTCCCCCAGTCCGTTATGAACGTGCCGGCGCTGCTGAAGACCTGTATCCTCCTGTTATAAGTGTCAGCCACGTAGACGTTTCCAAGCCCGTCTACTGCTATGCCCTGTGGATAATTGAACTGCCCGTATACGGTACCCTTGCTGCCCCATTTCCCCAGGAATGTCCCCGTGCTGTCGAAGACCTGTATCCTGTAATTCTGAGAATCAGCTACATAGACGTTTCCGGACCCGTCTACTGCTATGCCACATGGATGACGGAACTGCCCGTCTACGTTACCCCGTCTTCCCCATGTATCCAGGTGCGTGCCCATGCTGTCGAAGACCTGTATCCTGTGGTTACCATTGTCAGCCACATAGACGTTTCCAGGCCCGTCCAGTGCTATGCCACGTGGATGACGGAACTGCCCGTTTCCGGTACCGTAGCCTCCCCACGTATCCAGGTGCGTGCCGGTGCTGTCGAAGACCTGTATCCTGTGATTATATGTGTCAGCCACATAGACGTTTCCAGGCCCGTCTACTGCTATGCCCTGTGGATAATTGAACTGCCCGTTCCCGGAACCCGGGCCGCCCCATTGGATGAGGTAAGTCCCATCGCTGTCGAAGACCTGTATCCTGTGATTCTGAGAATCAGCCACGTAGACGTTTCCAGACCCGTCTACTGCTATGCCATTTGGATAACGGAACCGCCCGTTTCCGGTACCGTAGCTTCCCCATTTCCTTAAGAACGTGCCGTTGCCGTCAAAAACCTGTATCCTGTGGTTATATGTGTCAGCCACGTAGACGTTTCCAGACCCGTCTACTGCTATGCCAATTGGAACATTGAAATTATATTCCGCTCCCCATTTGAAGAGGAAATCCCCCAGGGCAGCCTCTGCATTGGAAACAGCCATAATCGGAAGCACGGCCAGAAGGGCGAATATCAACAACGCGATATTTATGCTCTGCTTTTTCATTAAACACCTCCCCCATTAATAATTGAAAGGCTCTCGGCGGGAAACTCGATAAAGTTATAGTTTGCGTCCTCTCCCTCGCCGGCCCAGAAAAGCGGAAGCTCCATAAACTCCTCCTGGCTCAGAAGCAGGGGCGTTACAATGGTGAACGTAACGTCAACCGCCCCGTTCGCCTCGATGGTCCCTATGCCAAGCGAAACATCGGGTTCCGCGATTATCATCAGCGGGACATGCGAGAGCACCAGGTTGTATACGGCCCCCGCCCCCATGTTTTCCACGTGGAGCACATAATCAAGCGTTACGGTGTCAACGCCCTCTGTGTAGCCGGTCAGCGTATGGCTCAGATAGACCGGCGGCTCCGCCCATGCCATCCCCGCCCACATGACAAAGGCCAGGGAAACAGCCAACATCGTTAAAAGAACCCTCCTCATCTTGTCCCTCCTTGCGTTGAAGTGCCCAGTTAATACGAGTTGCCACCCCGATAAACGCCAAGGTCAAAAAGAAATATCCTGTCCAACAATCACTATGCGGGTGATGACCGGCAGCCCTTGACTCTCCCCTTAAGACCCCCTTGCATGGTTTCAGGATTCTGAATCGTTATCCGGCAATGTAAGAAAGCATGCAAATTAATTGCCAGAGTGGTAGTTTGGAATCATTATTCTCAATTAACGCGTAAACACCTGATAATATTAAATTTCCTTTCCCCGCCTACTTGGATAAGTAAATATTTTTATAAAGTAAATTTCTTTTTTGATAGGTTATTTCACCCTCTTCTGCGGCATATCCCGATATTCCTATCTGGAATCCTTACCACTTGAGAAATATTTATGTCAGTTGTTTTTCGGGGAAAATCCGGGACTGTGCGGTATACTCATCGGGTGGGCGCCCGGACCGCCACCCTCTTGATATTATCGGGCAAGTTGTGGGCCGCGGAATGCAGGGCAGGGGAGGCGCGGGGGAAAAGGACGCCGGGGTATTATCTTCCCTTTCCCGCCGCGCGGAGGGTCAGTTAAAGCATATCCAGAGCATGCGCCTGACAATCCGGCGCTTCTCACAAAGGGGGAGGGCCAGGTATATCTCCTCGGACTTAAGCATTCTCACTATGTCCTGCACTCTTAAGCTTTCCATCCCAAGTTCCCCCTTTCTTAATCTTTCACAAGAGGAAACGCAAGACCCGTGCCAATTCCAGAAATCAGTGATTTAAAACGATTCATTAAAAACCAGCCCATGAACCGGCAAACAAAAGATGACACAAAAAGGTCTTGCCCGGTCAAAAAGTGACGGAATCTGTCAAGCGCCTGAAAGGAGCGAGGCGCTTCAGCGCCAAGCGTGGGAGCGCGAGGACCGGTGGCCCCCTCATGGCCCTTGCAGTGTCGCCTTTTTTCTGCTCGCGGTAATAATTGCATTAAAAGTAAAAGATTTATGGAGGGAATACAAGAGCATTGGTGATATCTGGGAGATGCAGGACGAGGCGGTCAGGGATTTCAGGAGGAGGTTCATAGAGGGGGTGCTTGACCGTGCAGCAAAGACACGGGGGTTGCCAGAAGTGCTTGTCATGGACAACGGCCCCGAACTAACCAGTAAAGCCATGCTGTTATGGTCTGAACAAAGAGGAGTGCGGCTGCACTTCATAGAGCCAGGCAAACCGAATCAGAATGCCTTCATCGAGAGCTTCAACGGAACTTTCAGGGATGAGTGCCTAAATTAGCACTGGTTTCTGAGCCTTGCCGAAGCCAGAGAAACAATAAAGCGCTGGCGGGTTGAATACAATATCGAACGGCCACACATCTCGCTGGGGAAGATAACACCGATGGAGTTTAGAAAGACTTTTGAAAGACAAGGCGAAGATGCTAAAATTGAATGGGAACTCTCACCGGTGATGGCCTAAAGAAAGGGGTAAGCTCGTGCTGAGCTATTTGAATGAACAGTGGGGAAAAAAGCCCTTAAAAGAATTTACACTGAAATCTTGATATTACCGTCTCAGAAAAAACGTTGTTTTTTTGCCGTATATCCATTATTCTATTTCCATGTCAAACCTTAAGGAAAT
This sequence comes from uncultured bacterium, assembly GCA_965372535.1. Classification (GTDB taxonomy): domain Bacteria; phylum Nitrospirota; class Thermodesulfovibrionia; order Thermodesulfovibrionales; family JdFR-86; genus CBDVCR01. Next base: position 12,690 of record CBDVCR010000014.1, on the reverse strand, counting down.
ATCTATTTTTCAGGGCCTTAGCGATGCGGAACTCAAGGAAATCGAGCCTTTTCAGATAAAGAGAACCTACAGGAAAAAGGACATCATTTTTTCCGAGGGCGACCCCTCCGACTGGTTCTATTTTGTCCTCAAGGGAGAGGTGAAAATTACCAAACTCTCCCTGGACGGAAAGGAGATAATACTTGAGATAATCCACCCTGCGGACTTCTTCGGCGGCCTCGCTGTATTGCGGGGGTTCCCCTACCCCGCCAACGCCGTCGCCAGGGAGGACTGCGAAGTGTTAAGGATATCGAGGGAGAACATAAAGACCATCCTGGACAGGCGCCCCGGCTTGATGATGAAGATTATGCAGAGCATGGGCGACAGGGTAAGGAACTCCCTTGAGACCACCAAGAGCATCGCCCTTGAGAAAGTGGGTCCCCGGATAGCCGCGCTGCTTATGAAACTCGCCGAGCAGGCAGGCGTAAAGACAGGTGAAGGCACGGAAATCGACATGAAACTCACCAAGCAGGACATTGCCGAGATGGTGGGCACCACTGTGGAGACGTCCATAAGGACCATGAGCCGGTTCAAGAAGCTCGGCCTGATAGAGGAAAAAGCCGGAAAGATTATTGTGAAAAACCCCTCCGGCTTAAGTGAGGTAGGCTCTTAGCCTCCCTCTTCCTGTTTTGCGTAAAGCGTAACCAGCATATTGTAAAAGAACAGGAATATCGATATCACTTCCACTACCCCGAAAAGCCCCAGGAGCGCCCTGTATGCGGACATGCCGGAGGCCCTGAAATCCAATACATAAAAAACCGCCATGCCCGCCAGGCCGATGTTTGCGGTCCAGAACTGGGCCTCGGCCATAGAGGGGTGCTTGAGCAGGCGGCCCGCGAACCTCGGCAGTATATGGTAACCCACGCCGTATATCATCATCGATACCCAGCCGAGGAGCATGAGGTGGGAATGCACGAAACCGTAGCCCAGCGCGCCCGGAAAAACGAGCATGATTAGGCCGAGTATCGAGGCAAGCGCAAGGTAGATGATGCTCATCGCTATGAAATTCCTGACAAACCTGTCCATACGCCCTCCTTGCTGACCGGTTAGTTCATCTGCCGGCGTTGAATCCTCCCAAACCCCCTTGCATAGGGGATTCCGAAGCATTCATATGCCGGTTTACCGGCGGTTCCATTGATAAATGTACTGTTATTTTATCCTACCTGCCTTATGGGTGAGAATACCATGATTAACGTCATAAAAACAGCCTGCCTCACGTATGACACAGGTCATGGAACCCGAAAGGATATTTTAATATCATATAATTAAGAAGAAGGAAAGGAGGTTATGATATGGCGACTATCAGGAAGGTAACCAAAGACTCGACCATAGGCGAGGTACTCAAGGAGCACCCCGGGGCGCGGAAAGTTATCGAGAAATACTTCGGAAACGGTTGCTTTACCTGCCCGGGCATCAACGTGGAGTCCATAAGCTTTGGCGCCATGATGCACAACGTGGACCCGGAAAAAATCGTTAAAGAGATAAACGAGCTGGAGGACTGAGCATGGCGGCAAAGTGTTTCGTCTGCGGCGCCGAGGAGAAAGAGCGCGTCTACCTCAGGTGCATCCACGAAGGAGAGGAAAAGACCGTCTGCGTCCGCTGCCTGCCAGTGCTTATCCACGGGCAGCATTAACACGGACATTGCATGAGCACTATGGAAAAGGAGAACAAGAAGTTATGATAACAATCACGGGCATAGGCGGGGTTTTCCAACCCCGCCGGAGAACCGGCTCACGGCGGGACTGAAAGTCCCGCCTATCGGGAGGGTGGATGTTATATCGGAATAATATCAAAGACCCCGAAGAATATTCCATTATTATTTTAAAGTACGTTTTGTGCCCCTGAAAAAGCTCATGGAATTTCCGGCTGTGCTCACCCTTCGGGCGAGCCTGGAGGGCACGGCCCCCCGCGACTTTCCGCATCCGCCGCGTTGCGGGCCGCTCGCGGTATTGATAGTGCCGGGGGACGCTGTCCCCCTTCGCGTCCCGCGCCTTGCGTCCGCGGTAAACCAGACTCGTGCAATATCCGGGTTGCGTGGCAGTATAAAAGGACTTTTTCCGTCCGAATCAGGCGGTGTCTTTATGCCTGACCGGCCCGCCTGGTGAGGAAGGCAAGGGATTCCACATGATAGGTGTGGGGGAAGAGGTCTATCATCCGGACGGAGTCGAGGTCGTATTTTTCGGAGAGTTTCTTCAGGTCCCTCGCAAACGTGGAGGGGTCGCAGGAGACATAGACGATTTTTTCGGGCTGCATATTGAGCACCCTTTCCATGGCGGCCCTTGCGAGGCCGGGTCTTGGGGGGTCGAGTATCACGATGTCGAAATCTCCCTTGAGCCTTGCAGTTTCCGCCTGCCCCCTGGCAAACTTGAATTTATGCATTTCGTTAAGGGAGAGGTTCCTCTCCCCGTCTTTTATGGAATAAGGGTTTTCCTCCACAGCCACCACTTCGGCGCCGGCCGCGGCCAGGGTAAGCGAGAAATTCCCCCCACCGGCATAAAGGTCAAGTACACGCTTGCCATCCAGGGGAGTTAACGTCCCGGTTATCAGGCGCACCACCTGCGTGTTAAGCTCCCAGTTGCTCTGAAAAAAGCTCCAGGGAGACACGGTGTACTCAAGCCCGTCGAGGCCAAAGCTCGTGTGCCCCTTTCCCCTGTAATCGCCGTCTTCAAAAGCGACGCAGGAGAAACCGAGGCCGACGAGCCGTTCGGCGAGTTTCTCGTCAAACCCCTTGCCCTTAATAAGCGCCGTCAGGGAGCTGCCGAGCGTTACATGTATCTCCCTTATGCCCGAAAGCTCAGTCCGCCTAAGCTGTTTCAGGGCACCGTTAATTTCCTCTGCCATGAGAAGGCATTCGGTTATGGGAACCACCTCACGCGTGCCCTCCCTGTAAAAACCCGCCCGGCCCTCCCTGGACACCTTGAACTGGGCCCTGTGACGGTAGTTGAAATCCCGGCCAAGAAGGGGCTGTGACGGTTCAAGCTCAATGCCGCCAATCCTTTTCAGGCAGTCGGCAAGGACTCTGTTTTTCATGGAAACCTGTTTTTCGTAAGCCGCAAACTGCAACCTGCACCCGCCACAGTCTCCGAAATACCGGCACGGCGGCTCCACCCTGAAGGAAGACTGCTCGATTATGCCGGTAACGGAAGCCACTGAATAATCGCGTTTTTTCTCGCTTACCGACACTTCCACGACCTCGCCGGGAAGGGCGCCCCGGATGAAGACCACGCCGTCCTCCCTGGCGAGCACATAGCCGCCGTAAACCGCGTCCCCCGCCTTAAGAACCATTGGCGTCCTTCTTGCTCAGGAGCTTCTTTACCATGGATTTCATTTCCGTGAGGTCGGCCGACTTCACGATATAGGCCTCGGAGGCCCATACGGCGAAATCGTCTCTGTAGTCATACGCCGTTGACATGATAATCGGCAGCCTCGGGCGCAGTTCCTTCATCCTCCTTAGAAGGCTTATTCCGTCTATATCGGGCATAAGGATGTCCAGCGTAACCAGGTCGGGTTCTTCCTTTTCGAACACCTCCATGGCCTCCTTGCCGGTGCTCGCCGTGACCACCTCATGGCCCTCCTCTTGCAGTTCCACCTGATAGAGTTTAAGTATATGGGCGTCGTCGTCGACTACGAGTATCTTACTCATGTCATACCTCCTTTAGCGGCAATTTAATGGTAAATTTGGTCCCGGCGCCCGCCCCACCGCTTTCCGCGCCTATTAGACCGCTGTTTTCCTCAACAATTCGCTTGGATATCGCAAGTCCCAGCCCCGTGCCCGTGGGCCTTGTGGTGAAGAACGGGTCGAAAATACGGTTAATGTCCTCCTTCCTGATTCCGCACCCGGTGTCCGAGACTTCGATCACACCGTAGCCGTCCTGCTTGTAAGTCCTGACGCTTACCGTTCCCCCGTCCATGGCCTGGTTGGCGTTTGAGACGATATTAAATACCGCCTCCTTTATCCGGTCCGGGTCGGTCAGCATTATAACCGACTCCGGGCTGAAATCCCTGACAATAGCATTGCCCCTGTCCTTAAATTCGCCGCCAAGCAGGTCGAGCACGGCTTTTACGATGTCGTTAAGGTCAATGAGTTCCCTCGACATCCTGATTTCCTTAACAAATCCGAGGATGTCCTTGAGGATGCCCTCCAGCCTCCTGACTTCCTCAAGTATTATGTGGGCGTATTCCTTCTCCCTGTCTTCCAGCTTGTCCTCAAGCCGCTTGGCAAACCCCCCCACGGAGACCAGCGGGTTCCTTATCTCATGGGCGACTTTTGCGGCCACCTCGCCGAGAGCGGCCATCCTTTCGGCGGAATGGAGCTTCACCCTCAGGTCCTTCATCTCCGTGATATCCCTTACGACATGCACGGTGCCCTGAAACATACCGTCCGCGTCGAACATGGGCGCGGTGGAGGAAATATACGTCCCGCCGAGGTAGGCATCTTCGTATTCCTCGACATAGGCTTTTCTGTTTTCGACGGTTTTATGGTGGGGGCAGGTCAGGAACGGCCTGTCCAAGCCGTGGAAGACCTCGTAACACTTGCGCCCCACTATCTCTTCTCTTGGTTTTCCCAGCCTGTCCATTACGGCCTGGTTCGCGTTCTTGACCGTATAGTCATTGCCCGTAAAAAATACCATATCGGAAATGGACCTGAAGATGTTTTCCAGTTCGGCCTCGGCCATGGACACTTTGTGGAAAAGCCTCGCCGCCTCTATGGCCGAGGCCACCTGGTCCGCAAAGCCTATCAGGAACTTCATGTCCTCGCCGGTAATGGGTTTGCGGTTAAACTGGTTGTCGACCCACAGCACCCCGATAACCTTGTCCCTGTAGACCAGGGGCACCACCGCGAAGGCCTCGGTACCCAACTGCTGGACAAGCGCCATGTCCGTGAAGGGCTCTTTTTTGACGTCCGTGACATTGAACGGCTTCCTTTCCCTTGCGGCCCTTGAAAGCACGGTGTCGTCCTTCATGGGTGTTTCTATCCCCGTGCTGAGCCTGTCCAGGAAAGAATCAGCCTGCTGCGCCCCTACCTCAATATCGTGCATTATATCGTGCAGGGTCTTCTTGTCCGTGGAGAGTTTCTCCCAGATGTCCCAGGCCTCCTCGGGGTTCGCGGGCCCCACGCCCATGGTCCCCTTGAGGGTGTTTGTCTCCTCGTCGAGCAGAAACAGTATCGACCTGTTGAACCCGAGACCGTCGCTCATGGTAACGGCGGTAAGCACCATCCGAAGGAGCCTGTCCAGCTCGAGCGTGCCCCGCATGGCGGAACTGATAAAGAACAGCCTCGACAGTTCCTGGTTCCTCCTGATAAGTTCCTTCTCCACACGCTTTTTCTCGGTTATGTCCCTCGATATGCCGCTAATGCCGATAATATCGCCGGTAACGTCCTTTATCGGCGAAAGCGTCAGGCTCACCTCGATAAGCGCGCCGTCCTTGCGTTTTCGAAAGGTCTCGAGCTTGAGCACCTCGCCGGCCTTTATCTTTTCTATGTTCCCCTTCTCAAACTCAAGCTGGGACTCCGGGACAAACGGCAAAAACGTGCCGATGGCCTCCTCTTTCCTGAAGCCGTAAATGGATTCGGCCGCGGGGTTCCATGACTTCACAATCCCCTCGATGTCGGAAGTCACTATGGCGTCCGCGGAATTGTTTATCAGTCCCTCCATGTATTCCTTGGTCTGCATGACCTCCCGGTAAAGGCCCATTATCTCTTCCTGGTAAAGCACCCTCTCCGTTATGTCCTGTATAAAGACGACCGCCTCCTCCACGTTGCCGTTTTCGTCCCTTACGGGATAGGAAGCAAGGTCGGCGTAATTCAGGCCGCTTGACTGTGTTATGGAGTTTACGATGCCCTCGTCGAACGTAACCTTGGCGGCGCAGTGCGGGCATATGCCGCTCTTGCCGTGGAATATGTCGATGGCGTTCTTGCCGAGAATATCCCTGAGGGGCAGGTCCACCCACCTCTCGATATATGTATTAGCCGAAAGAACGGTAAAGTCATTGTTGAGCGTGACGATGCCGCCCTGGACGCTGTCGAAGAGGAAATCCATCCTCTTCTTGGCTTTTAAGATATCGGCTTCGGTTTTTCTCTGCTGCTCCTGCATCCCCGCCTTTTCCAGGACGACCGCGGTTAACGAGGCAAAACCCTCCGCAACAGAGAGGTCGTCGAGGGTAAACAGCATGGTCTCGCCCTTTTTGTCCACCTTGTCATAAAGCCCCAGGGTGCCGATAATCTTCTCGTCCTTTTTCAAGGGCACTGCTATGGCTGACCGCGCGGCGATGCCCGGCGTCCTTATTTCTTCCGGCATCTTCGATATGTCCTCGACAAAAAGAGGCCTCCCCTCCTTGGCCACCCATCCTGCGATTCCCTTTCCAATCGGCACCTCATTTTCCCCGGCCAATCCGCCAATGTCCCCGGAACAAGACTTTATCTTTAAATTCCCGTCCTCCAGGAGCCTTATTACGCATCCTCTGGCGTTTATCAGTTCGGCTATCTTCGAAGACACGGTGTGCAATATCTCGTCGGGCTCGTAAACCGAGGTCAAAACCTTGCTGAGTTCATAGACCGTGGAGAGCTGTTTTAACTGTTTTCCGGTTTCCTCGTAAAGCTCGGTGTTCCTGATAGCTGTGCTTATGGTATGGGCAAGTATCATGGCGGTGTCCATCTCGTCGGCCTTTAAGCCCCCGGGCGCGAAACTTCCGAGCATAAGAAGCCCGACACAGGAATTGTCCCGGACGATGGGGACCACCATCAAGGAGGAAGCCTCCTTGCATATGGACTGAAGTTCGGGGAACCCTTCGGTGTCTTCTATGATAAAGGGCTTGAGTGTCTTGACCGCCCTCTTCAGCGCCCCGCTCTCCAGGGGAAGGGACACGCTCCCTTCGGGTTTCACCGTGTTGCACGCATCGAGGACAAAGGCCTTTTTTTCCTTCCTGTAAAGGAAGATGCCGCACAAATCCTTCTCCATTTTGCTTGCGATAACCTCGGCTATGTGGCCAAGTGCACCCTTGAGATCAGGCAGCATGCCCGTCAATTCCGAGACCTCAAGGACCAGCTCCGTCTCGTTGAGTTTGCGCTTCAATTCCCTGCTCGACTTCTCCACGCTCACCACCATGTCGTCGAAGCGCCTTGCAATCACTCCTATATCACCGCCGTTTTTCGGGCCAACCCCGTGCCCCTGGTCTTCTGCGGCGACTTTTTCCGTTGCCCGCATCAGCTCGTTATACGGTTTCTCAAATGCCCTCTTCATCAGCAGCGTCAGTAAAGTGGAAAAAGCAAGGGCAAGGGCAATCAGCAGGGCGAGATAAAGCGCCAGGTTTTTCTCCCCCCTCTCGTGCGCGGAGATTATCTCCACAGTGACCCCAAGGGATTTATCGTGCACTTCGCCCATGCGGGCGAGCAGCGATTTCTCCAGCTCCTTGAGCATCTTAAGGCGGCTTTCGACCTTCATGCTCCCCACGGGGTCTCGCACCTCGAAGACCACCCCCGCTTCGCGTTTAAGTTCCTCGATGTCTTCTTCCAGGGGTTCCCGCCACAAACCGTTTCCGTATATCCCGTCCAGGCGGCCCGTTGCCTCGTCGATTGCCGCGAGGCTCCGGGAATAGCGTTTTCCGTATATGTCGTTGCCGGTTGCGGCCCACCCCTCGGCGGAGGCCACCGCGTTCCTGAGCGCCCTGGTCAACTCGCCGTACTGTCTGTGCTTGTTTATTTCCCCGTACATCATGCGGAGGTTCTCGCTGTGGGCGTTAAATATGTAAACCGCCCCAACGCCCATCAGGGAGACGGTGGTTATAATGGCAACGGTAAAAGCTATGACCTTGAACCTCAAACTCATGCTTTTGCCTTTTTGACGAGCCGTGTGTAAAGCTCGACGTATTTCCCGGCGGATTTTTTCCATGAAAAGTCTTTTTTCATGCCTTCCGCGACGATTCTCCCCCATTTTCCGTTTCCGGAATATACGCACAAAGCCCTTTTCAGGCATTCAAGGAACGCGGAGGAGTCATAGCCGGAAAACAGAAATCCCGTTCCCTTGTCCCGCAGGTGGTCGTAATCCTCCACCGTATCCAGGATCCCCCCCGTAGCCCTTGCCACGGGGACGGCGCCGTACCTCATGGCTATCATCTGCGTGAGGCCGCAGGGCTCGTACCTCGAAGGGATTAAAAACATGTCGGAGCCGGAATAAATAAGGTGAGCGAGGCTTTCGTCGTAGCCCATGTGGACGAAAAAATTCGCCGGGTGCTTCCTTGCCGCCTCCCTGAGCCTCTTTTGAAGCCCTTCCTCTCCCTTGCCGAGCACCACCACGTTAACGCCCAGGGAAAAGACTCTCTCGGCGTCGTCGAGGAAAATCTCCATGCCTTTCTGGGAAGCGAGCCTTCCCACCATGCCCGCGACCGGGGCCTTCCTGTCCTTGAAAGAACAGGTCTTTGCCAGCCGGCTCTTGCAGGCCTCCTTGCCGGCCATGTTGCCGGGCCCGAACCCTGCCGGGGTAAGGGCGTCGTTTTCGGGGTCCCATGTTGCAGCGTCTATTCCGTTCAGAATGCCGTAGAGGTCGCCGGCCCTCTTTTTGATGGCGCCGTTCAGGCCGAAGCCATACTCTTCCTCCATCATCTGCCGGGCATACGTGCCGCTTACCGTGGATATGGCGTCGGCGGAGACTATGCCCGCCTTCAGCAGGTTGACCTGTCCGTAAAACTCAAGCTCATCGGGGTTGAACATGTCGGCCGGCAGGCCGGTCAAAGTCATGGCCGAAGGAGGAAATATACCCTGGTAGCCGAGGTTGTGGATGGTAAGGAGACTGGCGGTCGCCCTGAAGGATTCCCTGCTGACGGTCTTCATATACAGGGGGACAAGCCCTGTCTGCCAGTCGTTACAGTGCATGACGTCGGGAATAAAACCCAGAAGCCTGCATGAGTCAAGGACGGCCTTTGAGAAAAAAATGAACCTGAAGGCGTTGTCCTCGTACTCGCCCTCGGGCGTGCCGTAGATTTCCTTGCGGTCGAAGAACTCCCTGCACTCGATAAAATATGCCGAGTCTTCGTGGGAATAAAGCCGGCCTCCGTACCGTCTGCTTCCGACGGGCACGCTTAACGTATGCGGAGTGGGCCTTGGCTTGAGCCTGCTTTTAATGCCCCGGTAAAGAGGCATGACAAGACGCGCGTCAATCCCCAGGGCCCTGAGTTCCTTCACGAGTGAGCCGATGACGTCGGCAAGTCCGCCGGTCTTTGCGAAGGGCACGGCTTCCGAGGATGCTATCAGTACCTTCATGGAAACTTCTCTGCGTTATGCCTCTCTCATGAATTTAGCGGCTTCCTCGGGCGGCGTCGGATTGATGTAAAACCCCGAGCCCCATTCAAAGCCCGCTATCTTGGTAAGCTTGGGCATGATTTCGATGTGCCAGTGGTAGTAATCGTTTTCCTCCTCGTTGAAAGGAGAAGTGTGGAACATGAAATTATACGGGGGCGCCTCAAGAATGGCGTCTATCTGCTTTAACACTTTCTGGAACAGATCGGCGAGGCCGGAAAAACTGTCGTTCCGGGGCGAAAAAAAGGAGCGGTGTTCCTTGGGTAGTATCCAGGTCTCAAAAGGGGCCCTCGGCGCGTAGGGGGCCAAGGCGATGTAGTCGTCGTTTTCAAGGACAATCCTCCTGCCGTCGGCGAGTTCCTGGTGGATTATGTCGCAGAAAAGGCACCTGTCCCTCATCTCGTAATGTTTCTTTGCTCCCTGGAGTTCGCCCTTCACGGTGCGGGGCACGATGGGCAGCGCGATAAGCTGGGTATGGGAATGCTCAAGGGACGCCCCCGCGGCCTCCCCCTCGTTTTTGAATATGAGTATGTACTTGAACCTCGGGTCGCTCTTGAGGGCGGTCAACCGGCTGTGGTACGCCCATAAAGTATCCTCAAAAGCGCTCAGCGGCATCGTGGAGAGGGTCTGGTCATGGTCCGGGGTTTCCACTATTACCTCGTGGGCGCCCACCCCGTTCATCTTGTCGAATATGCCCTCGCCTTTCTTGTTAAGCTCCCCTTCCTTCAAAAGCGCCGGGAACTTGTTCGGCATGGCCCTCAACGTCCAGCCCGGGGTGTTGGGCGCGGAGCCGTCCCTCCTGAACGACAGCACCTCCTCGGGAGTCGTATATTCATTGCCCGGACAGAAGGGGCAGAACCCGCCCTTCCGCTTCCGGAGGGGGGATATGAAATCCGTGGGCCTCTTGCCTCGTTCAACGGAAATTATGACCCACCGACCAAGCACCGGGTCTTTTCTAAGCTCTGGCACAGGACCTCCACATGACCACGATTAAGGCTATAAGGTATTGAAATAAAACCAAATCTTAGCTAATCTTGGCTGTTTTATTTATTATATCACAATACGCTATAATCCCATATGAAACCCACGTTCCACCACAGGCCGGTAAACGGCCCCTTTGAAGACCCCATCCTCTATGTGCGGTTTTTGAGGGAAAAACGTGCCCTGCTCTTCGACGCCGGAGACATGGGCGGGCTGGGACAGACGGACGTTCTTAAGATAACGGACCTGTTCGTTTCCCACGCCCACATCGACCATTTCATCGGGTTCGACACTGTCCTTCGGGCGCTTCTGAGGCGGGAAACCCCGCTTCGGGTCTTCGGCCCGTCGAACATCGCGGACTGCGTGGAGGGGAAACTCAGCGGGTACGCATGGAACGTCATCACCGAGTATCCGCTCAGGCTTGAGGTGTTCGCGGTTCAAGAAAATACCCTCCGGCATTCGAGTTTTTACGCCGAGAACCGCTTCAAGAGGCTTGAAAGGGACGAGAGGCCCTTCTCCGGCACGCTGCTTGAGGAGACTTCCTTTAAGGTCATGGCCGCAAGCATCAGCCACGACATACAGTGTCTCGGGTTTTCCATCGAGGAAGACTTCCATATCAATATCAACAAGGACGCGCTTTTGAGCATGGGGCTCCCCGTTGGGCCGTGGCTTGGAGAGCTTAAGCGGGCCATAAGGGAAAACGCTCCGGGCGAAACGAAGTTTGCGATATCGGGGAAGAAATACAGCCTTGAGGAACTCCGCCCCCTGGCCATGATTACGAGGGGACAGAAGGTTTCATACATAACCGACGCTTCCCCGGACGAGGAAAACGTAGAGCGCATCACGGGCCTCGTCAAAGGCTCCGACACTCTTTACTGCGAGGCTTATTTTCTGGACGAGGACAGGGACAGGGCAAAGGAGAGAAACCACCTTACAGGGGCGCTTGCAGGAAGAATCGCCAGGGAGGCCGGGGTCAAGGCCCTCGTGCCCATCCATTTCTCTCCGAGGTATATACATTCCGGGGCCACGCCGGGGGACGAAGCCCTTCGTGAATACCGCCCGGGCCGCTGACGCAGAGATGGCAAAGCCCTTGTTGACGATGATATAATATTTCTTGCTGGAGAGGTGACCGAGCGGCTGAAGGTGCACGACTGGAAATCGTGTGTGGGGTTTATAGCTTCACCGAGGGTTCGAATCCCTCCCTCTCCGCCATAGGAATGTAAGTAAATCAAGTACTTTCGGTTAGCTTGTTCGTTCGGTAGCCGTTCAGTAACCCGCTCCGCCTCACTATCCTTCCCACGTCCGAACACATAGGGCGCGGCCTCCAGAAGCTGCTTTTTCCACAGGCTTATCTGGTTTACGTGGACTCCGAACTCCTGGGCGAGCTCGTTGGCCGTTCTCTGTCCCTTCAGCGCCTCAAGCGCCACCTTCGCTTGAACTCCTTCGTGAACTTCCGCTTCATCAAAACCCACTTCCAAGACAGTACGCTCTATCTTAACCGACTGTCTCATTTCAGGAGTCCGCTATACATGTCGCCTGCGCTTCCCACACATGCTCGCCGGCCCGAGCACCGGCCTCCTCCAGCGTGCCGCACCAGCTTGCTCGAATGATTGACAAGTGACCAGTTTGCTGAGGTATAATTTTAGGTAACCTTCCTCCCGGATGTGGGCATCCGGGACACCGGATCGGCTTCCCGGGTAGCTCAGTTGGCAGAGCAGGTGGCTGTTAACCACCCTGTCGGGGGTTCAAATCCCTCCCCGGGAGCCAGACTTTACTATCCACTGCTCCAAAGGTCGTTGACAGTGGGCAGTGGGTTTGAAGAGTTAGAACTGTGTGATTCGCGGACATCGTTTTAAATTGAGGAGATTGGCGAGGAGGGTTCAACCAGCCGCAGCCGATGTCCTCTAAACAGCCAAAGCGAAAACTCACCGAGGAGATGCGGCAATGGATTCTTGTGTTTTGCAAGGAGCAGAATCTGGGCGCAAAGCGCATACAGACAGATGCGGAAAGACCTAAAGGATGACCGAAAGAAAGACTCCAGAGGAAATCTGTATAGTTGCCAAAGGCGCAGCGGACATCTGCCCTCGACTTGGCCCGATATGGGAACGGGATACCGCTGCAGTCCCTTGCATCGTGGAGGAAGCAAGCGGAAGGATGTTTGACCTTGAGGGCAAAGCTCTGTCTTGCAGCAATGCGAATCTTAAGCATAAGGGGTTCATTGCCGCATCCGATGAAGAATTCCTAACCGGTGGCAAGAGATGTCCGAGATAGTAAACTCGTCACTAAAGACAGCTGTAAAGGGCACTGCGTTTGTCCTCTTTGGGCTAGTGTGCTGTCCCTAACGCTTCTTTACACTTATTAACCTTTGATAGAATGGT
>CBDVCR010000013.1:0-29379 GCA_965372535.1 uncultured bacterium | reverse complement strand
TTTCCAGTTTCTTGCACACCCCCTCCTGACCTCCCCCCTCAAGGGGGAGGAACCTGAAAATGTAACCCTGTAGCAAGCTACAGGGAATAGTCCGGTTCAAGAATATTATATGGCCGAGGCATTACTAAATCCTATTCGCATCCTCATGCCTTGTCAAGCAGACCTTCGTGAAGGGCCCGTCGAACCATTACTGACGATTTAAAGCAAGGGCGCGTCCTCGCCGGGCTTTAAATCGCTTTATTTTTTAAGCCTGGCCCGGTCCCGCGCGCCCCCCGGGTCTTCTGGGTCCCGAGGGAGCCTGCCCTTTCTCAGTGTTGCGAGGACTTTTTCGGAGGCAAGCGACTTGAGAAACCGCTCGCGCTCCCCGGGGTCGCTTATCTCCCCTGCGGCGCGCTCTCTTTTACGCTTGAGCTTGTCCAGATATTGGCCGAACGCCTTTCCGTACGTGCCCTCCAGGTCTTTGCGTATGGCGCGGGCCATGGCGGGGCTTGCGCCGGAGGTGGAGACGGAGATGGCCAGAGGGCCGCGCCTCAGGGTGGAGGGGACGATGAAGTTACAGAGCTCCGGCCTGTCAACGACGTTTACGAGGAGGGTCTTCTCCCGTGCTATCCTTCTGTTCAGGGCCATGTCGCCGGTGGCGGCGATGACGAGCAGGGCGTCCCTGAGGTCGGACTTCCTGAAGTTTCGGGCGATGTGCTCAAACGCGCCTTTGGCCTTCAGTTTTTCCATGCCGGTGGTAAGCGCCGGGCTTACGACCTTCAGCCGGGCTCCCGCCTTTATAAGGTCGCGCGCCTTCCGCTCGGCCACCTTCCCGCCGCCCACCACCACGCAGGCCCTGTCCCTGAGGTCGAGGAAGACGGGGTAGTATTGCTCCGGGTGGGCCGCCCTGTTGCTCATTTTTCCGGGAAGTCCATGAACTTCTTCCTGGCCTTTTCGACGAGCGGGCTTGAGGGGTATTTGCCCTCAAGTGCCGCGAGGTACTCCCGGGCCTTTTCGGCCTCCCCGAGCGCCATATGGCTTACGGCCAGGCGGTAAAGCGCCTCGTCCCCGGCCCCGTAATCGGGGAAGTCCTCAAGCAGCGGCCCCAACCTGCCGATGGCCCCCCCGTACGCCCCCTTCCTGAAATAAAAATCCCCCACCATGAACTCGTGGTCCGCGATGACCTCCATGGCCTGCTCCATCCGGCGCTTCACGTCCTTCCGGTAGGGGTTTCGCGGGTAGAGGGAGTTCAGAGACTCGAAAGCCTCGATGGCCCGGACCGCGGCGCCGTAGCCCCTTTCGGGCCCCTTTATGAGGTTAAAGTAGACCATGCCTATCTGGTACTGGGCGTATGAGGCGTACTTGTGCGTGGGGTAGTCGCGCAGGAACTCCCTGTACTCGTCCACCGCGAGCTCGGGGTCCTCCTCCCGGACATATGAGTCCGCAATCCTCAACTGGGCCAGGGGCGCGTAGCCCTGCCCGTCGTCCTTCAGCTTGACTTCCTCGAAGGTCCGCCTCGCCTCGTCGAAATTCTTCTTCTCAAACAGCCTGTTGGCCTGCTCGAACTTCTCGGCAGGCTCAAGAGATACCGGCGGCAGGACTTTCTTCGCGCAGGAGGCCGCAAGGAGCACAGCGACAATCAATATAGGCAATACAGGCAGCTTCGGCATACAGGTATTAAAACGCCTGGGCCGGTTCATAGTCAAGGGCATGGTTTTTAAAGTATTCTCCTTGAACCCTCTTTACGCCACCTCCACTCCGGTTCTTTTCCGCCTGCGCTCCGCGCGACAAAAGAGGCGGGGCCTTGCGGCCCCGCCTCTTTAACTGCTTTTTTACGCCCGCCTACTCGTAGTGGTTGGCGTAGATGCTTGAGTACGTGCCGTCGCCCTGCTGCCAGACCGCGAAGGCGTTTCCGCCTGCGTCAACGGCCACCTGGGGGTACTGGGCGGTATTAGCGCCCGCGTCTATAAGCTCCGCCGTGCCCCAGGAGCCAGACAGGGCGTCGTAGCGGTTGGCGTAAATGCTGCTGAACGTGCCGTCGTGCTGCACCCAGACCGCGAAGGCGTTGCCGCTTGCGTCAAAGGCCACCTGGGGGTATTGAGCGTGATTAGCGCCCGCCTCGATAAGCACTGCCCCTTCCCATGAGCCCGTCCCGGCGTCGTAGCGGTTGGCGTAGATGCTCTCAAACGAGCCGTCGTACTGCTGCCAGACCGCGAAGGCGTTGCCGTTTGCGTCAAAGGCCACCTGGGGGTTATAGGCGTCATTAGCGCCGTCTATTATCTCCGCCGCGCCCCACGCCTTGGGCATTATCATCACATAGTCAGGCGCGCTAAAGAGCCAGCCGTCGCTTACCGAGAGGCTGAGGACGTACGTGCCTTCAACGTCCGGCGTGAATGTGGGGCTTTCGGCAGAGGTGTCGTTAAGCACTGCCGTGCTGCCCACGGGCCTCATTACGAAGGACCATGCGTAGGTTACCGGACCTTCGGCATCGGAGCTTCCGCTGCCGTCCAGTGTCACCATAAAGCCTGCGGAGGCAGTCTGGTCCGGCCCGGCGTTGGCCACGGGCGCGGTGTTTGCGGGCGCCGCCCCGTTACATATATAACTTGTCAGGGCCGGGTCTGCCTCGCCGGGGTCGAGGATACTGTTTGAGTTTGCATCGATGCCGGCCTCTATCCTGGTCCCCCCGGCCGGGCAGTTGGCAATATCAGCCGGTGAGGTCGCGACGAGCGCGGTCAGGCCGTCCGTTCCATCAGTACCATTGACCCCGTCCGTGCCATCGGCCCCCGCAGGACCCTGTGGCCCTGTAGCTCCCGTGCCGTCGGCCCCGTTACAGATGTACTCGGTGCCGTCCACCTCGCCTGAGTCGAGCACGCCGTTATCGTTGTCGTCAATGCCGTAGTCCAGCGCCACCCCGCCTGTGGAGCAGTTGGGGTCGCCCACAGGGAGGGTGGACTGCGCCGTGACAGTGGATGCACCGCCCGTCTTCGTGGCCGGTGCTCCTCCTCCCCCTCCACAGGCGGCCAGAACGAATGTCAGTAAAATGCAGAATACCAGCACCGGGAAAACCTTTATGCCGTGTTTCATCGCATCCCCCTTCCAGATGTGTTATTTGTACTTACAACCTGAAGCCTTAAAGTGCCGGCAAGATGCCACACCTTAAAGTTGAATGTCAAGAAAGAAACAATGATGAGCAATGGGATTCAAAACAGTGATACTTCTTCACCACCACCTGCCTGCACGGCCCGTGAAGCGGCGATGCCCCTTGACTTTACCGGCGGGATAAATTTATGTTCTTATACTTTCATGGCGGCGCGGAATACGGTTTCCGCGCAAGAGGAGAGCGGCGGTGAAGGTAAAGGTCGGGATTATCGGCGGCTCGGGCATGGACGACCCGAAGCTCATCAGGGACATGAGGGAAAGAACCGCGCGGACGCCTTACGGCAGCCCGTCAATTCAGGCGCCTCCGCCACGTATGCGCCGTCCTCGGCGCTCCAATAGAATATAACTTCGTATTTATACATGTTGCTTTCATCATGCATACATGAGTTTTCCTTTAGGTGCTGGGACGTCACGTCCAAGGTCCCTGGCGGTCTCTATCCATTGGGCGATAACTATCTGGACATTCTTTATGGCCTCCTCGTAGGTTGCGCCGTCGGCCATGCATCCCGCCAATTCAGGCGCCTCCGCCACGTATGCGCCGTCCTCGGCGCTCCAGTATATGATTACCTCGTACTTGTACATCTCATGCCCCCTCATGGAGTCTGTATTTTAGCATGATGTTTCTGACCTGTTTTACCTGATAGGGTTTTGCATTCCCGTCCGCAAGCGGCTGGAGATTGATAATTTCGTCAACGCCGCTCTTACTGAAAATATAATGGCCGCCCTTGATTTTTTCGTCAAACCCGAAGTTTTTCAACACGCCTCTCAGATCGGAGAACCGTATATTTGAATCCGACGTTCCGCTGATGATACTGAGCAGGAGCTTTTCATGTTTCCCCATTGCGTTTATTTTACCACACGGGGCGGAGGGGAAGGCCGGAAATAAAGGAGGCGGGCCGGGAACCGCCTCCGGCTCCATCGGCATCACACTGAAAGGGCCTTGCCGGCCCCTTTTTTTCGCCTGCGGGGGCCGGCAACCGGCCAGCCCTCTTGACATTCGGGGCGGGATAAATTTATGTTCTTATACTTTCGTGACGGCGCAAACGCCGTTTCCGTGCAAGAGGAGGGAAGCAGTGGAGGTAAAGGTCGGGATTATCGGCGGCTCGGGCATGGACGACCCGAAGCTCATCAGGGACATGAGGGAAAGGGCCGCGCGGACGCCTTACGGAAGCCCGTCGTCCAGGCTTGCCTATGGCAGAATCAGCGGCGTCGAGGCCGTGGTGATTGCGCGGCACGGAAGGGACCACTCGGTCTACCCAACGGGGGTGAACTACAGGGCGAACATCCATGCCCTCAAGAAAGCCGGGTGCACCCACGTGCTGGCCACAACGGCCGTGGGCTCGCTCAGGGCCGGGATAAGGCCCGGCGACCTGGTCTTTCCCGACCAGTTCCTCGACTTCACGAGGCAGAGGATGCTCACCTTCCACGACACCGGCGAGGTGGTGCACACCCCCATGGCGGAGCCCTTCTGCGCGGAAATCAGGGGGTTGCTGGCAAGGGCGGCGGGGAAACTGAAGCTCAGGCGGCACAAGGCGGGCGCCGTGGTCACCATCGAGGGGCCGAGGTTTTCCACGAAGGCCGAATCCAAGATGTTCCGCATGCTCGGGGCGGACGTCATCAACATGTCCACCGTGCCGGAGGCCCAGCTTGCCCGCGAGGCGGGCCTGTGTTACCAGCCCATCGCCATGTCCACGGACTACGACTGCTGGAAAGAGGACGAGGAGCCGGTCACCTGGGAGATGATTCAGAAGACAATGGCGGCAAACGCCGAAAACGTAAAGGCGCTTATAAAAGAGGCCCTTCCGGGGATAAAGCATACCGGGTGCTGCTCCCCCTCCGGGGGCCACTGAAAAGGAGGTTCGCGCATGCCTATCAAGTCGCTCATACGCACCATCGAGGACTACCCCAAGAAAGGGATAATGTTCCGCGACATCACCACGCTGATAAAGGACCCCGTGGGCTTCAGGCTGGTGATTGACAACTTTACCCAGCGCTACGTGAAGGGCAACTTAAAGTTCGACGCCATCGTGGGCATCGAGTCACGGGGCTTCATACTCGGCGGGGCGCTCTCCTACACCCTTGGAAAGGGCTTCGTGCCCATAAGGAAAAAGGGCAAGCTCCCGGCAAAGACGGTCAAGCAGGAGTACGAGCTTGAATACGGCACCGACGTGCTGGAAATCCACGAGGACGCCCTGAAAAAAGGCGCAAAGGTGCTCCTGATAGACGACCTCCTGGCCACCGGCGGCACGGCCCTGGCCGCGGCCTCCCTCGTTGAGCAGCTCGGGGCCAGGGTGTCGGAGATGGCCTTCGTCGTCAACCTCCCGGACGTGGGAGGCGAGGCGAAGCTCAGGAAGAAGGGCTACAAGCTCTACTGCCAGACGGAGTTCGAGGGGGACTGAATCAGAGGGAGGCGAAGACGCCGCGCTAAGGATACATACGAGGTGGCCGGCATCAACAACATTGCTTATTTCTCCCGGAAGACGGTAAAAGAACGGCTGGAACTTGTAATTAATGGTTAAAGCCCCCTCGGTCAGCGGCAAAGAGCCGTGCAGGGCATTGGAAAAAGACGGTTTCACACTCGCAAAACAGACAGGCACAGAATATATAATAAAGAGACCGACAGAAGGCGCCATTACTGTTGTTCCGGTGCATTCCAATAAGCCTCTCAAGAAAGGGACCCTCCATAGCCCCCCGACAAAAACAGGAATCACAAGAGAGAAGCTTTTGTTTCTGCTTTCCGTTATATTAAAGGCCCCCTGAGAAAAGTCCCGCTGCACAAAGAAGGGCCATGAACGCCAACCGGCCGTCTCCCTCGCCGCACGTCCGCCGGAGCTTCGTTGACCGCCCGGGGTTATACCGTTATAATCCACTTATCATGTGGAGCGTAAGGATGAGGGCGACCGGCAAGGGCGGAGAGCATATCTCCGGGGCAGAGGGGCTGTTTGCCGGGGCTGAGGTGCAAAAGGCCGTGAGGGATTTCTCCCTCCGGGCGGCAAGCCACTCAAGGGGCGCCCCGGAAAAAATAGTCCTCACCGTGGAGAAGCTCAAACGCCGGCCCAAGGAAATAAAATCGCTCCCCGCCGGCACTCTTCAGTGCGAATCTCCCGAAGATGCCGACGCCATCGCAAGGAGCATCCTCACGCGCCTGGGCGTCTCTGGAAGGGCCATAACCGCCGCCCTTGGAGTTCTGAGGCGCGGGAAGGCCATGCGTGGGGCGGCACTTCTTGAGGCCGCAACGGGCAGGCGCCTTGAGCCTGACCGCGGGCGGGGCGTGAGGGCCTCGCGGATGGGGATTGGCAAAAACACCCTCGCCGCGCTCTCGCGCCGCCTTGGGCAAAGAGGGATAAACACCCCCGCCGTCAGGGAGGCCCTGGTGCTTGCCTCCAAGGTGGCCTCCGCCGGGGGGGTGCTCGCGGAGCTTTGCGTATCGGACGACCCTGAGTACACCACCGGCTACCTCGCCTGCCGAAAGCTCGGCTACCTGAGAATACCCAATATCAAACGCACTGGGAGCAGGCAGGGCGGCAGAGTGTTTTTTATAAGGAGCGATGCCGACCTAAACAGCGTCATCTCCTATATCGAGGATATGCCGGTGCTTGTAACGGCCCTCTCCGCGGTAAACGGGACCTCGGACGCCCTGCCGGGCAAAAGGAAAACGCCGTTATGATTTTCCGCGACAGGGAGGCGGCGGGCAGGCGGCTTGCCGCGCGGCTTGAGCACTACAGGGGCAGGGAAGACGTGCTCGTGCTGGCCCTTCCGCGCGGCGGGGTGGCCGTTGGGTATGAAATCGCCCTGGCCCTCGGCTGTCCACTGGATATTATCATAATCAGAAAAATCGGCTTCCCCGGCCAGCCCGAACTCGCAGTCGGCGCGGTGGCGGAGACCGGCGCGGTGGTCTTGAACGAGAACATCATCGCCATGGGCCGTGTCTCGCGTGAGTACATCGATGGGGAGGCCGAGGCCCTGCGGGGGGAGATAGCAAGACGGAAGGAGCTTTACCGGGGCGGGGAGGGCGTGCCGCCGGTCAAGGGGAAGACCGTCATAGTCGTGGACGACGGGGTCGCCACCGGCGCGACCATGAAGGCGGCCATCGCCGCGCTTAAGGAGGAGCGCCCCGCGCGGCTCGTGGCCGCGCTTCCTGTCTCCTCGCGGGAGTCCGAAGAGGAAATCGGCAGGATGGTGGAGGAGTGGGTCTGCCTGAGCACCCCGGAGGAGTTTCTCTCCATCGGAAGTTTTTATGAGGACTTCGCCCAGGTAAGCGACGAGGAAGTGGTGGAACTCCTCCGCAAGGCGCGCGCCTGAGCCGCCGGCCCTGTCACCTGTGCGTGGCTGAAATCAGCGGCCTTCCATCGCCCCTTGGCCGGTTACTTTCCCGGCAGGAGGGGAATCCTTCCATATCCCCGTGCACAGGGGATTCCGGGGCATTTATCCGTCGGCTGGCCGGCGGTCCAATTAGTAATTTGTCAGGCAAGGGGCGTTTGTCATCATCCCCCCTCCGTGCTAAAATATCCGCTCCAGGGAGGGACGGCTGATGAAAATCACATTGACAACCGGCAAAACACTGACTGCCGTCCGGGGGCAGAGCGTCCTTGAGGCACTCAAAAGCCAGGGCATATACCTTGTGGCCTCCTGCGGGGGGAAGGGCGTCTGCGGCAAGTGCAGGATACGGGTGATCGAGGGCGACGTGGAAATGGAGGCGGGAAAGCTCACCCCCGATGAGCGCGCAAGCGGCCTCGCACTGGCCTGCCGGAGTTTTCCGAGGGGCGATGTCGCCCTCGATATACCGGAAAGCTCGCGGCTCGTGGTGGGCGATAAAATCGCCCTTGCCCGCGCCTCCGAGCTCAGGGCGCTGCTTGAGTCCTTCGGGGTCCCCGTGACGCCGGTGCTTGCCGCCGTGGACCTCCGGCTGCCCCCGCCCACGATACACGACAACGTCGGCGACCTCGAACGCCTCCGCCGCGCCCTCGAGGAAAAGGGCTTGCCCGGCGTCAGGTTCTCCCACGGCTTCGTCCGCTCCATGTCCGGCGCCCTGAGGGAGCACGGATGGAAGGTGACCCTCGGCTACACCGACACCCCGAGCCCGGAGGCTGTATTCATTTCTCCGGAGAAAGCGGAGGGAAAGACCAGGCGCTGCGGCCTGGCCGTGGACATCGGCACCACCACCGTGGTGGCCTGCCTGGTGGACCTCACGGACGGCGGGCTCCTGGACGTTGGCTCCACCTATAACTCCCAGATGCGCCGGGGCGACGACGTGATAACCCGCATCGTGCACGCCACCGAGGGAGGGGGCCTCGCGGAGCTGAGAGAGGCGGTGGTGGAAGACATAAACGACCTCCTCACGGCCATGCTCGACCGGCAGGGCATGGAGGCAGGGGACGTGGAGTCGGTCGCAATATCGGGCAATACCACCATGGCCCACCTCTTCTGGGGGCTGGACCCGGGCTACATCCGGGAGGAGCCTTATATCCCCACGCTCAATTCCTTCCCCATGTGGCGGGCGGGGACCGCCAGGCTCAAGACCCACCCCGAGGCCCCGGTCTACACCATGCCCTGCGTGGCAAGCTACGTGGGCGGGGACATCGTCTCCGGGGTGCTGGCCTCCAGGATGCACCTGAGCGAGGAGGTGGCCCTCTTCATGGACATCGGCACAAACGGCGAGATAGCCATCGGAAACAACGAATGGCTCGTCACAGCCGCCGCATCGGCCGGTCCCTGCTTCGAGGGAAGCGGCATACGCCACGGCATGAGGGCCACCGAGGGCGCCGTGGAGGCCGTAAAGATAGACCCCTCCACCCTGCAACCAGAGATAAAGGTAATCGGGGACGCAAAGCCCGTGGGCATATGCGGCTCCGGCATGATAGACGCCGTCTCCGAGATGTTCCTCAAGGGCATAATAGACCAGAAGGGGAACTTCGCAAGGGAGGCGGACACGGCGAGCATACGGGAGGGGGAAGGGGGGCTCGAATACGTCATACACGAGGAGGGCCGCACCGTCGTCTCGCTTACCCAGGCGGACATCGAAAACCTCCTGAGGGCAAAGGCCGCCATCTACGCCGCAGTGAGCCTTCTTCTGGGCGAGGTGGGCCTGGCCGTGGAGGACATCCGGAAAGTCTATATCGCCGGGGGCTTCGGCAACTGCCTGGACATCGAGCGGGCCGTCGTCATGGGCATGCTACCCGACCTGCCGAGGGAGAACTTCTCCTTCCTCGGCAACACCTCGGTGGCCGGGGCTTATCTGTCCCTTCTCTCCCGCGACCTCAGGCGGGAGGCCGAGGAAATCGCCTCCAGGATGACGTACATAGAGCTTTCCGTCTCAAGGGGGTTCATGGACGAGTACATGTCGGCCATGTTCCTGCCCCATACGGACATAAACCGGTTCCCCACGGTGGGGAAACTCCTGGCGGAAAAATAGATGTTTTACGTTTTTGCCTTTTTTTGTTATAGTTATATACGCTTACAGGCATCGGACAACCAGTGACATGCGCGACAGAAGGCATTATAAGAGATTTTTTATCGAGGGCATGGGCATCCACTGCAGGATGAAGTCCGGCACCGAAGTGGGCCTCCTCAACCTGACCCCGGCCGGGGCCTACATCATGCTCACCGAAAAACTCGACGTCGGCAGCGAATACACCCTCCTTATTGAGCGCCAGGGCCTTAGCATCTCCGTAAAAGGCAAAGTCGTCTCGGTGGACTCCGCGGAAAACGAGCTCGACGAGGACGGCGAGTACGTGCCCGCTTACGTGACCGGCATAAAGTTCAAGACCGCCTTCAGGGAAGACTCCGAACTCCTGGGCTTCATCAAGTCCAGCGCGGACAAGAACGCGCCCGGCAAGAGGGAGGAAGACCTTCTGGTCAAGCTGACCTCGCCCGGCCCCGAGCACCTGCACAGGGGCACCTACCACGTAAACGACATCAGTTTCGGCGGGATGCGCATCCGCTCGGAACAGCACATGGAAGCGGACACAAGGCTCAGGATGGAGATAATCGTGGCCATGAACAAGCCGTCGGTGACGGTCATGGGCAGGGTGGCATCCTGCGGGAAAATACCCGGCAAAAGCCCGGCGCTGTATAACACCGGCATCGAGTTTGTTGACATAACGAAAAAGGACATCCTCGCACTCAAGGACTTCATCTACTTCGTCCAGGAGCTTTAAAGCCCGGCCCCCGGTTTATGGTATCCTCCGCCGGACGGATGAAAAAGCTCACTTGAAGGCAGAAACTGTTTCTGTTCTTATATCCCGTGGGGCACTGCGTCCTCGTTGTCCTGGTTTTATCCGCCGTGTTTGCAAGCCTCAACATGGACGAGCCGCCTTCGAGGCACGACGAAATCATCGGGACGGTAGCCACTTATGCAATGCACGTTCTGATGCCCTCCCTTTTTCTTGGTCTCAGGGTTCCCGATACCCCGGCCCTTCAGTGGGTGCTCGTTGCGCTGCCCGCGATGATATACGCCTGCGTGTTCCTGCTTGCGTATAAGGTTGTCAGGAAGAGATAGGCCGTTCATTGCATGGGTGCTATGGAAAAAGAGAACAAGAAGTCACGATAACAATCACGGGCATGGGCGGGGTTTCCCAACCCCCGCGCCGGATGGGGGGGGTACGGTATGTGAGGCGGGGGAGGGGGAGAGGGATTGTGAAGTACACTATAAGTTCTGCCTTGAACAATCACATAAGACGAAAATTAGTAAATTACCACGGACGTAAGTCCGTGGGTTTGCGGTGGTGGAACTAAAAGAAATTTTCAGTTCTGTTAAATTTAATTATCATTTCTAGAGATAAATGAAATGAACTCCTTGCCTAAAGCAGAAGTACGCGATTCAAGCATACCTACACCTGACATAGTGACATTCAAGTAATTACCCTGGCCAATCAAACCTCCAACCTGTAAGTCTCGAACTAATTGTTCATAAAATTCTCCATTACCTTTTAATTCTGGTAGGCAATGCTCGATAACTGTTGATACACCGCCCGCTATCCAACCCGGATTCTTAATGTCATTTTTGTCCATCCATTTTGAGGGGTTATTTAATACGCCCAAAAGACGGAGATGCCACGGCGTAAGCTCGTCGATTAATCTAAGAAATATAAGTTGCTTGTCGTCACTAGGTGAATTTGGTTGGACGGAGTTAAATAAGGCATTTCTTAGCGCTTCAATTTTCTCTTTTTTGTGATTTCTGATTGCTATCTGTGACGCCTGCAAAGCGGCCGTAACAAACATCTCATTTTGAGATAATTTTTCGGGGGTTAAGTTTTCTGCTTTTTTTTGCAATTCATCAATTACAGACGCCAGTTCTTCAAGCCACTCTTGTCTCCTTTTGTTTAATGGCGTTGTGAATATGTTTTCAAAAAGCGCTTGAAG
Organism: uncultured bacterium; assembly: GCA_965372535.1. Taxonomy (GTDB): domain Bacteria; phylum Nitrospirota; class Thermodesulfovibrionia; order Thermodesulfovibrionales; family JdFR-86; genus CBDVCR01. Next base: position 17,880 of record CBDVCR010000013.1, on the reverse strand, counting down.
GGGGCCGCCAACAGCAGGAATAGCAGAAATTATAGCTCTACTAATTTCGTATCTTGCATCACCGAATGTTTTTTTATTAGGAGGTTTCTTCATAAAATTTACCGATAGCCCTTAGCAAAATAATTCAATCTTTGCAGGAGCAGGTTTATAACCTGCTCCTTAAATTTCTCCTAAAACGACATCGAACTATCGGGTTCAGGTTTCATCTCTACTCTATTAAATCAAGCTTTTTTTCGATATCCCGTAACTTCGAAGATATATTTTCTTTTACCATACGAATGGCTTCTTCTATTCGCGGCAAGTCGTGTTCAAAATCATTTGGAGAAAATCCTCTAAATGACATCGCATATCTGTGACTCGATCCAATTTGCAATCTACCCAACGTAGGCTTTCTTGCTGTTAAATCTGTATGAGCGAATATTTGATTCCTATATCTTATAATTTTCTCGTGAAGAGCATGGAGATTTTTCGGAACAAATTTATTCTTATCTAGCTTATGCCTGGGTATATGATTGCCCTTGCAGTTAGTGAATGGTCTTGAATAGATGACCACAACATCTCTAATTAATGCATTAATGACATCCCTTTTCTTGTAACGGCGAATTATCTTAAGTGTATTTAGGGATTGATTCATGTCCGTGTCTGCCAACATGTAAAAGTTGTATTGCTCTTTAATTCTTATCTCATATTGGGTTTTCCCTGCTTCCTTGTGGCCAAATTTTTCCATATATGCTCCAGCTGCGGAATCTCAGCCCTATCTTTCTACGGATTAACGGTTTTCCATCTAACATTATACCCCCTCCCCCCAAAAAAAGTGTCCTGATTTGGCAAGCAACACGGCCATAACCGCAAAGCATAAGAATTATACCATAATTAGAATTTTAATCTCTTTGCAGGAGCAGGTTTGTAACCTGCTCCTTGAATTGCTCCTAAAACAACTTCGAACCATCGGGTTCAGGTTGCAAACCTGAACCCGCAAAAGGATAAGGACAGATGTGGCGCGCCCATTCAATCGAATATCTCTTTTACACGTCCTACTTCTCCACTTTCCAGGCGGACTTTAATCCCATGTGGATGCGTCGGGGAGTTAGTTAAAATGTCTTTTACAATTCCCCTGGTCAGTTTTCCGGCCCGTTGGTCCTTCTTCGACACGATTGAAACACTTAATCCTGGCCTTATATCGGAACGCCTGGTTCCATCCATAAATCGTTCTCCTGATAAAACCTTTATTTCAAGAAAAAGGGTACAAAATTCCGGCTGAAAGGTTCAACCCTGTTCATTATGTATACGGTGAGAGGTACAGTAACGAGTCCCCGGCACAAAGCATATAAAGAATATCGTGCCGCTTCATTAAAAGAAACTCACCCTCCCCGCCCAGGCCTAAGAATCTCCCTTGCGAGCTTAAGCGCGCCGAGGCTGGAGGCATGCGTTGCACATCGCAAAAAAATTGAAAAAGTCTTGACATTACAACTTCAACTATGCTTTGATATGGCTAAATAAAGTTAGGAACCACCGAAAAGGGCAAACCCCGGGCAACCGGGGGGCGCAAAGCCACCTGTCCCTATGATATGAGGGGCAGAAAGTAAAGGCGTTATTCATGGCAGGGCTTTATGTCCCCCGCCCTGAATAATAAGTTGGCCGTTGTCAAAACAATTAACGGAGGGACACATGAAAAATTTAAAAGTAGTAAAAAGCGAAAAGCCGTTTTTGGGAGCATGGTGGTTACACAAGACGAAAACTACAGCGATGCTTATTGTTTTAGCTTTAAGTTTTTTTATTGCCGGAACAGTTTATGCCGGAATTAACGACGGCATGGTCGCGTACTATCCGTTTGTCGGCAACGCCAATGACTTGAGCGGGTATGGCAACGATGGAACCGTCTATGGCCCGACATTGACGGAGGACATGTTTGGCAACCCGAAGAGTAGTTACTTGTTCGATGGAACAGATGATTATATCTTTATAGCCAATTCATCAAGTCTGACTCCAGAGGACGAAATTACTGTTAGCGCGTGGGTTTATTTAAATTTAAATTCAGACAAGGGTGCGCCTGAAACTAACAATATTGTCGTTAAAGATGATTTCGATTCAAACAAAAGGGATTATATCCTTCACGTTGGATACTGGGAAAATAATGGAATATATAATGTACCAGAATTTGCCGTTTTTAATTCATCAGCAGAGACGGGAACAGTGAAAGGGGGGTCAATCGGTTTAGGGGAGTGGCATAATATAGTTGGAACTTACAATGGAACTTCCATCGACCTTTATATCGATGGTTCAATAGCAGGGAGCGAAGCGTTTACAGGTGCTTTAAACAATACGGATACACCATTATATATAGGGCATACAAACCATGATGCTCATAATCGATATTTCGATGGAAAAATTGGCGATATCCGCATTTATGAACGCGCACTTTCCGGGTTCGAGATTGAGGAGCTGTATCTCAGGTTTTGCTTCTATTGCTATTGCTATTGAGTTCACCGTAGAAGATGATTACGGCACGGTGGAGCCTCCGGTAAGCGGGTTCGACTTCTTTGCGCGAGCAGGTTTGAAACCTGCTCCTTGAATTTCTCCTAAAACGAGAGCGAACCATCGGGTTCAGGTTGCAAACCTGAACCCGCAAAAGGATAAGGACAGATGTGGCGCGCCCATTCAATCGAATATCTCTTTTACACGTCCTACTTCTCCACTTTCCAGGCGGACTTTAATCCCATGTGGATGCGTCGGGGAGTTAGTTAAAATGTCTTTTACAATTCCCCTGGTCAGTTTTCCGGCCCGTTGGTCCTTCTTCGACACGATTGAAACACTTAATCCTGGCCTTATATCGGAACGCCTGGTTCCATCCATAAATCGTTCTCCTGATAAAACCTTTATTTCAAGAAAAAGGGTACAAAATTCCGGCTGAAAGGTTCAACCCTGTTCATTATGTATACGGTGAGAGATACAGTAACGAGTCCCCGGCACAAAGCATATAAAGAATTAAGCTTATCGGGTTGAGCACACCGGTCACTGTCATTCCCGCGAAGGCGGGAATCCAGGCGCAAAAACACTGGATTCCCCGGTCAAGCCGGGGAATGACGTAGATGGTATTAAGGGTTCTGGTGAGGTCAACCCGATAAGCATATAAAAGAATATCGTGCCGCTTCATTAAAAGAAACTCACTCCCCCCGCCCGGGCCTAAGAATCTCCCTTACGAGTCTCAGCGCGCCCAGAACCCCGTAACTCCTGAGGATGGTCGTCATCTTCGACATCTGCGAGTAGATAAACTCCAGCGGGCGTTTGAAGTTCTTGTCCCAGGCGTAGTCGTACTCCCACACTTTGGCTTGGCTTGCTCCCAGTTCCTCTAAAAGTTCCTTGAGCTTTTCCCTGTCGCGGTCCAGGCCGTAGACGCAGATGGCCCCGGGGTCGCGGTTCCAGTACTTGGCGCTCGGTATCCACCCGGAATCTATATAGGGGGCGAGCTTTCCGGCGAGCCTCAAAAGCCTGTCCTTGCGGTCAAAGACAATCCATTTTCCGCCGTACCTCTGCCATGCCTCCTTCGGCAGGGGGCGCGGCTCCTGCGGCAGAAGCCATGTCCAGAGTTCGTCCCTGTGTTTTCTCATCTAAATCTCAAGCTCAAGCAGGCCTTTCTTTATGTCTATGGCCGCCGCGGCCCCCTCCCCGGCGGCTATCACAATCTGGTCGTTGCCGGTATTCAAGGGGCCGACTATGTAAAGGCCGCCCAGTGAGGACTCGAAGTTATGGTTTACCTGGTACTTGAACCCCTTTGCGTCCTTCTTAAGGCCGAGGCCGTCGAGGAAGTCGTCATTCAGCTGGTAGCCGAAGTTGCTCATCACGGCCTCGCAGGGGATGCGGCGGCCGTCTTGGAGTTCGAGGGCCTCGACGCCCTCGGAGCCGAGGAGCCTTGCGGGCCTGCCCTTAAGAAGGGGGATGCCCTGTCCGTCAAGCTCCTCCCTTACGCCCTCCGGCGGGTCGTAGAGCAGAAGGAGCAGGGTGACGTCGCTGGTGTACATTTTCTTCATGGCAAAGGCCAGCCGCACGGTGTTCATGTGGTTTCCGAGGACGAGGAGTTTCCTGCCCGAGGTCCTGTGGCCGTCGCAGTCCACGCAGGTGTAAAACCCCGTGCCGAGGAACCTGTGGAGGTTTTCTACCTCCGGGAGCCTGTCGCGCACCCCGGTGGAAACCACCACGGCGCGGGCGCGGTACGCCTCGCCTCCGGCAAGGACCTCGAACTCCGGCCCCTCCTTGCGTACCCCGGACACCCTGGCCCTTTTTATCTCGACCCCGAAGCCCCTTGCCTGCTCGATGCCGATGTCGAGCAATTCCGCGCCGGATATGGCCCGGTGGCCGAGGTAGTTCTCCACGTGCCGGGCGTGCCGTGTCCTTCCGCCGCCGCGGTCCAGCACGAGCACTCTGAAGTTATACCGCCCGAGGTATATTGCCGCCTGGAGGCCGCCGGGGCCGGCCCCCACTATGGCGCAGTCGTATGCCCCGTTATTTTTTTCCACGCAGGTATTCTATCCACCCTATCGAGTCCCTTGCAACGAGCCTTCCCACGGAGCGCGTGCTGTAAACCCCGGTGGCAATCCTTGCTTCCGGGTCCAGCAGGTAGCCGGTGGCGTGGAGGAACCCGTCTTTTTGGTCGTAGAACGCCCCGGTTTTTTCGGACACCTCTCTGGCCACAAGGTCGTAGCCCACCGGGAAGCTGAGCCCGTACTTCCGGACGGTCTCCCGCGCCTTCTCCAGCGTGTCGCAGGAGGCCGCGATGAGCTGTATGTCTTTTTTCCTCAGCTCCCCGATGTTCTTCTCAAAGTCAAGCAACTGCTGACGGCAGTAGCCTCAGAAGTGGCCCCGGTAGAAAAGCAGCACGCTCCACCTGCCCTTCAGGCCGGCGGGGAGCGTGACCTTCCCCCCGTCGGTGGCGATGAACTCCATAGCCGGGAACAAGTCCCCGGTGTCCAATATTGTCGTGCCCGCTCGCGCCATACAGCCTCCTTTGCTTTTCCCCTCAGGGAATCGTTCTGATTTTCGGCGTCGCCGCTTCCGGTGCTGCCCCGCCTTCCGCCCTGAGCTTAGCGTACAGTGCGTTCAATGCATCCAAAAACCCGTCCACGTCCATGAGCCCCGTGCCGATGTTCCGGTACTCGGCGAGCCTTTTTATCCCTTTCTCAAGGAGCTTCACGGCGCCGGGGTATTCGTTTTTTCTCATGTGGGCGAAGGCCCCCGCGACCATTATGAGCCCCTGGATGAAGAGCTTGGGCGGCGTGTCCCTGGCCTCGCCGAGCCAGAGCTTATCCCACTCCTGGTGTGCCTCGAAGTACCGGCCCCTGTTAAACAGCTCCACGCCCCGCCCGAAGTCCCGCGTGTGCTCTCCCATTGCCGCCCCCCTCACCCCTTCCGGGGGTGCTCAAGCAGGTGTTTCACGATAAGCCCGGCCAGCCAGTTCTGCCTCTCCTCCACAAAGACGCTTATGTGGCTTCCGTCCGTCCCGACCTTTTCCATCGTGCTGAAACCGATGACGACGCCGTCCTCATCCGCCACGACGTAATCCCCGTAGTCCACCGTGGAGGAGTCCATGCGGTACGAGTTCAGTTTCTCCCGTATGTAAACCACGTCCGCCTCGGTTGCGTGCCGCACGCGGACGAGCTTGCCGGTAATCCTGGACTCGCAGGCAAACTCATAGGGCTTTTTCCCTTCCACTTCCTTGTCCATATCCATGTCCGTCTCCTTCCTCCTTATGCGCGCCCGGCCGGCTCGCCTATCCCCAGGCGCTTTCTCATCCCGTGCCTGAAACACTCCATGTCCCTGAAGTGCAGGGCCTTCATGCCTGCCCGGAGCGCCCGCTGGATGTTCGGGATTCTGTCGTCGATAAACAGGACTTCGCCGGGCTCAAGGCCCAGGCTTTCGCACACGTCGTGGAAGACCGAGGGGTCGCGCTTGCTCTTTTTCATCTTATAGGAGTTGAACACGCGGTCGAAGAGGCCGTAAAAAGGGGCTTTCGCGTCCAGTTCGTCGAGCCAGTCGGTCTGGTCGCTCAAAATGCCCGCCACAAGGCCGGCCTCCCTGACTTTCTTAACGTATTCAAGGACCTCTTCTCTCAAGGTGAAACGGCTGAGCACCGCCTCGCGCATCTGCCCGTCCCGCGCCTTCACGCCGGTCTTTTTCCTCACCGCCTGCCAGAACGCGGCCTCGACGTTTTCGCCCGTCAGGTAGCCGGTCGAGGCTATCAGTTCGTCCGCCGCGGCAAAAAACCCATCAGGGTCGAGCCCTGCCCACCGGGCTATTGCCCTCAGCCCCTCCCTGAAGCCCTCCTCGGCCAGTACCCCGCCGAAATCGAAAAGCACCGCCTTTACCATGCCTCGCCCCTCTTTGCCTGATGTACATGCCGCTGCTTACAATAAAAAGTCTATGACAGTCCGCCCCGCCCGTCAAGGCGCCGCATTGGGCAGGCATGAGAAGAAGGGGAGGGTCTTTTGCCGGATGACTTTCCACGGGGACGCCTTTCGGCGGGGTCAGGAAACCCCGCCTATCGAGATGCTCAACCCCTCCCCGACAGGCGGGACTTTCCAGTCCCGTTGGGTCTCAGTCCGTCCGCCATGTTGAACGCGATGGCGAAAAACGGCGAGACCTTGCGCCGTCCTTGTCATGTCCCACACGGGAGCCCGCCCATTAAACCTCATGCCGGAGGCCGCAGAAAGAGACAAATTATGTCCGTGCCATGACATTTATTGTCAAAATTTGTGAGTGCTCATTTCCGTTGCCCTTGGATTTTAAGGATTTTTTTCGCCAGGCAGTAGGCACGAAAAATGCTAATAAAAGTATAGCCCGCAGGTTTCGGGAACGGCGGCGGCGGGCGGAAAGGAAAGAGTTAGGAGGGCCCTGTACGGGCAGGGGTTTCTTTATGCGTGTTTATTAAAAATAAGGAGGGTGACATGAGCAAGTTAAGGACCGTAGTAATTTTTGCAATGGCCGTGGTGCTCCTTGTGGCGTTTAACGCTTATGGGGCGAATATGACTTATAATCCAGACGCCATATCCGTAACGCTCGAACCCGGCGGGGAAAAGGATATAGTGCTTGACGCGGTATTGAAAGATGCGTCCATCGGGTTTTACAGCATCGAGTTCTTGACCGAAGTCTCGGGCGACGAGGGACTTGCGATCTGGGTAAGTTCGAAACCTGCGAACGCCTCGTTGGTGTGGGATAAGGACACCGGCACGTTTAAGGCCACGACCGTCATTGAAATCACGGTTGATGAGGGCGCGTCCCCGGGGGAGTATAAAGGCGCCCTGAAATCCACGGCATCGGGTTTTGGGTCAACTATCGACAACGGGGCCGGAGTGCCCATATCCGTCACGGTGCTCTCGGCGGGCTGCGCCGAGGCGCCGATGTTCGTCGGCGATATCTCCGCCGGCCCGGCGGAGATATGGGCCCGCAACAAGCGCGACGTGGAAATCGAATTTTCCGGCACGGTGACGCTGCCGGAGGGCTGCGAGACCACCGTGAAGTACGAAGTCATTGACGAGTACGGCGAAGAAGGCGTGGGAGTGGCGGAAACAACGCTTGGAGTCAACCCTGACGGGAGCTTCGGCAAGACCGTTACCGTCCCGGCCTCCAGGAAGGGCGCCGACAAGGACGGCAGGCTCTATACTATAAGACTGACTGCGGAGAACGAGTTCGGCAAGGTAACCAGCGAAGTTTATGCAACGGTTGCGCACGACCAGCGGAAGCGGTAGGCGGTAATTAAAGCGCCGGGGAGGGACATTCTTCCCTCGTCCCTCCCCGGCGGATTTGCCTCAAGCGTTTGTCGTCCCCTCCGGGGCCCGACAAACGTCCGTGCCGCCTGACCGGCGGCATCTAACTCTTTCAACTGTTTCACTTGCGGCATGTCCGGGCGGGCTTTTCCTTCAGCGCCTTCTTCAAACCCTTCCAGAACGTCTCCTCCAGCTCGAGCGCTTCCTTGCCGAGCGTCTTTTTCATCCCTCTCACCTCCTTTCCATGCGTGCTGCCCTTTCTTGATTAAATGTTAGGGCATGTCTTTGTTTTCCGCAAGGGCAAAAATAATCGAGGCATTTTTTTGTTGACACAATGACTAGTGGCGTGCTATTTTCATTGCAAAATACCGGAGGGAGGCCACCATGATGAGACATTTTGCCGGAAAAGTTTCTTTTGCGTTTTTCGCCCTTGTTATTTTGCGCCGCATTGGCTGCAAGTCCAGCGTCAGCCGAGGATAGCGGTACCACTACTATTTATGCTACAAGCGTCATTTCTGCCGCCGCCGCGACCGTTGCCTCTGGTTCCGCAGCGGACAATTTCATCTTCACGGGCACGGCGACCTTCAGCGTCCCCATAGGAGTCCCCCCGGGCAGGCTGGGCGTGGCCCCGAAAATAACCCTCGCGTACAACAGCCACAGGAGAAACGGATGGATTGGCGTGGGCTGGGACATTGACCTCGGCTCAATCAGGAGGGATACGAGCAAGGAGGTTGACTATTCAAAGGAGGATTTTGTTTATTCCATTAACGGCGCTTCTCAGGCCCTTGTAAAGCTTCCGGTCTCCGGCTGCCCGAACGGAGGAGACAGTGAGTTCAGGGTAAAGATCGAACTCGGAGGCTTTCTTAAGTTCTGTACTGACAGCGCCTATACCACATGGACAGTCTATGACAAATACGGGAAGGTATATTCCTTCGGCTCGAATTCTGATTCGAGGAAGGACAACCCCAACGACCCGTCCCGGGTATTCCAGTGGAACCTCGACACGGTGGAGGACCCTAACGGCAACTACATGGGGATAACTTATTTCAAGGACCAGGGGGAGATATACCTTGACAGGATTGAATACACAAGCAATGATGCGTTGGCTTTGGCCGCAACCAATTATGTGAAGTTCTGGCTGGAGGGCCGTTTCGATGCACTGGATAAATATACCACTAAATTCAGGGTCAGGACCGCGAAGCGCCTCAAGACAGTGGAAGTCGGCCTCGTAAACGGAAGCGCGATAAGGGCGTACAGCCTGGAGTATGATACCGACCCGAATACCCCTGACCCTCAATACAGCCCCGGAACAGGCCGGAGTCTGCTTACCAGCGTGAAGCAGTATGGCAATGATGTGGTCTTTGACGCCGCCGGGACGATTACCGGCGGTACTGCGTTGCCCGCCAGGAGCTTTGCTTACACGACGGGCCCCCCCGGTTTTATGGGCGCTTCATCTTCCTATGCGCCGCCTTATGATTTTATAACACGCGGCGGGCCTGACCTGGGCACACGGCTCGCGGATGTGAATGGAGACGGCTTTGCCGATATCATTGTAGGCTCTCATGGGGCGGTTGATAAGTACGAGGCATGGATAAACAACGGAGACGGGACGTGGACACTGGACGCCGGCTACAGCCCGCCCGTTGCCTTTGTCAGACTGTTTGATGATGGGTGGGGAACCATTACCGGTTCCCAGGAAAACGGCGTCCGGCTCGCAGACGTAAATGGCGACGGGCTGATCGACATCCTTCAGGGTGTGTCCGGGTCAAGACGCGCTTGGCTCAACAATGGCAGCGGGTGGACAAGAAACGATTCCTATGCGCCGCCTTACGAGTTCATATATAGAAGCTTAACTGGAAACGTCGTGGTTGATCTAGGCACACGGATTGCGGATGTAAATGGTGGTGGGCTTCCTGATATTATTGTGGGCTCTGATTGGGCGATTGACAAGTATGAGGCATGGATAAACAACGGCGACGGGACTTGGACACAGGACGCCAGATACAAGCCGCCCGTTGCCTTTGTCAGACTGTTTGATGATGGGTACGGAAGCCTTACCGATTCCCAGGAAAACGGCGTCCGGCTCGCAGACGTAGACGGCGACGGGGTAGTCGACATCCTGCAGGGTTTCGACAGGCCCTCTATATTCGGCGGGGTTATAAGACGCGCATGGCTTAACAAGCTGACGTACCCGGACCTCCTGGAGAATGCGTCGAACGGCCTCGGCGGAACAGTTGCTATTGAATACAAGCCTTCCACTGATTATCCGACAATATCGGTATCGGTCATGCCTTTTGTGCTTCAGGTGGTATCCTCCATAACAACGGGTTCCGGCATCGTCAATTCCATCACCGGCTATACCTATGAATGCGGGCATTACGACTTCGAAGACAGGGAGTTCAGGGGGTTTGCCCATGTAAAGCAGACAAACCCTGACGGGACGACGAAGATGACCCTTTTCCACCAGTGCGACTGGTCGTCCCAGGCATGCGTATATGCCTATGACGAGGACTTCAAGGGCAGGCCCTTCCAGACCACGTTCAGGGAACCCGCGCCTGGTGAAGCCTATCTTTCAAGGACGAATATTGACTGGGATAGAGGAAGCACACCAAAAGGTACATATCCTGTATTCGTAAAGCCCACATACAAAAGCGACAGGATTTATATTTACCCACGCGGTTGGGGAACAGAGAAAGAATATACCTATTATGACTCAAACGGATTCATAAACACCGTTACCATATCCGCGGAGGGCGAGGAAACGGTTACGATAAAAAACGACTACATAAACAAGGGCTTCTGGCTCTGGCGGACGGCATTGACCAATACGGCGGGAAGCGTGTCCGGCAGGGTGCGGGAGAGCAGCTTTACCTATGACAGCGCCGGGAACCCGATGGCAAGGAAATTCTGGAACAACGAGGCCCAGAGCGAAAATGAGCACCCATTGTTGCAGTACTCCTACCAAACCGGCGGCCTTGTCAATGCCGTGACCGACCCGCGGGGCAACATGACAACGACCACCTATGACGCGACCATGACGTATCCCCTGACCGTGGCGTACCCGATGACGAACGACGTTGCCCATGAGGTAAGGACCGAGTACGATAACCAATTCGGCCGGGTGAAGTACGCGTGGGACGAAAACGGGAACAAGACCGAGAACTTCTTTGACGCGTTCGGCCGTATCGTGAACACGGTCTCGTACTTGGGCGAGGGGCCGGAAATCGCGGCACGGGCGGAAACATCGTATTTTGACGACGTGTTCCCGCGGAAAATCATATCGCGGCTGTTTGACGGGACCGGCTACATTGAAAAGTACGACTATTTTGACGGGCTTGGGAGAAGTATAGAGACGGTTACGCAGGGGGAAGGCGCGACGGTTGTCGTGAAGACCCACTATGACGAGATGGGAAGGGCCTACCTTACCGGAGGGCCGTTTTTCGGAAGCGGGTTCAACCCTGGACAGACCCCTCCTGCCGAGTACCCCTGGACCCTCACGACCTACAATTACTTCGGGATGCCGGAAACTATCGAAAGGCCGGACGGCGAGCATGGAAGCGTCGTGACAAGCGTCGTGGCTTCAATATCGAGCTCAAAGCTCTCGCTCCTGGCGACCGACCCTGACGGAAAGAAAAGGGAGGAAATATGGGACTCCAGGGGCAGGGTGGTCGAGGTGAAGGAATACGGGGACAACAACGAGGTCTACAGGACGGCTTACGAGTACAACGCGGCCGGGGACCTGGAGCATGTGAGAAACTTCGACCACCTTGAAAATGAAATGCACGCCACGCACGCCACGTTCAATTCCCTCGGACAGAAACGCACCATGGACGACCCGGTCATGGGACACTGGGAGTATTTCTACGACCTGAACGGAAACCTCATCGGGCAGATGGACGCGAAGGGCCAGGCTACCTCCCTTACCTATGACGAGCTGGGCAGGATACTGACAAAGAGCTTTTCAACCGGGGAGCCCACGGTAAATTACGCATACGACGACCCTTCGGTAGAAAACGGCGCCGGGAGGCTTGCCGGCGTTACCAATACAAAGGTCACCACAAGCGTAAACGAGTACGACGCACTGGGCAGGGCAACGAGCGTGACCAGGACAATTGAGGGGGCGATACCGTACACGATGCAGAACGCCCACGACCTTGCCGGGCGGCTTACGACCCTGACCTATCCCGACGGCTACCAGGTGAGCTACGGCTACCACCCGGGCACGGGCCTCATTAATACGGTGACCGGCTCGGACGGGGTGGAATATGCCAGATACACCCTGCACGAACCCTCCGGGAAAATAGGGCAGACAGACTACCATAACAGCACTGCAACCGCCACCCGGTACACCTATGACCCCTGGTCCACCAAGCTCATGGGCATTATCGCCAATTCTCCCACATACGGGGACGCCATCAACCGGGGCTTTTCGTACACGCCGGCGGGGGACATGCACGTAATCACTGACTACAAGAAAGGAAGCGAGCTTGGGCTTCCCGGCGACGTGTTTGAGTACAACTATACGTACGACAACCTCCACAGGCTGACAGGCGAGACGACGACAAGCAACGTTTACGACCCCATGACGTATACCTATGACTCAATCGGCAATATAGAAAGCAGGCAGGCGGGCAGTACCCTGATGGATTACACGTATAACCCAACGCAAAAGCACATGCTCGACAGCGTAACCGTGGGCGCCGATACCTACGACTTTACCTACGACGCCAACGGCAACATGGAGACCGGGTACGACTTGACGGACGACGTCGCCTCGCGGCAGATTGCCTATAACGCGGAGAACAAGCCCGTACAGGTCGTATACACCGCACGCAACAAAGCGAGAACAATTGATTTTGTCTACGACGGCGAAGGCGGAAGGGCGAAGAAGATACTCCAGGGAAAAGGGCAATCAGGCTCTACGACGTATTACATCAGCGGGGGCTACGAGATAACCGACGGACAGCCGAAGAGGTATATCTTCGCGGGAGGGCGGAGGATAGCGAGCGTTTCGGGCGTGGTGGTCTACTACTATCACCAGGACCACCTCGGAAGCTCGGCGGCCATGACCAACGATGAGGGAAATATTGCGGAGGCATCCGATTACCTGCCCTACGGCGGGATGCGGGAGCATTCGGGCACGGAGGTGACGAACTACAAGTACACGGGGCAGGAGCTTGACCCGGAGACAGGGCTCTACTACTACGGGGCGCGGTATTACGACACCGCGCTCGGGAGGTTCGTCTCGCCCGACACAATTGTGCCCGACCCCTTCAACCCGCAGGCGTTCAACCGGTATGTTTACGTCCTGAACAACCCGATGATATATACCGACCCCACGGGGCATGAAACGTCTGTATGTGTTTGTACACCGGATGGTATTTGTTCCGGATGCGAAGCTCAGGGTGATCCTGGGGGCGGGGGCGGCGCCGGAGGCGGAGACCCTTATGATTACGGCCCCCCGTATGAGCCACCGCCTAATGAGCTTGGTGACGAGATAGCACATGCCATTGGAGAGTTCGGTGTAGATTTATATAACAGCATTTTTAACCGCGATGAAAAAAGAAGAAAGAGAAAAGAAGCAAGGTTGAGAGCAGCACTGGGGGACGAGTTGTATGAGTACCGGTATATACATTATAAGGACAACCCGTACGTATGGAATTACAATAATTTTGACAGCCACTTGGATAGTATCGGGAGTGATTTAAAAACGTGGGTTTATCTTACGGGTGGTGCTGGCGGTGGTGTTCTTGGTTATGTGGGTTTGGAAGGCGGGACATATTATTTAGTAGACCCTTTAACAAGTAGGGCGCATCACTTTGTATATTTATCCGGGGGTTTTGGTCGTGGCATGGGTGGCGCTCTTCAGTATGAAATAGGTTTATTTGAAGGGCCTAGTGACCCTTTAACAATGAGTCCTTTTACATTAACTGTTTCAGCCTTTGCCGCAGCTGGCCCGGGGGTCTCAGGCCAGGTTTTCGGCACGAGTTTTTGGGGGAAAGGTGAGATGGGTGGTACAGCAGGGGGTGCTGCTGGTGCGGGATATGGGATAGCCGGGATGGTAACATACTCATGGCACCTGCAAAGTGGCGCTATTCTTTCTCCAGAGAATGAGAAAATTTACAGGGAGTTCATAAGAGAATATTTAAGAAGATAGACTTATTAAAAGAATATGGGAATAACATGACTTTTGATTTTGATTTCAACAAACATGAAGGTTTAGGAAACATTATTCATGGGAAAGGGCTGTATTTAAGCATAATGGCTCTTATTTTTATAATCTTTTTATCTGTTGGACTTATACTTATTCCCTGGAAATCTGATTTACCGGAGATTTTATTTCGTACGTTTCTTTTTATATGTTTAGTTATTATTGTTTTACACTTTCGGAAAGCTGTTATTAAGGTGTCAATAGATGGTGGCAATCTGTTTATAAAAATATGGAAAAAAGAACATGTGCATCCAATCAGCGAATTGAAGAATATAAAAATGACATATCGTCCATCATGGGGGACTGTTTTAATAAAGCTAAAAAGAAAGCAAGGTTCAAAGAGTTATATCTTATGTGCGCCTTCGGAGCAAAGAGAAAGATACGAGCAGTTTTTAAAGATGAAAGAGTATGTTGAAGAAAACATAAATCAGAAGCTCTCCGGACAGCAAGGTTCTGTAGGCTAAAGGCTACGCCGGAGGGGTTTTATTTTGGAAGAAAAAAGACGAGCAGGGAATACCCCCTTATAATGCCCATTTTTCGCAACAAGTTTTTGGGGGAAAGGTGAGATGGGTGGTTCAGTAGGGGGTGCTGCTGGTGCGGGATTTGGGATAGCCGGGATGGTAACATACTCTTGGCACCTGCAAAGTGGCGCTATTCTTTCTCCAGAGAATGAGAAAATTTACAGGGAGTTCATAAGAGAATATTTAAGAAGATAGACTTATTAAAAGAATATGGGAATAACATGACTTTTGATTTTGATTTCAACAAACATGAAGGTTTAGGAAACATCATTCATGGGAAAGGGCTGTATGTAAGCATAATGACTCTTATTTTTATAATCTTTTTATCTGTTGTACTTATATTTATTCCTTTGCGCCCGCCTCCCTGGCCGCCCCCTCTTGCTCCCAAATTTTAAAACCCGCCCCTGAGGCCGTATAATAAAAAACAGGCTTTAGCCTTTTTGCGCCTGCTCAAGGGCGGCGCAGGACAGGCCCGTGGAGGCCCGAGGAGGTAAATTTGCCCCTGAGCAAGGACGATAAATTCAACGCCCTTCTTGAGTCCCTCAAGGGCATGCAAAGCGCCCTGCTGGCTTATTCCGGCGGGCTGGACAGCACGCTTTTGCTCAAGGCCCTCAAACTCTCCGGCATCCGCACCCTTGCTGTGACCGGGGTCTCGCCCACCACCCCGCCCCCTGACCTTGAGGACGCGCGGCGCATGGCGGGCCTGACGGGCGTCGAGCACCGCTTTATCGGAACCGACGAGATGGAAGACGCAAACTTTACCCGGAACCCACCGGACAGGTGCTTTTACTGCAAGGACGAATTGTTCGGAAAACTCCGGGCAATCGCCGGGGAGGAGGGCTTCGCCTTCTTGCTTGACGGCACGAACCTCGACGACCGGGACGACCACCGCCCCGGAAGCCGCGCCGCCCGCGCCCATGGAGTAAGGAGCCCTCTCCTGGAGGCCGGGCTTACCAAGCGCGACATCCGGGATGTCTCGAAAACGCTCGGCCTCCCCACGTGGGACAAGCCCGCCTCGCCCTGTCTCTCCTCGCGCTTCCCCTACGGGCTTGAGATAACCCCGGCGGCGCTCAAGAGGGTGGCCGGGGCCGAGGAATATCTCCGCTCCATCGGGTTCAGGGAACTCCGGGTGCGGGATCACGGCGAGGTGGCCAGCATAGAGCTTCCGCCCGTTGAGCAGGAAAGGGCCTTTAAGATGAGGGCGGAAATTATCGAACGCCTCAAGGCCCTCGGCTACGCCTTTGTATGCCTCGATCTGGAGGGGCTGAGAAGCGGCTCCATGAACAGGCTGCTGAAAAAAAGCCCACCGCCTGAAGGCGCGCCTTTAAAACTCCGCCCCCGGGGCGGCAAGCGCCCATGAAAGAGCAGGCCTTGAATGACCTTGAAAACTGCGTCAAGTGCGGCTCGTGCAAGGCCCTCTGCCCCACCTACCGGCAGGGCCGCGCTGAGCCCGCCTCCGCCAGGGGGAGGCTGATACTCCTTCGCGAGCTTGAGCGCGGGAAACTTGAGCCCTCCGCGCTTCTGAACGAAAGCATATGGAGCTGTCTGCTCTGTGGGATGTGCGAGCCCTCCTGCCCCCTGGGGATATCGGTAACAGAGGCTGTTTACGAGGGCCGCGGGAGGCTGGCCCCCGCCTACCGCGAAGGGAGGCTACTCAGGCGGCTTGCGGGGATTGCCCTTAAGAGGCCGGGCATGAGCTACGGGGCGGCCAGGACGCTCAGGCCGCTTCTTCCGTATCTTTACCGCAAAGGCGTGTTGCCCTTTAACCTGTCCATTCCCCCGGAGCCGCTCCGCAGGGGGCTCAGGATTTACAAGCCCGCGAAGGCCAGGGGGAGGGTGGCGGTTTTCGCCGGCTGCAGCGTCAATTTCCTTTTCCCCGCCGTGGGCGAGTCCCTCGTCCACCTCCTCGTGGGCGCGGGCTACGAGGTGGTGCTCCCCGCCGGGGAGGTCTGCTGCGGAGCGCCGCTTCGCGCCATTGGGCTCGAAAAGGACGCCGAAGCCCTCGCCCGGAAAAACCTGGCGGCCTTCGGCAGGCTCAAGGCCGAGGCCGTCCTGAGCCTCTGCCCCACCTGCACCCTTGCCCTCGGAAAGCACTACCCGGCCCTCGTCGGAGAGGGCGTCTCAAACGCAATGGACGCCGCCGTGTTCCTCGCACGCAAGGCCGACGACGTATTCAAAAACTACCGGCCCCACGGCCCTAAAGGCAAGGTGGCCTGGCACGACCCCTGCCATCTGCGCTACGGGCTTGGAGCGCGCGAGGAGCCCAGGGAGCTTGTGGAGCGCATGGGGCACGAAATCGTCGAGCCGGGCGAGCCGGGCTGCTGCGGCCTGAGCCTGGCGCTTACCCACCGCGGGATATCCGACGGCCTTCTGGAGGAAAGGGATAATGAGTATCGCGGGGCGGAGACCCTCCTTACCGCCTGCCCCGGCTGCGTGCTCCAGCTCGGGCGGAGGCATGAAAAAGTGCTCCATATAGTGCAGGCCCTGGACGAGGCCCTGCACCCCGGCGGGGGATAATCCCGCTCATTGCATGAGCACTATGGAAAAAGAGAATAAAAGATATGAAAACAATCACGGGCATAGGCGGGACTGGAAAGTCCCGCCTATCGGGAGGGTGGATGTTATATAAAAGTATTCCGAAGGATATTCTATTTTTATTTTAGGGTGCGTTTTGTACCCCGGAAAAAGCTCATGGAATTTCTGACTGTACTCACCCTTCGGGCGAGCCTGGGGGTCACGGACCCCCGCGAATTTCCGCATCCGCCGCGTTGCGTGACACTCGCGGTATTGATAGTGCCGGGGGACGCTGTCCCCCTTCGCGTCCCGCGCGCTTTGTGTCTGCGGCAAACCAGACTCGTGCAATATCCGGTATAATGCATCGACGGGCGCTTATGTAATGCCGGACGTTCGGGGCCGCCCCTCCCCCGGACTCGCGCCATGTCCGGGCCGGGGGGGCGTTATTTCTTGGCCTTGCCGCCGTCCGCGTCCTGTCTCAGTTCGCAGAGCTTGTTATACACGCTTTCCATCACCGCCGCGAGGTTTCCCTTTGCCGCGGCCGAGGCGGCATACGCCTCGATTATCTGTATGCTCTTATCAAGGCGCCATAATTTTTGCGCCCTCTCCAATGCTTCCCACCCCCCTTCGTTTTTCATGCAATATAGCAAAGTTAAATGGGCAAATCAAGAATAAAATAAAACCCGGCGTTACCTCCTTTCGAGGAGTTCCCCCAATAATTAGACCTCGAAGGACATAACCCCTCGGAGAAAAGGCAGAACTTGGATTTGCGAAGTGGTCGTGATTGGTTTTTGAAAAATGGGGGAACTTTTGCGAGTTAAGATAAAAGCCGTCATTCCCGCGCAGGCGGGAATCGTGCGCCTGAGAGTGTGCGGAG
>CBDVCR010000012.1:0-29494 GCA_965372535.1 uncultured bacterium | reverse complement strand
GCAGCTTATCACTTATAAACCGCTTCCACCTGTCCAAACAAACCGAGCCACCTCTCTCACTCGGAATTCCTTTTTGGAAATAAAGGGAGTGGTTCCATTCTTGACACATCCTTATTTATGATGATTACCACTTGAAATATGCTATTTTAACAAAATTTATTAACTGTTTCTTTCAGAAGCAAATCACGTCGCAGGAATTCAATATCACCTCTCCACTCCCGTCACCACCACGTCCTCTATAAAAAAATCCACCCTCTCCATAAAACCCTTACCCCGGTTGCAGCATCCACCATTATAACAAACCGGAAGGCGGTAAACCGCATTTTTCGGCAGGCTTTCCCCCTTGGGTTTTTTATGGGGCGGCGATTCCGTTTCATATGCTTTTCATTAAGGCAATATGTTTTTTGACATGACAAATCCGCATATGTTATTTTATCAGTTATTATGAACCCCGCATGGAGAAGGTCAAGGAGGCTTTTCACAAAGGCGCAGAAGTTTATCCCCGGAGGGGTGAACAGCCCGGTCAGGGCGTTCAAGGCCGTCGGCGGCAATCCCTTGTTCATAGAGAGGGCAAGGGGCTCCAGGATATACGACGTAGACGGCAACGCCTATATCGACTACGTGCTCTCCTGGGGGCCGATGATACTGGGCCACGCCCACCCCAGGGTAATCGCCGCGATAAAGGCCGCGGCGGAAAAGGGCACCAGTTACGGCGCGCCCACCCCCTCGGAGGTGGAGCTTGCGGGAATTCTCCTCAAGGCGTATCCCTCCATGGACAAGGTGCGTATGGTGAACTCCGGCACAGAGGCCACCATGTCGGCCATCCGGGTGGCGAGGGGCTTTACCGGGCGAGACAGCATAATCAAGTTCGAGGGCTGCTATCACGGCCATGCCGACGGGCTGCTCGTGAAGGCCGGCTCCGGGGCGACCACCTTCGGCGTTCCGGACAGCCCCGGGGTGCCGAAGTCCTGCGCCAAGAACACGATTACGCTTCCGTTTAATGATTCCGCGGCCCTCAAGAGGACCATAGAGAAGGAATGGAAGTCCATAGCCTGTGTCATTGTCGAGCCGGTGGTGGGCAACATCGGCTGTGTGCTCCCGAAGCCGGGGTTCCTCAATACCCTCAGGAGCCTTACCCGTAAGCACGGCATAGTCCTCATCTTCGACGAGGTGATGACCGGTTTCCGCGTGTCGTTCGGCGGCGCCCAGGAGCATTTCGGCATTTCGCCGGACATGACCTGCCTTGGAAAGGTCATCGGCGGGGGCATGCCCGTGGGGGCTTACGGCGGCAAGGCGGAGATAATGTCCATGGTGGCCCCGGAGGGGCCGGTATACCAGGCGGGCACGCTTTCGGGAAACCCCCTGGCCATGGCCGCCGGGATGGAGACCATCAAGGCCCTTTCGAGGAATGGGATTTACGAAAGCGTGCTGGAGAAGGCCGCGATGCTCGAGGAGGCCCTGCTGGACGCCTCCAGCGCGGCAAAGGCCGTCACTAAGTTCTACCGGGCCGGGAGCATGTTCTGCACGTACTTTACCGACAGGGAGGTCGTCGATTACGAGACCGCCAAGCTTTCCGACACCGCGAAGTTCGCCCGGTTCTTTACCGGCATGCTCAAACGGGGCATAAACCTCGCGCCGAGCCAGTTCGAGGCCGGCTTCATCTCTCTGGCCCATACCTCCGCGGACATAAGCAGGACCGCAAGGGCCGCTTACGAGACCTTCAGGGAAATCGGCTGATAAACAGGGGAGGAAAACCAGTTTATGGGTGAGTGGTGGAAGGAAAAATTAACCCTGAAGGGCAAAATCGTAATTGCCGTGCTCATGCTCGTCATGACGGTAGGAGGCGGCGTCATAGCGTTTAAGTTCTATGATTTTACCCAGAACAACCCGAAGTTCTGCGTGGCCTGCCACCTCATGCAGCCCGCTTTCGACGCATGGGCGGAAAGCGAACACTCGGAAATCAACTGCCACGACTGCCACCACCTGACCATAGCCGAGCAGAACAACCTGCTTGTGAGCTTCGTGCTCCACAGGCCCGAGAAGGTACCCGACAGGCACGGCAAGATAATCGTGGGCTGGAAGCAGTGCGTGTCCTGCCACTGGGAGACCGAGGAGAAGTACCCCGAAGCGCCCAAGGTCAATGATTCGAGCATGCACGCCAAGCACTATTTCACCGAGCAGATAGAATGCGCCAAGTGCCACGGCTACATAACGCACCAGTTCACCCCGGAGGCCCGGTTCTGCATCAACTGCCACGAGGACAAGACCGTCCACGGCGCCGGCATGGAAGGCCTCGCGTGCCTTAACTGCCATACTGACAGGACCACGGACCTCTTGCCCGGCAGGGGCAAATGCCTGTACTGCCACGGCGGCGAAAAGATGAGGGAATGGCTCGACGCGGGCGAGACCATAGACGTAAGGCATTACCGGCCGCCCGAGGAGACCATAGAGAAGGCCACCAAGATAGAGCTTGAGAAGGACGCGCCCATGCGCTTCAGCTGCTACCAGTGCCACAAGCCCCACGAAAAAGTGCGGCCCGAGTGGGGCAACTGCTTCGACTGCCACAGGAGGGTTAAGGACGTGGGCAAGCACGGGATGCACATCGATGTCATGGGCATGGGCTGCAAGGAGTGCCACAAGCCCCATATCTGGACCGTTACGGAGGCAAAAGCAAAAAAGGTCTGCACCACCTGCCACGGCTACAAGTCGCCCAAGGAGTTCCTCGGGGGCGCCTGATACCCGGCCCCATATCGACAGCCAAAGGGCGGGAGGCATTTCTCCCGCCTTTTTTTATGCCCGAAATCAGCGGCCATCGGTTGCCGGAGGCCGGGTATCGGCGGTCTGCCGTTTCGTACCGTGGGCGCGAGGCCGGGTTATATAAACATCTAATTTTTACTCCCGGGAGCATGAAATACTTCACATCCCAATGCCGGGGCCGCCATGTAAAATAAGCTTTTTCAAGGCTTCAATGTGAAGATAAAACTAACCGCGTTAGTAAATTGATAAAAAATATGGTTTTTATGTTAAGAGGTTGAAAATAAAGGGAATTGGTGGTACAGTGACGTAAATATGAAGAGCCACGCGTATCGTCCATTGTTTGTGGTGCTGGCCGTGGTAGGCATGATTTTCCTGGCCAGGGTCCTTGTCGTTCCTGATGATTTCGGCGCGCATGAAAGCGGCTACATGTACGGCTGGCACAGGAAGGGCAACGAAGAGGACTGGAAGAACTTCAAGGTCAAATACAGGACAATGGAGTACTGCAAGGACTGCCATTACGAAAACCACGCCGCGCTGGCCGGGGGCCCCCACGCCATAATCGAGTGCGAAAACTGCCACGGCCCCGCCGTCGACCACCCGGCGGAGCCCGCAAGACTCGAAATAAACAGGACAAGACGGCAGTGCCTGAGGTGCCACGCCTACCTGCCCTACGAGGCTTCCGGCAGGACCGTCATCCCTCCCATAGAGGACAGGGAGCATAACCCCGGCACGGAATGCGTGACGTGCCACAACCCGCATAAACCGGGGTTCGGATAGAGCATATGTTATCAAGGAGGAATTTCATACGGCTTTCGCTCATGGCGACGGCCGGCGCCGGGCTTTCCGCAGCGCCCGCCGAGCGGCTGCTGGCGCAAGCCAGGGAGGACTTGAGGTGGGTCTTCCTCGTGGACACCACCAGGTGCGTGGGCTGCGGGCTGTGCGTCAGGGCCTGCAAGCTCGAAAACGAAGTCCCATACGACGCCAAGGTGACCAGGACCTGGGTGGAGCGCTACATCGTCAGGCAAGACGGAGAGGTGCTTGCCGACTCCCCAATGGGGGCGAGGGACGGCTTTGTTGAAAACGTCGTGCGGACCGACCCGGACATGCCGGAGGGCATCGTCATCCCCAAAAGCGAAATATCCAAGGCGTTTTTCGTGCCCAAGCTCTGTAACCAGTGCGACAAGCCGCCGTGCGTACAGGTCTGCCCCGTGGGGGCCACTTACCGGACCGCCGACGGCGTGGTGCTGGTGGACAGGACGTGGTGCATCGGTTGCGGCTACTGCATAATGGCCTGCCCCTACGGAGTGCGCTTCTTCCACCCCAGGTACAGGGTGGCCGAGAAGTGCAACTGGTGCTACCACAGGATAACAAAGGGGATGAACGCCGCGTGCGTGGATGCCTGCCCCTTCGGAGCGCGGCGAATCGGCAATATCAGTGACCCGAAGGACCCGGTAACGAAAATCATCAAGACCGAGCGGGTGGGCGTGCTCAAGGAAGAGTATGGCACAAAACCCATGGCCTACTACATAGGCATGGACAGCATCATAAGGTGAGATATGGAAGTACACGGTGAGCTCTGGACGCTGAAGGAACTTTTCGTATACCCCAACGAGTACATCTACTGGAGCATCCAGATTGTGCTCTACCCGTTCATGACCGGCCTGGTGGCGGGGGCGTTCGTGCTTTCCTCTCTCTACCACGTCTTCGGCAGGGAGGAGCTCAAGGACATGGCCAGGTTCTCGCTGTTGTTTTCCTTCGCGCTCCTGCTTGCCGCGCCCATGCCGCTTATGTTCCATCTCCTTCAGCCCATGCGGGGGATATTCGTGTTCTTCACGCCGCATTTCACCTCGGCCATCGCGGCCTTCGGCATAGTGTTTTTCTCCTACTCGGCCATAGTGGCCTCGGAGATATGGTTCGTAAACAGAAAATACTTCGTGGAGGAAGGGGCGAGGCTCAGGGGGGCGGAAAGCGCTCTTGTCCGGCTCAGGGGGCTGGTGCTCCGCGTTTTGAGCCTCGGGGCCGTGGACTTAAGCGAGCCCTCTCTCCAGACGGACCACAAGATGACGAAGGTCCTTGCCGGAGTGGGTGTCCCTGTTGCCTGTTTCCTCCACGGTTACGCGGGGTTCATATTCGGCTCGGTCAAGGCCAACGCCCTCTGGATGACGCCGCTGATGCCGGTGATCTTCATCATGTCCGCCATAGTATCGGGCATAGCGCTATGTATGCTCACCTATATCGTCATAATGGAGTACCGTAAACTCAAGGCCATGAGGGCGAGGAAGCCCTGGATGCCCCTGCAGGAGATACGGGGCGTGGAGATTGAGACCGTTAAGATGACGGCCAGGTACCTCATCGGCTTCATGGTGGCCGCCATCAGCCTGGAGCTCCTGGACCTCGTCTTCCGCGGCTACACGGCCGTCAAGAGCTGGGACATACTGAGGTCGGTCATCTATGAAATGGACTTCTTCAAGATATTCGTACTCCAGTACGGGCTTGGCAACCTCCTGCCGTTCGTCATGCTCCTCCTGCCGGGGCTTACCATCCGCAGGACCGCGGCTGCCCTGCTTCTGGTGCTCATGGGCGTTTTCATGATGCGCTGGAACGTGGTCATCGGCGGGCAGTCCTTCTCACTGACGTTTGCCGGGTTCATGCACTACCAGATGCCCATAATCCCCTATGACCTTGAGACTTACAAAGAGGGGCTTTTCGGCCTGATTACCATATTGGCATTCCCCTTCGTGGTGCTCTGGCTGACCAATCTCTTCATACCGGTAATAGAAGAAACGGAAGAAGAGGCCCATTGAGGGAAGCGGCCTGTTCAGCTGGTTTTAAACCCTGTTTGATTGCGGATAGGGTTGGATTTTCTTAATCAGCATCTTTCACTCGTTGCCCCCTTCTGCCTTTGACAGGTATAATTACCTATGGGCGAGGACAGGTCATTGGTAAGGCATCTCATGAGGGCGAGCATGGTGGGCATCCAACTCGTGGTGGCCACGTTCGTGGGGTTTTTTATCGGGAGGTATCTCGATAAACTCTTCGGCACCTTCCCCTGGCTTACGATTATATTCCTTGTTCTGGGCCTCGTGGCCGGTTTCAGGGACCTGTTCAGGATGGCGAGGGAAAGCGACGGAAACGGTGATAAAAAGGCTTCATAACAGGGCCCTCCTCATATTGGTCCCCCTCTCCCTGCTTTCCGCTTTTATCGAGCCCCGCAAGGTCCCCTTGAGCATCCTCGCGGGCGGAGTGCTCGCCCTTTTGAATTTCAGGGGGCTGTCAAAAGGGATCGAGAACCTCCTCGGCATCCACAAGCCCGCCATGAAGCTCCTGCTCCTGGGCATCTTCAGGCTCCTTGCCGTCTCCACCATAATAGTCCTGCTCGCCTTCTTTCGTCTTGTGAACCTCCCCGCGCTCGCCGCCGGCTTCACCGTTGTAGTAATCCTTGTGGTGGTCGAGGGCTACCGCGCGGCCATGACAGAGGATTGAACGGGTTCGGGACTCATGTGAACCCGCGGCGTCTTGCAAGAGGGAGCAGTGCTCAAGTGAAGCCCCCGGGATGGCCGCGAGCCCGATGTTCGGCTGTGGTTACGGACATATTAACTGAATGAGTCCCGCATCTTTTTTAAACCGGCCACGGGCATGAAACATAGCTCGTTAGCCCAGACATTGCATGAGCATTAGGGAAAAAGAGAACAAAAGGTATGAAAATACAAAGTATACCGAAGAATATTCTATTCTTATTGTAAGGTACGTTTTGTACCCTGGAAAAAGCTCATGGAATTTCCGGCTGTGCTCACCCTTCGGGCGAGTCTGGGGGTCACGGACCCCCGCGAATTTCCACATCCGCCGCGTTGCGTGACGCTCGCGGTATTGATAGTGTCGGGGGACGCTGTCCCCCTTCGCGTCCCGCGCCTTGCGTCTGCGGCAAACCAGACTCGTGCAATATCCGGGTCAGACAGGGGCGCGTTTCGTTGGAATATGATAAAATAATAGATGAAAGTACTGGTTCGGAACCGGAAGGCGTACTACGACTACCATATCGAGGATACGCTTGAAGCCGGTATTGTTCTTTTAGGCACCGAGATAAAGTCC
This sequence comes from uncultured bacterium, assembly GCA_965372535.1. Classification (GTDB taxonomy): domain Bacteria; phylum Nitrospirota; class Thermodesulfovibrionia; order Thermodesulfovibrionales; family JdFR-86; genus CBDVCR01. The sequence continues at coordinate 22,648 of CBDVCR010000012.1, read as the reverse complement.
TTAAGGGCCGGGAGGGCGAATCTGAAGGACAGCTACGTGTCCATAAAGGACGGCGAGGCCTTCCTGGTGGGAACCCACATAAGCCCTTACAGCCACGGGAACATCGCGAACCACGAACCCTTGAGGACGCGGAAGCTCCTCCTGCACCACAGGGAGATAGACAGGCTTGCCGGCCGCGTGCAGCAGAAGGGCTACAGCCTGATACCGCTCGGGATATACCTGAAGGGGCCTTACGCGAAGGTGGAGATAGGGCTTGCCAAGGGCAAGAGGGTCTTTGAAAAGCGGGAAGCGATAAAGGAGAAAGAGGCCAGAAAAGAGATAGCAAGGGCCTTGAAGGACGGCAACCGTTGACTTTTTGAGGGGGCGACAGGCTTCGACGGGGGTTACGAGGCTCAGGTGGCATGCCGTGGCTCCATCACCACGTAAAAAGATGGAACAAAACACAAAAGCCAACCAAGAACTGGCACTCGCGGCTTAACCAAAGCCGCGCGCTTGGCCGTTGTTGGTCCGCGGCACGGTTCAAGCGTCGATCAGCGGACTGGCGACCCGGAGTTTCTTCCGGCCGGGCCGTAAGATTAAGGGAGATGGGAAAGCGGAGGGCCTGCCGGCCGGCATGCCGCTTTCCGAGACTTAAATAGGCTGGCTAAGCATGTAGATGCCTGGGTGTAGTGCTTTCGGACGCGGGTTCGATTCCCGCCGCCTCCACCATTTAACGGTTGATTTAATTGGGTTTCCTGTTTTTCTAACGTACTTGCGCGGCCCTTGCCGCCGGGCGGGTATGCCCTCGCTGCTTATTTTCCCTGGAGTCCTCCATCTTTTTCCGGAGCAGGCGAGAGCAGCACCTCGAAGCCCCTGCGCTCCATAACCCGTTCAGTGCATGAGCATTAGGGAAAAAGAGAACAAAAGATATGAAAACAATCACAGGCATAGGCGGGGTTTTCCAGTCCCGCCGGAGAACCGGCCCCCGGCGGGACTGGAAAGTCCCGCCTATCGGGAGGGTGGATGTTATATCTTGAAAATACAAAATGTTCCGAAGAATATTCTATCTTTGTCATGCTGAATTTATTTCAGCATCCAAGACCCTGAATCAAGTTCAGGGTGACAATTTAAGAGATTGCCGAATCAACCGGATAAGCATTTTTTATTTTAAGGGACGTTTTATACCCCCGGATTCCGGGTCAAGCCCGGAATGACATACAATGCATAGGCGGGGTTTTCCAACCCCGCCTTGACAGCTTCGGGCGAGCCCGGGGGTCACGGATCCCCGCGAATTTCCGCATCCGCCGCGTTGCGTGACACTCGCGGTATTGATAGCGTCGGGGGACACTGTCGCCCTTCGCGTCCCGCGCGCTTTGCGTCCGCGGCAAACCGGACTCGTGCAATATCCGGGATAACGCTTACGAGCCGAGAGCGGGTAAGAGCAAGCCTGTATGAAAAACAACTCACAATCGCCCGCTCGCTTTTGGGAAGGGCCGATTATGTTAGAATTAAAATATAAGAGGTATTGTAGAGTATGGAGGTTAGCACAGTCAAAAGGCCCTTTTCAGAGAGCCGCGAGAGCGTGCATATTAAGGGGAGCATAAAATAGATTACATGACGAACATCAGCCCGGAACGAATCGATCCGGCTTCCCCCTTTGGAAAAGGGGGAATGAGGGGGATTTTTCCGAATATTCAAATCCCCCCTCGCCCCCCTTTGCTAAAGGGGGGGTGTAAACTGTTTTATGCTCTGAGTAATAATTCTTTTATGCTGGTTTGCCTTTCCAAATCCTTATCCATGAATGCGGTGTGAGCGGTCGATGACCCGGACTTTTCCGCCATGAAGTTCAAAATAACGCTCATAGCTTTCCTCCTGATCATCATCAGCGTCATCATTACGCTCAACTTTTTTTTCCACCGGAGCTACGAATCCGAGATGGCCGCCCAGATAAACGAGCAGCAGCTTATCATCGCAAAGACCGTGGCCAATTCAATTCATGACGCGCTGGAGCATTTCGAGGAGGAGGCCGTTTCTTTCGCCGGCCTTCTTTCCCTGCGCGGGATGAAGCGGGAAGGGATGGAGGAGTTCGTTAATTTCGCCCTTGCCGAGCTTAAGGAGGATGTGCATATCGACGTCATCCTTCTGGATGCCGACGCCGGGGTTTTCTTTTCTACCATAAATGGGTATTCGCCGGGAGACGAGGACCTGATGATTTTCGATGCCTCGCTGGTGCTTGATGACAGAAGGGCCTATCTTTACGAGAGCTTCGAGGAGCCGGGAAAAATCAAAATCTCGGCCCCGTTAAAAATGAACGGGAAAAAGACGGGCCTGGTGCTTCTCTTTATCGACGTCGAGGACCTCAATGAAAAATATATCGCGCCGGTACGTTCCGGCGAGCGCGGGTATGCCTGGATTATGGACAGCCAGGGCACGCTCGTTTATCACCCCATGAGGTCCGACATGATAGGGAAAAACATCTTCAGCGACGACGAGACCTGCTACGAATGCCACACGTCTTTCAATACCGAAATACAGATACTCGCCTCTTATGACGTTGGCTTCAGCTCCTACATAGACCCACACGGAGAGGACAAGCTGATAGCGTTTTCAAGGGTTAAACCGGTGGACTGGATTGTCTGCGTCTCGATTCCTTATTCCGAGGTCACGGCGAGTATAACCAACAGCATGAAGCTCCAGTCCATGCTGGTCCTGACCATAGTCATCTCCACGGTGGTGGGGGCGTTTATCATAATCGTCATAAACAGGGAGAGGGTGGAGGCCGAGACGAGGGCGAGCTATGCGGACAAGATAAGGGAATACGCCCGCCAGCTCGAGGACATCGTAAACGAAAGGACAAAGGAACTCAAGAGCGAAAAGGAGAAACTCGACGCGGTAATCGGCTCCATAGAGGCGGGCATCTGCATTTTCGACGAGGCCGGAAAATGCGCCTGGATGAACAAGGTGATGCACGAATGGCTCTCCGGCGAGTATCTGGAAGACTTCACCCTGGACAGGTTCTGCAGGGATTTTAATCTGACCAGCGACGTGTGGGCCGCCATAATGGACAACAATCTGATACAGAACGTGGCCGAACTCGACCTGGGCAATAAAAAGGGGCATTTCCAGATGGCCCTGTCTCCCCTGCACGCGCCCGGGGGCGATTTCCAGCTCCTGCTCCTCATGCAGGACGTTACGGAACTGAAGTCCGCCGAGGAGAAGCTGATACAGTCGGAAAAGCTCGCCGCTCTCTCAAGGCTATCCGCTGGCGTGGCCCACGAGATAGGCAACCCCCTTACGTCGATTTCGTCATATGTGCAGATTTTGAGGGACATGGAATTCGACGAGTTCACGAAAGGGGCGCTTGAGACCATATCAAAGCACATAGAGCGCATATCGTCCATCGTCAAGAAGATGTCCAGCTATTCCAGCACCAGGGACGACGAAACGAGGAGTTTTGACCTGAAGGAGCTTATCGATTCGACTATCGAACTGGTAAAATACGACAAGGGGGCAAGAAAAGTGCAAATCAGCGTGAATGTCAATGACGGCGTCTCCCCCATTGTGGTCAACGGCAACCAGATGCTCCAGATATTCATAAACCTTGTTATGAACGCGGCCGACGCCATGCCCGACGGGGGGAGGCTCGACATAACCGCCTCTAGGGCGGACGGCGAGGTCGAGATTGCCTTTAAGGACACGGGGCACGGCATCAAAAAAGAGCAGCTGGACAGGGTATTCGACCCCTTTTTTACTACAAAGGAACGCGGCACCGGGCTCGGCCTTTCCGTCAGCTACGGCATAATCAAGAGCTTTGGAGGGGACATTTCCGTGGAGAGCGAGCCCGGCAGAGGCACAACATTCAAGGTGAGGTTGCCCGTACATGGAAAACATTAAGCACAGGATACTGGTGGTGGACGACGAGCGGGACATCTGCCGGGCACTTGAGTTCCTGCTCAGCCGCGAGGGCTATGCCGTGGACACCGCGCAGAGCGGCGAGGAGGCCCTTGAGCGTTTCGGCAAAAACGAATACGACCTTGTGCTGACGGACCTCAAGATGGACGGGATGGACGGGATAGGACTCATCGAGAAGATAAAGTCGCTGTCGGCCTCCACCGTGGCGGTCCTGATGACCGCGTACGCGTCCGTGGAAAGCGCGGTGGAAGCCATGAAGAAAGGGGCCAGCGACTATATAGTGAAGCCCTTCGTCAACGAAGACGTCAAACTGACCGTAAAGCGTCTGCTTGAGCACAGGGCGCTTGAGATGGAAAACGTGGTCCTCAGGCGCCAGTTGAGCGACCGCATCGCGGGCAACGAGTTTATCGGCAATTCGCCCCAGGTAAGGGACATGTTCAGGACCATCGAGAAGGTCATCCCCACCAAGAGCAACATCCTGCTGCTCGGCGAAAGCGGCACCGGCAAGAGCCTGGTGGCCGAGATAATCCACAATAACAGTCCAAGGAGGCAGGGGCCGTTCATGTCCATCAACTGCTCCGCGATTCCCGAAACCCTCCTTGAGAGCGAGCTTTTCGGTTACAGGAAAGGCGCTTTCACCGGGGCCTCCTCGGACAAACCGGGGCTTATCGCAACGGCGGACGGGGGCACGCTCTTTCTTGACGAGATAGGCGATATGCCACTGGGGCTTCAGTCCAAGCTTTTGACGGTCATCGAGACCGGGGAGGTACTGCCCCTCGGGGACGTAAAGGCAATGACCGTTGACGCGCGGTTCATTTCGGCCACGAACAGGGATTTAAAGGACAAGATGCGGAAGGGGGAGTTCAGGGAAGACCTTTACTACAGGCTGGACGTCATCCAGATTGCCATCCCTCCGCTCAGGGACAGGCGGGAAGACATCCCGTTGCTGGTACAGCACTTTATCGGCAGATTCGCCGGGAGATATAACAAGTCCGTGACGGGCATCGACGGCGAGGCCATGCAGATGTTTCTGGGCTACAACTGGCCCGGCAACGCACGCGAGCTGAGCAATGTCATAGAGAGGTCAGTGGTGCTGTGCGGCTCGGATAAAGTAACCGCCGGAGACCTCCCGGACAAATTGAAGGAGACCCGGGCCGAAGGCGGGACCAGCCTGAAGGACTCGCTGAACTATTTCGAGCGCAAACTCATCCTCGACAATCTCTCGCAGCATGGCTGGAACAAGGAGGAGACGGCAAAAGGGCTCGGCATAGACCTCGCCACCCTGTACAGGAAGATGAAGAAGCTGGAGATTAACGGAGGGGGACAGCACTGAACGTCCCCTGCCCCCCTCCGTCAATTAACCCTTTACTTATTGGCGTGGCAGTTTTTGCAGAGCCTTCTGTTAAGCGTAATCTCCTTGTGCGCCTTCATGGTGTGGCACTCCGTGCAGTGGATGCCCATCATGCCGATGTGCAGCTCGTGGGGGAACCCCCCGGAGAATGCCTCGTAATCGTGGCACTTGAAACAGGCCAGCGAGCGAAGCCCGTCTTCCCGGGCAACAGAGGTTTCCTCCGCCCCGGCCGTTTCCGGCACGGTTTTCTGGAGGTTGCACCCCGCCAGGGTTATAAACACCGGGAAGGCAATCAGGAGATAAAGAATTGTCTTCATATCCTAATCATCCTTTTCCTTTAGCCTGAGTTCATAATCCAGCGGGTGTTTGTGCTTGAGCTCCTTAACGGAAATCCTTCCCGTCAGCCATACCCAACTCATGGGGAACGTCTCCGGCTTCAGGTGCTCGTTGTAGAAGTGCCAGAACAGTATGAAGACGATGGCAAGCAGGGCCTCGTCGCTGTGCAGGATTGATATGAACTGCCATATCCACCCTGTGGTGAATTCGGGGATGAAGGTGGACGCGAATATGGGGAATGCAAGGAACAGGCCCGAAAGCCCTATGATGAACATGCCCCAGAAGACCGCCCAGTAATCGAATTTCTGGGCGTACGAAAAGCGTCCGAATTTCGGCTTGGTCTTCGAGATGCCCAGAAAGTACATGAAATTATGGACCACGTCCTTGACGTCCTTCGGCAGCGGGATGACCGTGGTTTCCTTCCGCAGCTTCAGCTTGCCGATGGCGAAGAGATAGACCAGGTAGACGACATGGTAGAGAAAGTCCAGCAGCATGGTGACGCCTGCCACCCTGTGGATGACGCCCGCGCTTTCCGGGCCGCCGAAAAGCCTTATCAGCCAGTGCGACTGGTCGATATACGCGTATTTAAGCCCCCATCCGGTAAAGGACAGGGTCAGGAACGTCGTGAACATTATTACGTGCTGTATCCTGAAATGGATGTCGAACCTCTGGACCTCGGCATCGGGGTTATTCAGATCCACCATTTTCCACCTCCTTGTGCTTTCTGAAGAAAGTATCGCGGATATCGGAAAACGCCTCAAAAATAACGTGGAGGATGATAAAGGCGAATACCGACAACGTAAGGACGATAAGCAACAGTTCCGAATAGTGCGGTATCGGCCCCGGCTCCTTGTGGGTGATTGCGGCGACGAATTTCTTGTTCGCCCCCTTGTGGCACGTGCCGCAGGTCTCTATTTTATTGCCGTCGAACATCGGGGACCCCGGGTTGTCGCTCCTTAATACATTGTGATAGCCGTGGCAATTCGCGCAGGTGGGGGCGTTTGAATGCCCGAGGGTGAATTTCTTGCCGTGGAAGCTATTGTAATAGCTGTCCATTACGTTATGGTTAATCCCGTAGCGGTCCAGTATCTCGTCGCTGCCGTGGCAACCGCCGCATGTCTTGACCACGTTTTCCCTGTTCGCCGGGGAGGACGCGTCCTGGGCGACGGCATTGATGTAGTGCGGCGAGCCGTGGCAGTCCAGGCACAGGGCGCCGTCTCCGTTGCCCTTATCAGTGATGTTCCTGCCGTGGACGCTTCCGAGAACGCTTTCATAGATGTCGCCGTGGCAGTTTCGGCACGCGGCGAGTGCGACCGGGTCCACATGGGCCTTTGCCCGGATTTTCTCCGCAAGGGCGGCCACATCCGGGCTTACTTCTTCGCCGGGGGATACGTGGGGGTCTTCGCTGAACTTCAAATGGCAGTCGGCACACGTGAGAAAACCGTGGACCGATTCCTGAAACTTCCCGAGTTCAACTTTCAGGTCTACTTCGACTTGGCCGACGGTGGCTTTCCCGGACATCTCGTTGTGGCAAACAGAGCAGTTGGACTGTCCGTCGGCGTATGCCGAGAGAGGTACGAGCAGAAGAACCAGGAAGGCTGACAATAAGAATCTCATCGGGTTCACCTCGCAACAATTTTTGTTTTGGCGCGCCGGCACGTTTTTGCCGGTTTCCCTTGAATGCACGCCTCTTTTTCTTTTCCCGTCCGAAACGTCATTTCTCCTCTCGCCAATGGTCTCCTTTCTTCAAATTTTATGGTTGCATTCCCCGCAGCTTTGCCGCGCGGATGTGTTTAGTCGAATTGTCTTCCTGTCTTTCCAGCGAAAGCGGTAATCCGGAATGCGGATAAATAAAAAATTATCATCCCTGCTTCCGCAGGAATGATAACATAAAAGCCGGCCAAATGTTGTGATTTTGACGCCCCGCGGCCTCCGCCGCGGGGAGCTTCGTTTTCACGGCTTGCGGACCTCCTCCTCGACGGGCCGTCCCGCCTGCCTCAGAAGCACTTCCGTGGCCTTGCCGGCGAGCCAGCCGAGGGAAGCCCCGCCGACCGTGAACATCAGGCCCGTCACCATGACGCCGATGAGCATGCCTACCGCTATAATTACGCGGGGCATCAGAGTGGGCATCAGGGGAGACCCGAACAGCAGATTGGCCGTGTTTAAACCGAGCACGCCGCCGAAAAACGCGCCCGGCAGGAGTCCGAAGATTGCAAAGAGCGTAATGCCCGTGCCCGCCCCTATGAAGCTTAACCGGTTTGAGAGTTTTTCTTTCATCTTCGCGCCTCCTGTCTCGTATCCTGCGGTAATATAAGCACATTTCATACCATATGCAGGCTATTGATTTTTAAGGGAAAAACATTGTCCAGGCTTTGCAGTTCGGCAAAACGGTTCGCAATCGTGCAAAAAACCGGGTGGCTAATAGATGAAGGTCATGGGGTCCTTCAGGGGGTGGCACCTGTCGCACAGGCCCCTGGCGTTGCTCTTTTCCACGGCCCAGGAGTGCGGTTTGTGGCAGTCGGTGCATTGCAGGGAGGCCTGCTCGATGTGGATTTTATGCTGCCCCACCTTTGTCTCGCTGCTGTGGCAGGTGCCGAGGCAGTCCTTGCTCTCCATGGTCAATGTCTCGTGCGGGTGGTGGCATTCGTGGCACTCGATCCTCGACATTACGCCGCTTCGGGGTATGCCGGCGTGACAGTTGTAGCACCGTTCGGACGAGGTCATCTTGAACTCTGCTTCGGCGAAACTGTGGCAGTTCAGGCAGTAAAGGCCCGCCGTCCCCATGCCGTGCACGAGCTTGTCCACGTGGCATGCGCGGCAGTTAACGGAATCCACGGTGAACGTGTGGAGGCTTCCGGCATGGCATCTTTCGCACCCGATGCCCTGCATGAACACGTGCCTGGCATGGCCGTAGGAGTCCCTGAACGTTATAGAGCCCTGTGCAGCCTCGCGGCTGTGGCACTCCTGACACGCCTGCCACGGTATTTTCCTCCCGTGCTCCTGCTTGATGTCTTTGCCTCCCTTTACGTAATAGGACATGAGGAGCTTGTTGCCCTCCAGTACGCTCAGCCTGTGGCATTCCTGGCAAATTATGCGGTAATGCTCGCTCTTTTCCCAGGAGCGGTACCCCTCTTCAGTCACATGGCAGAGGGAGCAGAAGGCCGGGTCTTCATTGACGTATTGATAGTACCTGTACCCGGTCGTGGCCCCTATGGCGCATAAAAGGAATATCAAAAGCAGTATGGCGGTCTTGTTTGTCATGAACCCAGAAAAGCGAGGAACCTTCCTATAATGAAGACGAATACGATGCCGATTGCCGCCCCTATGGAGGACAGAAAGAGCAGGACGAGGCCGAACAGAACGTATACAACAGGGCTGTCCGGCGAGAGCGAGACGTTGAACAGGTTGTGGAGGTCGTTGACGATGGCGTCCCTCCATGTGCCCTGAAGGGCGTCGGAGTAGAGATAGTCCATGAGTATCGAGATAATAAAGGTCAGCACAGCGCCGAACACCGCGCCTCCCATGATTAACCTTTTGGCCCTTGTCCTTCTTGCTTCTTCGTCCATTCCCGTCCTTTCAGCCTTTTATTGCCGGCACGGAGGGCGAAAAAACCCGGAAAAATCCGTGCGGTATTATTATAATAAGCATTCCATGCACAAAACAACGCAACGGACGGGCACGGCGACGGGAAGGCATGTGTTGACCTCCACCATTTGTCAGGGGATTTAACCGTGCTCGATGTTCAGGGCGTCCATGCGGTCTCCGGGGTAATCACTGTCGAAGCCGTAAGCGAGGGCCGGCCTGGAAGGCGTTTTCCTCCCCGCGCCAGTTGCTGGGGTAGGACCCGAGGCGTTTGAACGCGATGTCCCTTTGCTCGTTGCCGCCTTGTCAGTCGAGAAAAAGGCGCTACCTGATGAAGTCCATGAACAGGCCGGCAAGCGACATATCGGGCGCGGCTCCCCCCATGCTTACCCTCTCCAGAAGGTTCTGCACGGAAGCGTGCATGAAGCCGAGGAAGGCGTTGGGGTAGACGCCTATCCAGAAGATGAGCGCGACCATCGGAAGGAGGGTGACGATTTCCCTGAAATTGACGTCCTTGAGCCCTTCCACCTTGGGGCTTACCTTTACAAAGAACATCCGCTGGTAAAGCCAGAGCATGTAACCCGCGCCTATGATGATGCCCGTGGCGGCCAGTACCCCGGCGATTTTCTTGGCGGCGAAGCCCCCGAGGATTATCAGGAACTCGCCGATGAAGCCGTTCATGCCCGGAAGCCCGATGGAGGCAAGCGTAAAGACCATAAAGAACGCCGCGTATACCGGAAGCACCGTGGCCACGCCGCCGTAGTCCTTTATCTCCCTGGTGTGGGTCTGGTCGTATATCATCCCCACGGCGAGAAAGAGGGCGCCGGTGATTACGCCGTGGTTTATCATCTGAAGTATCCCGCCCTCAAGGCCCTGGACGTTCAGGGCGAAGATGCCGAGGGTCACAAACCCCATGTGGCTTACCGAGCTATAGGCGATAAGGCGCTTCAGGTCCGTCTGGGCGAAGCAGACCACGCCGCCGTAAATGATGGCGATGACCGAAAGCGTGAGCATTACAGGGGTCATGGCCACCGAGGCTTCCGGGAGGATAGGCAACGAAAACCTCAGAAACCCATACGCCCCCATCTTGATAAGTATCGCGGCGAGTATGACGCTCCCGGCCGTGGGGGCTTCGGTATGGGCGTCGGGTAGCCAGGTGTGTACCGGGAACATGGGCACCTTGACGGCAAAGGCGGCGAAGAAAGCCCAGAAGAGCCAGAGCTGCATCCTGAAGGGGTAGTTCATGGAGGAGAGTTCGAGGATGTCGAACGTGCCGCTTTTGAGGTAAAGCACAATGATGCCCACGAGCATAAGGAGGCTGCCGATAAGGGTAAAGAGGAAGAACTTTATGGCCGCGTATATCCTGTTTGGCCCGCCCCACACGCCGATTATCAGGAACATCGGAATGAGCATGGCCTCCCAGAAGATATAGAACAGGAAGAAGTCCAGGGAGCAGAACACGCCTATCATCGCTCCCTCGATAAGGAGCAGGGAGACGAAAAACTCCTTAACGCGGTTTTTTATGGAGTTCCACGAGACCAGGACACAGGTTATGGTAATCAGCGTGGAGAGAAGGACGAAGAGCACGCTGATGCCGTCGAGGCCCAGGGAGTAATTGATATGCCATGCCTCTATCCATGGGACGCTTTCCGTAAACTGCATGGCATGGGTGCTCTTGTCGAACCAGGTAAAGAGCGGGACGGACAGGGCGAAAGTCGCAAGGCTTACGAGGAGCGCGAACCATTTAATTAACGACCCGTTGGCCCTGTCTATAAGGAGCATTAACAGGGCGCCCGCCACGGGCACGAATATCACCAGGCTTAATATGTGGTCTCTAACAAATTCCATGTCTTCGTTCCACTCCCTGTTTAGAGGTTTATCGCTACCACATGAACGCTATGGCCAGCACGGCCAGGAACCCCAGGCCCATGATGGCGGCGTAGTTGTGCACAAGGCCGTTCTGCACCTTCCGGAGCGCCTGGCCCGTGCGCCCGATAGTCCTCGGAAGGCCGTTTACCACGCCCTCTATAATCTTTCCGTCCGTTATTCCGACGATGACGCTTCTGGCCACCCACATGGTCGGCCTTATGATAAGAAAATCGTAGATTTCGTCTATGTAGTACTTGTTCCAGAGCACCCTGTAGGGCAGTGAGAAACGCCGGCTGAGGGCCACGGGGATGTCTTTCCGAACAAGGTAGAAATACCTGGCCAGGAACAATCCCGCAAAGGCGATCAAAACGGATATGCCCATTACGGCATATTCCTCGGCAAGGCCGCCGTGCGTCTCGGGGTGTCCGAGTACAGGGGCCATGAATTCCGCAATACGGTTATGGCCCTTGAGGGCGTGGGGTATACCCACCCAGCCTGCCGCCACGGCGCCCACGGCAAGGACGGCAAGCGGTATGGTCATGGACTTGGGCGACTCGTGCAGATGGCGCGCCTGCTCAGGGGTGCCGCGGAACTCGCCGTGGAAGGCGAGATAGATTATCCTGAATGAGTAAAACGCCGTAAGAAGGGCGGTAACGGCGCCCAGCAGCCATACGAACTTGCCCAGCGGCCCGGAGGCATAAGCCGTCCAGAGTATCTCGTCCTTGCTGAAGAAACCGGCAAGCCCCGGTATTCCGGCGATGCTCAGGGAGGCGACGAGGAAAGTCCAGTAGGTGACTGGCAAGTGCTTTTTGAGCCCGCCCATCTTCTGTATGTCCAGTTCCCCCGACATGGCGTGCATGACGCTTCCGGCGCCGAGGAAGAGGAGGGCCTTGAAGAACGCGTGTGTATAGAGGTGGAATATGCCGGCCCCGTAGGCCCCCACGCCGCAGGCCAGGAACATGTAGCCCAGCTGGCTGACGGTCGAGTAGGCGATAATGCGCTTTATGTCGTTCTGTACGAGGGCGATTGTGGCCGCAAAAAGCGCGGTGACCGCCCCGGTTACCGCGACGACCGCCATGGCGGTGGGCGAGAGGTTGAAGATGGGGGAGCACCGTGCGACCATGAACACGCCCGCCGTGACCATGGTGGCGGCGTGGATGAGGGCGCTGACCGGGGTGGGGCCCTCCATGGCGTCGGGCAGCCATACGTGGAGCGGTATCTGCGCGGACTTGCCCACCGCGCCGCAGAACAGCAGGAGCGCAATGAGCGTAACCGTGTTTACCTGGTAGCCCAGGACGTTGATGCTCGTATCCGCTATGCCGCCCACCGTGCCGAAGACGTCGGCGTAATGCACCGAGCCCAGGGTGAGGAATATCAGTATAACGCCCAGTCCGAAGCCGAAATCGCCGAACCTGTTTACGATAAAGGCCTTCTTTCCCGCGTCGGAGGCCGACTTTTTCTTGTACCAGAAACCGATTAGGAAGTACGAGCAGAGGCCCACGGCCTCCCAGCCGAAGTAGAGTTGCAGGAAGTTATTGGCCATGACGAGCATGAGCATGGAAAACGTAAACAGGCTCAGGTAGGAGAAGAACCTGTAATACCCCTCGTCGCCGTGCATGTAGCCGATGGAATAGATATGAACGAGCGTGCTCACCGTGGTCACCACGATGAGCATGACTGCCGTAAGCGGGTCGACAAGGAAGCCCACCGAGGCCCTGAACCCGCCGGAGACAATCCAGGAGTAGAGGTCCTGGTTATGTACCTCGCCGCCCAGCACGTCCGCCAGGGTCATGACGGCTATCACCCACGAGGCCGCCACTCCGGCGACCGCGACCCAGTGGGCCTTGTCCCTTATGTAGCGCTTGCCGAAAAGGATATTGATAACAAAGGCGGCCAGCGGCAAGAAAGGTATTAACTGGTAGGTTTCCATTCGGCTATCCTTTCGTCTCGGTCATCTCGTCGACGTAAGCGGTTTCCTTGTTCCTGAAAAAGGCGATGATTATCGCAAGCCCGATGGCCGCCTCGGCTGCGGCGACCGTGATAACGAAGAAACTGAGTATCTGTCCCCTCATGTCCTGCATGTAATGGCTGAAGGAGACGAGGCTGATGTTTACCGCGTTAAGCATGAGCTCTATGGACATGAACATGATGATAATGTTCCGCCTGGCAAGGAACCCGAAGACCCCTATCGAAAACACCGCCGCGGAAAGCCACAAGTACCATTGCAAGGGAACCATGTAATCACCTCATGTAATAAGTCGTTTTTTAGCAAGCGTTATGGCGCCCACTATCGCCACCAGGAGTATCACCGAGGCCACCTCGAATGGAAAGATATAGTGCGTGTAAAGCACTTCACCTATCGCTTTTGTGTGGGTTGCCGAAGCTATGAACTCGGTGTCGTAATGGCCGAGGGGGCCTGTCTTCATGCCGTATACCGAGACGGCTATCGTTGCGAAGATCGAGACGGCAATTACAATCCCCGTGGGCCAGGTGGTTACATACCTGATCGTCAAGACCTCTTCACGGAGGTTCAGGAGGAGCACCACGAACAGGAAGAGCACAAGTATGGCCCCTGCGTATACTATCACCTGTATGGCGGCGAGGAACTCGGCGTTAAGGAACAGGTAGAGGCTCGCGATGTGGAAAAAAAGCACGAGCATGAAAAGCACGCTGTGCACCGGGTTGCGCCTGGTTACGACAAGCAGGGAAAACACCGTTATTACGGCCGCGTGGTAATAAAAAAACAGTTGTGGCAGCATCGCCTTACTCCTTGACCTGCGCCGTGGGGCGGAACACCGCCTGCCCCTCGTACGCTTTAAAGGCTTCCGATTTCGGGAACCAGAATTTCTTCAGGTATTCCTTTCCTTTTTCGCCCGCCATGTGCCTGTCCCAGTTTTCGAGGAGTTTTTCCTTGGTCATCCAGAAGGCCTCGCGGGTGTAGTCCGAGTACTCGTAGTGCTCGGTGAGCACCACGGCCCCCACCGGGCAGGCCTCGACGCAGAAGGCGCAGAACGTGCACCGCAGCACTTCGACCTCGTAGCGCTCGGCCACCTTGCGGCCTTCCTCCTCGGCGGTGTGGATAGAGATGCACTGCGAGGGGCAGATGGCCGCGCAGAGGCCGCATGCGATGCACCTTTCCCTGCCGTCGGCTTCCCGCACCAGGGCATGGAGTCCGCGAAAGCCCGGCATGGCCGGGTGTTTTTCCTCCGGGTACTGCCGGGTCACCGCCTTGGAGAGCATGGATTTGAAGGTAAGGGCCATGCCCTTCAGTATCTCCACAAGGAAAATGGTCTTTACTATCTGGTTGAATTTCACCGCGCTCTCCTTACGCCAGTATCTTTATGGTGGACGTTATCACGATGTTTACGAGGGCCAGGGGTATCAGGAGCTTCCAGCCCAGGCTCATGAGCTGGTCGTAGCGGTATCGCGGCACCGTGGCCCTTACCCAGTAAAACATGAACATGAACAAATATACCTTCACGGCAAGGTAGAAGGGTTGCAGTACGGGGATGGAATCGCTGAACGGCCCCCACCAGCCACCCAGGAAACATATGGAGGCGACGATGGAGAGGATTATCATCCCTATGTACTCGGCGGCAAAGAACAGGGCGAACCTCACGCCGCTGTACTCGGTAAAGTAGCCGGCCACAAGCTCGCTCTCGGCCTCCGGCAGGTCGAAGGGGGTGCGGTTGGTCTCCGCGAACATGGCTATGAAGAAGACCACGAACCCGAGTATCTGCGGGAGTATAAACACCTTGGTGGGGTAGGCGGCCTGCGCCCTTACGATGTCGCTCAGGTTCAGGGAGCCGGCCATTATCATAACCCCCACCAGGCTCAGGCCCATGGCTATCTCATAGCTTATCACCTGGGCCGCGGACCTCAGCCCACCGAGAAAGGAGTACTTGGAGTTGGAGGACCACCCGGCCATCACCAGTCCATAGGCCCCGAGGGAGGACAGAGCCAGTATGAAAAGGAGACTTATGTTTATATCGGCTATGGCGAACCCTTCGAAGAAGGGGAGCACGGCAAGAGAGGACATGGTGGCAAAGAGCGATATGACGGGCGCAACGTAAAACACGGGCTTGTCCGCGTCACGGGGTATGATGTCTTCCTTGAAGAACAGTTTTACGAAGTCCGCGATGGGCTGGAGCAGCCCGTGCCAGCCCACCCTCATGGGGCCGAGCCTCACCTGCATGTGGCCTATTGTCTTGCGCTCGAAATAAGTGGCATAGGCCACATGGGCCATTACCACCGCGACTACCACCGCGATTTTAACAAGTATGAGGGCTATGTCTATCAGCAGGTCGAACGTGCCCGCGGGAAAGAGGAACTCAAAAACTTCGATGTCTTTCATGCGCCCACCTTTTGTATGTCAGCGTTTACGGATATTAACACAGGGGCCCTGGTCAAAGGCTCTATATTATACCCCAAAAGGCTCATAATTCCAGCCCCGTCGAAATTATTCGTCAGCAAGACCGCCCTGTCGGGCATGCCCTTTTCTATTTCTAAAGGCAGAGCGAGCTTTCCCCTGCTTGAGGACACCTCCACCGTGTCGCCTTCGCCCAGAGAGTATTCCGCCGCCGTGGCCTCGCTGACCTTGGCCGTGGGCGCAGGATAAATGCTGTTGAGGGCGGGGGAGCGCCTGCTCAAAGTCCCCGACAGGTAAAGTGGTTTATCGTGGAGCAGATGGATTTTATCGTGCTCCGGCATCGGGGCTTTTTCACATAGGCCCGCCACGTCCGGGGCTTCGCGCTCATCTTCGGCGGGTGTTGCCTTATGCGGCCATATCCCTGCGCCCGCCTCGATTTCGTCATAGGTAAGACCACGGTGGAGGGGGGATACCCTGGCGATTTCGGCCATGATGTCCTCCGCGGAGCCGTAGGGCATGTCTAATCCCGCGCGCCTCCCGACTTCAGCGAGGATTTTCCAGTCCTCCATCCCTTTGCCCTTCACGGCCCGCTTGAGCGTCTGCGTCCTCCTTTCGAGGTTTGTATATGTGCCGTCTTTTTCGGGCCAGCACATGGCCGGAAGAACCACGTGGGCAAGCTCCGCTGTCTCGCTCATAAAAATGTCCTGCACCACGAGGAACTCAAGACCCCCGAGGGCATCTTTTGCAAGGCCGGAGACCGGGAGGTTAAAGGCCGGGTTTTCCCCCATCACGTACATGGCCTTTATATACCCCTTGCCCGCCCCCTCCATGAACTCCATCAAAGTCTTCCCGGGGTTCATGGATACCGGGACTCCCCATGCCTCCTCGAACTGTCTGCGGTAACGTGAGATTCTCACAGGAAGCTCTCCGGGGAGCATGTCGGGTACGCACCCCATGTCCATGAGGCCGTTTTCATTGGGTTTCTCGGACATGAGAAAAAACTTCGCCCCAAGGACATAAGAGAGGGCGGCAAGGACGAGCAGGTTCCTCCCCCCGTCCGGCCGGGCGAAAAGCTCGCTTCCGGCCACGATGGAGACGGGTGGAGAGCATGCAAGTTCCTCCGCGGCGCGTTGAATGTCGTTTATGCCGCAGACCTGTTCAAGCTCGGAGGCGGATGGCAGCTTTATCGAGCTTATGGTCGATTCCAGTTCCGGGTTTTCGCCTGGAAGTCCCCTCTTCTTAAGCACTGCGGCCAGCAGCCCCGCCAGGGCTATGCCTTCGGTGCGGGGAAGGGGGGTGACGGCGGTGCTCCGGTGCATCCCAAGCCCCGGGGTATAGCCCAGGGTGACGACCCTGGCGCCTGCCCTGAAGGCGTTTCTGACCCTTACGCCGAGCACCGGGTTTATGTGCGTTGGGTCGCCCCCTGTGACGAGGACGGCCCCGGAGGCGGCTATGCCGGATATGGGGTTGGCCGTCGAGCCTCCGCCGAGCAGCCCGTCGAGGAACGCCCTTGCGCCCGCAACGCCCAGCCTGGCGATGGAGTCTATGTTATTGGTGTTAAAAGCCGTACGCATGAGCTTCTGGAAGAGGTAGTTTTCCTCGTTCGTGCACCGGGCCGAGGCAATGCCTGCGATTGCGCCGCCGCCGTATTTTCTTTTTATGTCCATGAACCTTTCGGCCACCAGCCCCAGTGCCCTGTCCCATGTGGCGGGCTTTAGTCTCCCGCCTTTTCTTATCAACGGCGTGGTAAGCCGCTCCCTGCTGCCGGTGAATTCATAGCCGAAAAACCCCCGTACGCAGAGAATGCCTTGGTTTACGCCCCTGCCGAATCCCGGCGTGGTGACACGCTGGATGCTCTCTTGACGTACCTGCACGAGCACCGTACAGCCCACCCCGCAGTAGGGGCAGATGGTCTTTACTTCCCTTTCGGTCTCCCACGGCCTGTAATGGTACCTGTGGAGCCGCGACATCAGGGAGCCAACAGGGCAGACCATTACGCAGCCCCCGCAGTAGTCGCAGTCAAATCCACCTCCTGAGAACGGCTCGATGAAACTGTGTTTCCCCCTGCCCACTACGGAGATGGCGGATGCCCCCTGCACCCCTTCGCACATCCTTACGCACCGGGTGCACATGATGCACCGCTCCATGTTCCGCACGATTAGAGGGTCCTCGACACTTTCCGGCTCCTTGAATTTTTTTTCCTCAAACCTGCCCGCCGCCGACCCATAGATGAGGGTGTAGTCCTGCAGGGCGCATTCCCCGGCCTTGTCGCAGCGGGGACACTCAAGTGGGTGGTTAATGAGCAGGAATTCAAGCATGGCTTTCCTGGCGCGGGCTATTTCAGGGGATTCGGTCCTTACCACCATTCCGTCCGTGGCCGTGAGGATGCAGGAGGGCTGTAGCTTGGGGACCTTTTCCACCTCGACGAGGCACATCCTGCAGCCGCCGAATTTCTCGAGCAGCTCGTGGTCGCAAAAATGGGGTATTTCGATGCCGTGCATCTTCGCGGCCTCAAGCACGGTGGCCGGTTCTTTCAGGGTTATCTTCCTGTCGTTAATCGTTACCGTTATCATTACGCGGAAGCCGGCCCGACGACGACGCACTGTTTTTCCCGTATGTGCGCGTCGAACTCGCCTCGGAAGTTTTCCATGAAGTTCACCGCCGACATGGCGGCGCTTTCCCCCAGTGCGCAGAAGCACTTGCCCGCCATGTTGCCTGCTATGTCCTTAAGTAGCGCCATGTCGTCTTCTTTTCCCTTCCCGTTCTCGACGCGGCCAAGTATGGCCCTGAGCCAGCCGGCGCCTTCCCTGCAGGGGGTGCATTTTCCGCAGGACTCGTGCTCGAAAAACCGGGCGATTCTGTACGCGGTGCTTACCATGCACGCTGTTTCGTCAAACACGATGACGGCCCCGGAGCCGAGCATGCTCCGGCATTCCGGCTCCGTCATGGTTATGAAGTCCATGGCGCAGTCCGTTTTCTCTGGCCTGAGCACGGGGGTGGACAGGCCCCCGGGGATGACGGCCTTGAGCGCCCTGCCGCCACTGACCCCGCCGCAGTGCCCGTAAATTATCTCTTTCATGGTCGTGCCCATGGGGAGTTCGTACGCCCCGGGCCTTTCCACGTGTCCGCTTACGGAAAAGAGCTTCGGCCCGGGAGAGCCTTTGGTCCCTATGCGGGAGTATGCCCCGGCGCCTATCTCCAGGACGATTGGGATGTTGGCGAGGGTCTCGACGTTGTTTACGACCGTGGGCTTTCCCAGATACCCCTTGTTGACCGTAAAGGGGGGCCTTACTCGCGGGTGGCCGCGCTTGCCTTCGAGGGATTCGATAAGGGCGGTCTCCTCCCCGCAGATGTAGGCCCCGGCTCCCTGGTGCACCGCAAGGTGAAAGCGCCGGCCGCTTCCGAGCAGGTTTTCGCCCAGGCGCCCTTTTTCGTATGCCTGGGTTATGGTCTTTTTAAGCGTTTCCCGTGCTCTGGGGTATTCCGCCCTCAGATAGACATATCCCGTTTCCGCGCCGGCCGCCAACCCGGCGATTACCGTCCCCTCGATGACGAGGTGGGGGTTTCGCTCAAGCAGCACCCTGTCCTTGAACGTCCCGGGCTCTCCCTCGTCGGCATTGCAGAGGATGTATTTTGGGAAGTTCTTTTCGGCGGCGGCGAAGGAGAGCTTCATTGCCGTTGGGAATCCGGCGCCCCCGCGGCCGCGAAGACCGGACTTCTTGATTTCCTCTATAATAGCCTGCGGGTCCATTGAGACGGCCTTCCCGAGGCTTCTGTAGCCGCCAACCGATTCGTATGCCTGGATGTCGGCCGATTCGGGGTGCTCGATGTTCCTGAAGAGGTAGCGCTGCATCATCTGTACTCCTCAAGAATCCCGGCGATGCTTTCCGGCGTAAGGCCCGTATGGAGGTCGGAGTTTATGAGCATGGCCGGAGGGGCGTCGCACGCGCCGATGCATTCCATCTCAACAAGGGAGAACCTGCCGTCGGCGGTGGCGCCGCCCGGCTCGATGCCGAACTTTTTCTTGATGGCGTTGAGGAGGCTCATGGAGCCGAAGAGCGAGCAGGTCACGTTTGTGCAGAGCCGTATGACGTTCCTCCCCATGGGCCTTGTCCGGAACATGGTATGGAAAGTGGCAACGCCCCGCACAATGGCCTTCGGGAGTTTCAGGGCCTCGGAGACGGCCTCAAACGCCCCGGGGGAAAGACAGCCGAATTCCCTCTGCGCTATGTGCAGGACGGGGAGCAGCGCTGAACGGGGGCCTGGATAGGTTGATTTTATCTTCTCTATCTCTTCGACGACGCCTTCGGTAAATTTCACAGCCATTCGCCTCTGGAAGAGTTTTACTAACCAGTTAGTTTTAATAGTGACATTGGAACCTTAATAATAGCTTGCATCAAAAAGCGGCTCCGGCATTGCAATGTCATCTGTTTGGTGGCCGCAGTAGTAGTAATAAAAATCCCGGACGGTTTATCTGTCACATTCGCCGAGGACTATGTCGATGGTGCCTATGTTGGCGATGACGTCGGCGATCAGGCCGCCTTCGCAGAGCCTCGGCAGGACGGAGGCGTGTACAAAGGAAGGCGCCCTGAGCCTCATCCTGTAGGGCCTTCCGGTACCGTCGCTTACGAAGTAGAAGCCGAGTTCTCCCTTGGGCACTTCCGTGGCCACGTAAACTTCTCCCTCCGGTGCGGTCAGCGGCCCTTTGGTTATGAGCACGAAATGGTGGATGAGGGACTCCATGTCCTTCATTACCCGGTCCTTGGGGGGCAGGGTGAACTTTGGCGCGTCAGGGGCCATTACGGGGCCGGTGGGCAGCTTCTCTATGCACTGCCGGATGATGCGGTTTGACTGCCTGAGTTCCCGCATCCTTACGCGGTAGCGGGCGTAGACGTCGCCCTCGGTCTCGGTGGGCACCTCGAACTCCACCCTGTCGTAAGCGTCGTACGGTTCGAACTTTCGAATGTCATAGGGTATGCCCGAACCCCTTAGCATCGCCCCGGTAAGGCCCCAGTTTACGGCCTCCTCGGCCGAGATGACGCCTATGCCCTTGGTCCTCTGGAGCCATATGCGGTTTTTGTCGATGAGGGTCTCGTATTCCTCTATCCTTGACGGGAACTCTTCGGTGAACCTGTAAAGCTTGTCCAGGAACTCCTGGGTCACGTCGTTTCTGACGCCGCCTATCCTCGTGTAGCTGACGGTCAGCCTCGCCCCGCAGAGCATCTCCAGGAGGTCGATGAGGGTCTCCCTCTCCCTGAAGGAGTAAAGGAAAACGGTCATGGCGCCGATGTCGAGGGCATGGGTCGCGACCCAGATGATGTGGCTTGATATCCTGGTCATCTCGGCCACTATGGTCCGTATGTACTTGGCCCGTTCGGGGGGTTCTATGCCGAAGAGTTTTTCCACGGCCACGCTGTAGCCCACGTTATTGGACATGGATGAGATGTAGTCGAGCCTGTCCGTAAGGGGGAGGGCGCTTAGGTAGGTCTTGTCCTCGGCGAGTTTTTCCGTGCCCCTGTGGAGGTAGCCCACGTGCGGGGTGCACTTTACGACCTTCTCGCCGTCCAGGTCAAGGACCAGCCTTAGCACCCCGTGCGTGGCCGGGTGCTGCGGCCCCATGCTTATTGTGAACTCCCGCCTCCTGGTCTGTATCTCTTCGGAAACCTCTTCTATTTTTCCCATCCGTACTCCTTGAGCCTTTCGGCTTTTTCAAGCACTTCCTTAAACCCCGGCCATTCGTCCTCGGGGCCGGGACCCGCGGCGGGGTAGTCCCTCCTCAAGGGGTGGCCTTCCCAGTCTTCCGGGAGCAGTATCCTCCTGAGGTCGGGATGGCCTTTAAATGTTATGCCAAAGAGGTCGTAACACTCCCTTTCGTGCCAGTCCGCCCCTATCCAGACGGGAACCACGCTGTCTATGGAGCAGTGGGCCTCGGCCACCGGGGCCTTGAGCCGTATCAAGTGCCTGTGCTCGATGGAATAAAGGTGGTAGACGACCTCGAAGCGGGGCTCCTTTTTGCCAAGGTAGTCCACGGCGGTAAGGTCCCTCAGGTAGTCCATGGAGAGGCCGGGTTCCTTGTGCAGGTAACGGCAGATGTCGAGGAGACGCTCTTTATTGATTATTATGGAGACCTGCCCTCTGAATTCCTCGGTCGAGAGCACGTCGTCGGGAAATTTTTCCTTAATACCCCCGGCTATCTGAAGCGGCTCCACTTGAACTCTTCCTTTCTGATTTTATCCTGAAGTTTCACTATCCCCTCAAGGAGGGCTTCAGGCCGCGGAGGGCAGCCCGGGACGTAGACGTCCACGGGGAGGAACGTGTCGCAGCCCTGGACCGTGCTGTAGCTGCGGTAGATGTTTCCGGAACTCGCGCAGCTGCCCATGGATATAACGTATCTCGGCTCCGGCATCTGGTCGTAGACGCGGCGCACTATGGGCGCCATCTTCTTGGTGACGGTGCCGGCGATGATTACAAAGTCGGCATGCCGGGGCGAACCCCTGAAAATAACTCCGAAGCGGTCCAAGTCATAGTGTGACGATCCCGTCGTCATCATTTCAATGGCGCATCAGGCAAGGCCGAATGTCAGGGGCCAGAGAGAGGAGAGCCTGCCCCAGTTCACAATCTTGTCGAGATTTGTGATTATGGTGTTTGCGCCGGGGATGATTCTCAGGCCTTTTTCCAGCTCAACAACGCCGAGGTTGTTGATTTCCATCTGCCGCCACCTCCTTATCAGTCCCAGGTAAAAGCGTCTTTTTTCCAGGCGTAGACATAGCCCACAAAAAGGATGATGATAAAAATAATCATTTCCACAAAGGCGTAGAGGCCGATTTTGTCAAAGACAATGGCCCATGGGTAAAGAAAGGCCGCCTCGACGTCGAACACCACGAAGAGCATGGCGATGATGTAGAAGCTGACGGAGAACCTTACCCTCGGCTCGCCGACCGGTATGTTGCCCGACTCGTAGGGGGAGAGTTTCTCGGCGTACGGCCTTCTCAGCCGAAACAGGGCGCCCACGACCAGCGCCCCTAAACCGAAGGCCGTCGCTAAGACCATAAATATAAGTACCGGCAGGTACTCCAGAGGCATATACGAGCCTGGCATGCTGCATACTATACGCGAGAACGCGGGCGGGTGTCAATATAAAATTATAAGAAAAGCTAAAAAAATGCTTATTTGTTTCTCCGGTGCTTGCAACTTATGTCCCGCCAAAATGATAATGTCCTAAAGCACCAAAGTAGAAATGTCCTGAAGAG
>CBDVCR010000011.1:0-31739 GCA_965372535.1 uncultured bacterium | reverse complement strand
CGGATTATTTTTATATAACATCCACCCTCCCTTTGGGGGGGACTTTCCAGGCCCGCCGGGGGCCGGTTCTCCGGCGGGACTGGAAAGTCCCGCCTATGCCTGTGATGGGTTTCATATCTTTTGTTCTCTTTTTCCCTAATGCTCATGCAATGAGCGGGTTAGTCCGGGTCGGTTGTTTCTCCGGCTGCGCCGTGCCCTAACGCCACCACCCGCCCCTTGCCGGCGTTCTTTGCCGAATACAGGCTCCGGTCGGCGTAATCCAGAAGTTCCTCGGCCGTCATGTTCTCCTCGGCGCAGGCGACCCCCGCGCTCGCCGTAAGCCGGACGGGCGAGCCGCCCTCGCCAAACGGGCAGTCTCCCACAAGCCTCACAAGGTCCTCGCATATCCTGGCCGCGCCCTCGATGCCCGTCTCCGGAAAAACCACCGCGAACTCGTCCCCGCCGTAGCGGCATATCAGGTCGGTCTCCCTGGCCCTCGTGCCTATAAGGGACGAAAACTGCTTGAGCACCAGGTCCCCGACAATGTGCCCCAGGGTGTCGTTTACTTCCTTGAAACCGTCAAGGTCCAGTATGGCCAGGCTCAGGAGAGTCCCGTAACGGCCGTGCCGCCTTATCTCCCGCTCAAGTGCATCCATCAGGGCCCTCCTGTTGTACGCCCCCGTAAGGTCGTCCTTCACGGAGAGTTCCTCGAGCCTCCTGTTGGCCTCCTTGAGATCCCTGTTCACCCTCTTAAGCTCCTCCGCAAGCCTCTCTTTTTCCTTCTCGAGCCTGAAGCTCCTGATAACGTTCCGGCAGGTCATGGGCAGTTCGCTGATGGCCTCAACATCCTTGACCAGGTACTCCATGGCCCCGAGTTTCATCGCGGTCACCGCCACGTTCTCGTCCCCCGCACCGGTCAATATCACGGAGGGGATTTCAAGCCCCTCCTTTTTCACCTTCTCCATGAACTTGACCCCCGACATGCCGGGGAGGCGGTAGTCTATCACGAGGAGGTCGGGAAGGTCGCCGCCCTTTAATGCCTCAAGGCCCTCCTCCGCGCTCGCCGCCCACCGGGCCTCGAAGCCCTCTTTTTCGAAAACCCTTTTTTCGAGGCCCGCCATGCCCTCGTCGTCTTCAATAATAAGCACACGCTCTCTCATAACTGATGATTTTACCATGTATGTCGGGAAGATTACTTCCTTTATTTTAAGCGCCTAAAGCCGGCTTTCATCGCTTCAAGACCAGCCTCTCGTACTCCTCCCAGAGCTTTTCCTTCCCAACGCCCGCGTCTATGAAATCCCAGGGCAGGGACTCCTCAAGCGCCTTGCCTCGCATGGCATAAAAATCCGGGTCCACTCCCGCCGAGGCCGAGGCCCGCCTCCAGTCGCCCTCCTGCCGCATGGCCTTGAGCACGGCGGCCACCCTCCTGTCTCCCATGGAAAACATGCCCTGCATGTAGGCGTACTTGGGCACGTCGTGGAAGACGCTCACGTCCCCGAGGGGGGCAAGCCCCTTCTTGACGGTCTTCATCCTCTCCTTGACGACCCTCATCTCCTCCATGGGATGCCACTGGAAGGGGGTGAAAGGCTTGGGCACGAAGGTGCTCAGCGTAAGCACTATTTTGCCCCTTGGGGAAGCCTCCCTGACCGCCCGCACAAGGCGTACGATGCCCCGGGCGTCCTCGTCCGTCTCGGTGGGCAGGCCGACCATGAAATACATCCTGAGCCTCTCCACCCCGTGCCCGAAGATACGGATTGAGGTCTCGATTACGTCCTCCTCCGTAATCTTTTTATTGATTACCCGCCGCAGCCGTTCGGTCCCGGCCTCCGGCGCTATGGATACGCTCTTGCGCCCCCTGAGGAGCGCCACGATTTCCGCGCTCCGGGGGCTCGCCCTCAGCGACGTTATCGAAAAATCCACCCCCGGCATGCCGAGCACCTCTTTGCTGTACGGGTAATCCGTCAGAGACGGCCCTATGAGCCCCACCCTCCCGGCATGCCGGCGGGCGGCCTCCACCTCGGACTTCAGGGCCTCAAGGGTCTTGCTCCTCAGGGGGGCGAACACGTGCCCGGCAAGGCAGAAGCCGCAGTTCCAGGGGCAGCCCCTCTGCGCCTCGACGAGACACATCCGGGAAAACTCCGTCTCCGGCGTGGTGATGGAGGCCCTCATGGGGCGGCGCGAGATGTCCCGGACATATCGCCTCCTGACCGTGCCGGGTGCGCCATTTTTGGGGAGCCTTTCCGATATAAGCCCCTGGCCGTCAAAGCGCACTTCGTAAAAGCCCGGGAGATATACGCCCTCTATTGCCATGGCCTTCCGGAACAGTTCCTCTCTCGACGCGGAGACCAGGTACGCGTCCATGAACTCGTCGAGCATCTCCTCGGCCTCGCCGACAAATACTACGTCGAAAAATTCCGCCACAGGCTCGGGGTTTGAAAACGCGCAAACACCGCCCATGACGAGGAGCGGGGTTCTGGGGCCCCTGTCTTCGGATGCGAGCGGTATTCTGGCGAGTTCGAGTATCCTTGCCATATTGGGGTAGTCGTTTTCAAAGGAGACGGAAAAGGCCACCACGTCGAACCGGTTGAGGGGTTTTTTCGACTCAAGGGAGAAGACCTCCGTGCCGGTCCTTATGAACTCCTCCATGTCCTCCGGGTCAGGGAGGAACGCGCGCTCGCAGAGGACGTCGTCCCGTTCGTTCAGAAGGGTATAGACACCCTGAAACCCGAGGCTCGACATGCCCACGTGGTAGGTGTTGGGGTAGACAAGGCAGACGCTCGCCCTCCCGCCGGGGCTTTTGAAGACCGTCCCGGTCTCCTTTTGGAGGAGTTCGTCGGCCCTGGCGTAAAGCCTTTCGCTCATATTAACCAGTTAATACTCCGGCAATTAAATACCTTAATGCCGTCATTCCCGCGCAGGCGGGAATCCAGACGAAAAGCGCTGGATTCCGGGTCAAGCCCGGAATGACATGACAGCGGTTCTTTCATATAGTTACTTGCCAGAGCAATAGTTTTCATGTTCATATTGAAACCTCAAAAAATGCTTATTTTGCAGGCTGTTTCCGGCATTGTAATGTTAACTGTTTCATGCTCCCGCTCATAGCATCACAAGCGCGCTCAGCATGGCCACGGACCAGGCGATGTCAAGCGGCACATGAAGCTCCACCGAGGAGTCAAAGAGCAGGTCCGCCCTGGCGGGGAATTCCTCGTCGCCGAACCACAGTATGAGGGTCACGGGCACCCTTGGAAGGGGGTAAATCTCCACCGAGGCGTCGCCGAAGCCAAGGGGCTTCCCGCCGAGTTTTCGAGCCCTGCCCAGAAACGCCTCGCCGTCGGCGCCGTATTTTCCGGCAAGCCCCTTGAGGGGCAGTTCGTGCGTGCCCTTGAAAAAATGGCGCCCGCCCTTGAGGTTTTCGGGCCTTAAAAGCCTGCCGGTAAGCCCTATGTCCCTGGCGCCCGCAAGGTACCACAGAAGCGGGAGGTTGAGGAAATAGGCATATCTTTCCCGCACCGCCTCGGCTTCCGGGCCGGACCCCCTGATTGCCCTCTCAGCCGGGAATACCGAAAACCGCATCCCCAGGGATTCGATTACGTAGCAGGAGGTCTCCTTCTCATAACGTACCGAGGCGTTTCGCTCCACCTCCGCCGGCTCCATCCGGGCCAGCATATGCCACGCCTTGTCTTCTCCGGACGACATTTAATGATAATACCATCTTTACCGGGGGGTTCCCAACTGCCGGTGCAAAGGCCGGGCGTGAGAGATAACCTCGTCCCGGATATTGCGGCTTAAAAGGAGGGTGGGGCCTCCCAGGGGGTGGGGAGGCCCCAGGTGTGAAAAGCCTTTATGTCACGCGCTTAAGAGTCAACCACGCCCCTTCTCCCTCCTCCAAAAAAGGAGGGTGGGGCCTCCCAGGGGGTGGGGGAGGCCCCAGGTGTGGAAACAAAGCAATATTGCCGGCCGGCATGCAAAGGGCATTGTCATGTCTTATCCCTTATTATTTCGCCGGGGCCCCGGCTTCGGCCTGCACGGGCCTTCTCAAGAACGTCGGTATGTCGAGCGGGTCCTCCTGTTCCACGTCAAGGCTCTTGGCAAGCACCCTTTCGGCGCCCTTGTAGTTTACGGGCTCCTTGAGGGCCTTCCACTGCTTGACCTTCGGCACTTCCACCCTCGGCATCCGCTCCTCCTTGAACCCGGTGGCGATTACGGTGACCCTTATCTCGTCCTTTATGTCGGGGTCCACCACGGCCCCCACGATTATGTTGGCGTCTTCGAGGGCAGAGTCGGATATGGGGGCAATGGCCTCCTGCACGTCGCTCAGCGCCATCTCAAGGCCGCCGGTAATATTGATGAGAATGCCCGAGGCGCCGTCGATTGAGTTGTTCTCCAAAAGCGGGTTGAGGATGGCCTTTTTTGCGGCCTCGTGGGCGCCGCCCTCGCCCTTGCCTATGCCCATGCCGATAACGGCCCTGCCGGCGGCCTCGACAATGGTCTTTACGTCGGCAAAGTCCACGTTGATAAGCCCCGCCACTACGATGACGTCGGAAATGCCCTGCACGGCGTGGCGCAGGACGTCGTTTGCCACGGCGAAGGACTCAAGCAGCGGGGTGCCTTTTTCCACCACCATTGCAATCCTGTCGTTGGGGATGGTAATGAGGGTGTCCACCCTGCCCTCAAGCTCCGATATGCCGTGCTCGGCGTTGGCCTTGCGCCTTCCGCCCTCGTAGAAAAAGGGCTTTGTGACCACGGCCACGGTGAGTGCCCCGAGGCCCTTGGCTATCTCCGCCACGACGGGCGCCGCCCCGGTGCCTGTGCCGCCCCCCATGCCGGCGGTAATGAAGACCATGTCCGCGCCCTCAAGGGCCTCGACGATGTGTTCCCTGTCCTCAAGGGCCGACTCCCTGCCCAGCTCCGGCTTGGAGCCCGCCCCCAGGCCCCTGGTGATTGTCCTGCCTATCTGCACCTTTGTTTGGGCCATGGAGACCTCAAGCGACTGGGCGTCCGTGTTAACGGCCACGAACTCCACGGCCTTTATGTTGGAGGCTATCATGTTGTTTATCACGTTGCCCCCTGCGCCCCCGATGCCCACCACCTTGATTTTGGCCACCTGCCCCCCTGACATGATTTCTTCCAGTTCGAACATAATCCCCTCCTTTGACTTAAGTGCGGGCTTCCGTTTGCGGGTTCCTCGCAAAAGCGAAAACCCCGGCAAAGCCCTTTTTTGCCTTCTTGAATTTTTCCCGCAGGCCGAGCAGGATGTCGTCATACATCCCGCGCTCCGCCTGGAGCCCGTAAAGCATCAGCCCCACGGACGTCGAATACATGGGGCTTTCGGCCAGATCCCTGAAGGCCCCGGCGCTTGCGTTGGCCGGCAGGCCCACCCTTACGGGCACGCCCAGCTTGGCCTCGGCCACCCTGTCCATGCCCTCCAGCAGCGCGGCGCCCCCGGTGAGCACCACGCAGGAGGAAGACGTATAAAGAAGCGCCCGGCGTATCTCCTCGCCTATAAGCTCGAAAATCTCCTCGCACCTCGGAAGAAGCATCTCGCCCAGGTAGCGCACCGGCATCGTCCTTTTCCCGCCGTCCAGGTCCGTGACCTCCATCTCCTCGTGCAGGTCTCTTTTCCGGTCCCTCAGCGCGTAGCCGTAGTCCTTTTTGACCCTCTCGGCCTCCTCCGGCGAGACCTTCAGGCCGATGGCGATGTCGTTGGTCAGGTGTCCTCCGCCGACGGGCAGTACCGCCGCGTGCCTCAGCCCGCCTTCCCTGTAGACGGCAACGTCCGTCGTGCCCCCGCCTATGTCCACCACCGCCACCCCGGAGGCCGTCTCATACTCGCGCGCCACGGCCTTAAACGATGCGATGGGCTCAAAGACCATCTCTATGACCGTTATACCCGCGTCCTCGCAGCACCGGAGGAGGTTTTCAAGCGCCGCCTGAGAGGCCGTTATCACCCTTACGTTGGCCTCAAGCCGCACGCCCGACATGCCCAGGGGCCGCACCACCCCTCCCTGCCCGTCGACCGCATAGTCCGTGGGCAGCACGTGCAGCACCTCCCTCTCAAGCGGCACGAACACCGTGGAGGCGGACTCCATCACCCTGTCCACGTCCTTGCGCGTCACCTCCTTGCCCTTGATTCCCGTGGCCCCGTAGCTTTCCTGGCAGAGTATGTGGCCCCCGGCCACCCCGATGTAAGCGGCCTTAAGCTCCACGCCCGAGGACTTCCCCGCCAGCGACACGGCGCGGGCGACCGAGGCGGAGGCGGCCTCCATGTCAACCACAACGCCTTTTTTCATCCCCCTGGAGGGCGTAATCCCCGCGCCGATAATCTCCGCGCTCTCCCCCTCGGCCCTCGCCACCACGGCGCAGACCTTTGTGGTGCCGATGTCGAGGCCGAGTACGTACTTAGCGCCCATTTGCGGCCTCCTCAAGCCTCTCGACCTTTGCCACCGCGTTTACGGGCTTTACGACCACCCGGTCGCTGAACCTGAGGTCCACGTAGTCCACGTCTATGCCCCTTCGTTTTATCTCGTCCTTCAGCTCCATGAGCCTTGCGAGTTTTTCCCTGTACCGGCCCTTCCCTATCCTGGCCCTGAGCCCGTCGATGGCCACGGTGATGGTCTCGGCGCCCTTGAGGAAGTCCCGGATCTCAACCTTGTCCATCCGCGCGGCAAGCCCTTCATCTTTTATTGCCTCCGCGAGCCTGAGCGCTTCCCCGAACGCCCCCGCCCTTTGGCCGGAGGCATCCACGATTACCGGGAGAAAGTACACCGGCTCTCCGCTTAGCCTCTCAAGGACCCCTCCATGCCTGTCCATGAGCGAAAGGCCCGTTGCGTCCCTCAGGAGGGCGGAGGGTTCGGCCTCCTCCACGCGCACAAGGAGCTTCCGGGGAAACTCCTTCCTGAGCCTCGCCTCGCCTATCCAGGGCGAGGCCGTAAGCCTCCCGGCAAGCTCGGCCGAGGAGAGGGAAAACATGTTCAGGCCCGCGCGCATATCCATCATCCTTGCCAGGTCCTTGTCCGAAAGATGCCGGTTGCCGTAAAAGACGACCTCCGCGACCTCGAAATAACTGCTGTGAAAGGCCCAGTAAGCGCCGCCGCCGAGCAGTCCGCAAAGGAGCAGGAGAGCGGAGAGCCTCAGGGTCTTCATGCCTTTTTTCCTGTTATGCCTGCTTGAAAGCCTCGCCCGTTTCGCAGCCGGTCTCATATCCCGCGCCCCCTGCAAGCGTCGTTTACCATCTCCTCAAGAAGTGCCGGGAAGCTCAGTCCCGCCTGCCCGGCTATCTTCGGGAGCAGGCTCGTCTCGGTCATGCCCGGTATGGTGTTTACCTCAAGCACGTATATGTTTTCCTCCCCGTCTATCAGGAGGTCCACCCTGGTGGCCCCCCCGCAGCCGAGGGCCATGTGCGCCTTGAGCCCGGCCTCCTTCGCCCGGGCGTAAAGCCCCTCGTCAAGCTCGGGGGGCAGAATATACTCGGTCATGCCGGGGGTGTACTTGGCCTCGTAACTGTAAAAATCCGCCTTGGGCCGCACCTCGACCCCGCCGAGCACCCTGTCGCCGAGCACCCCTATCTGGACCTCCCTGCCCTTTACGTATTCCTCGACCAGCACCGGCCCCCCATAGGACAGCGCGGAGTCCAGCGCAACGGATAGGTTTTCCATCTCCCGCACGATGCCCACCCCCACGCTTGAGCCCTCCCCGGCGGGCTTTACCACCACGGGAAGGGGCAGGGCCGTCGGCTCGCCCGCTCCGCGTATGACCTCGCAGGCCGGGACCTTGAGCCCGTAATGGGCAAACATCGCCTTCGAGACGAGCTTGTCCATGGCCATGGCCGAGGCAAGCACCCCGGAGCCCGTATAGGGGATGCCCATAACCTCCAGCATCCCCTGCACCGAGCCGTTCTCCCCCACTCCTCCGTGCAGGGCCATGAAGGCCACGTCCGGCCTGCCGCGCTTTAGCTCCGCGCAGAGGTCCCCGGCCGCGTCGATGTCAACGACTTCATGGCCGAGCTTCCTGAGCGCCCCGGATACGGCCGCGCCGCTTTTGAGGGAGACCTCCCTCTCGGCGGACGTTCCGCCCATCAACACGCCGATGGTCATCTCCTTCATCTCCCCGCCGCCTCCCTCAAGCCGCGCTTAAGGGAATACGGCTCTTTTGCCATCCGCGTCAGGATTCTTAAAAATACCTTTTCTCTTTTCATTCCGGTTTTTCCTGCGCCCGGGCGCTCAGCACCGCCCGACAATCCTTATCTCCGGTTCAAGCGTTATGCCGAACGCTTCTTTAACTTTTCCCGCCACAGCGTCCATAAGCCGCAGGAAATCCTCTGCCGTGCCTTTGCCGGCGTTTATGAAAAACCCGGCGTGCACCTGGCTCACTTCGATGCCTCCCGCCCTCATCCCCTTGCACCCGGCGCGGTCCATGAGCCTCCCGGCGTACTCCCCCGGGGGGTTCTTAAACACGCAGCCCGCGGAGCGCCGGCCCAGGGGCTGGGTCTTCTTCTTCGTCTCAAGGTGTCCTTTCATCCTCTCGGCGACGGCATCGGGGCTGTCCTTGGCGCACCGGAGTTCGACCGCGAGGATTACCGCTCCCTCGGGCAGTCCCGCATGCCGGTAGCCGAAGGCCACGTCCTCGCTGCCAAGCACTCTTTGCTCCCCCCCGCTCTCTGCGAGGGTGATTCTCGTGAGCACGTCCTTTATCTCGCAGCCGAACGAGCCGGCGTTTCCCGCTATTGCGCCGCCCGCCTGGCCGGGGATGCCGCTAAGGCCCTCGATGCCCGATAGGCCGTGTTTGGCGCAATAGGCCAGAAGCCCCTGAAGCGGCGTCCCAGCGCCCACCCTCAAGGCGGCCCATCCATCGTCCTCCTCCATCGTCTCTATCCCCCTCAGCGAGGCGAGGGAGAGCGCCGCGCCCTCTATCCCCCTGTCGCTTACCAGCAGGTTGGTCCCTCCTCCCACGGGGAGGCACGGAACCCCCGACCGCTTGAGAAGCCCCAGCACGCGACTGACCGCCTCGGGGCTTTCGGGCTCTATTAAAACGTCCGCCGGGCCGCCTATCCGCAGGGACGTATGCCCCCCCATCGGCTCGTCGTACCTGACGGAGCCCGCCGGGACTTCCCTCTTAATCAGCTCCTTAATCTCCGCGGCCATCATGCCTTTAACGCCTTTAAAACCTTTTCCCCGACCTTCCATACGTCGCCGGCCCCGAGGGTGAGGACCATGTCGCCCTCCTTCGCCTCGCGGCTTATAAGCTCGGCGGCTTCCTTCCGCGTCTTCACGTATACGGCGTCCTTCCGCTCCATCGCGGCTATCAGGGACTCTGTGCTCACCCCCCGGACGGGCGGCTCCCCGGCGGAATAGATGTCCATAATGAGCAGCCGGTCGGCGTGGTCGAAGGAGGCCGCAAACTCCTCCATCAGGTCCCTCGTCCTCGTGTAGCGGTGGGGCTGGAAGACCACGAAGAGCCTCCCCGGCCCAATGGCCTCCTTGGCCGCCATGAGCGTGGCCCTTATCTCGGTAGGGTGGTGGCCGTAGTCGTCATAGACCGCCACGCCTCGCGCGCCGCCCTTGTGCTCGAGCCGCCTGCCTATGCCCTCGAAGCCCTCAAGGGCCTCCTTTATCTTTGCGGCGCTTACCTGGAGCCAGAGCGCCACCGCCATGGCCGCAAGACAGTTAAGCACGTTGTGCTCTCCGGCAACGGGCAGATTGAACCTGCCCAGGCTCTCCCCCTTGAAGACCGCCTCGAAGGAAATGGACATGAAGCCCTTCCTGATTTTCCCGGCCCTCAAGTCCGCGTCTTTTGAAAACCCGTACGTCGTGAACCTCCTGTGTACGGAGGGCAGGAGTTCCCTGATGAGCGGGTTGTCCATGCAAAGGACCGATACGCCGTAGAAAGGCACCTTGTTCATGAAAGAAAGGAACGCCCCCTTGAGGGAGTCCATTGTCTTGAAATATTCCATGTGCTCCCTGTCGATGTTGGTCACCACCCCGATGGTGGGGCTGAGCTTGAGAAACGAGCCGTCCGACTCGTCGGCCTCGGCCACCATGAAATCGCCCCTGCCGAGCCTTGCGTTGGTGCCGAGGGCCTTGAGCCTCCCGCCGATGACCACCGTGGGGTCGAACCCCGCGTGGGCCAGGACGGTGGAGACAAAAGACGTGGTGGTGGTCTTCCCGTGGGAGCCGGCCACGAGTATGGCGTACTTGAGCCTTCCGAGTTCCGCGAGCATCTCGGCCCTGGGGATGACGGGCACGGAGCGCCGGTGGGCCTCGGCCACCTCGGGGTTTTCGTCCCCCACCGCGGAGGAGACCACCACGACGTGGGCGCTGTCGACGTTTTCCGCCCTGTGGCCTATATAGACCTTTACGCCCATGCCCGCAAGCCGCTCCGTGGCCTGCGACTCCAGGATGTCGGAGCCCGTGACCTCGTAGCCCAGGTTATAAAGCACCTCGGCGATGCCGCTCATCCCGATGCCGCCGATGCCGATAAAATGTATGACCTTGTAGCGCTCAAACATTTCGCGTCCTCAAGCGGGCCAGGTTCGTTACGAGGTCGGCGACCTTCTGCGCCGCATCGGGCCTTCCAAGGGCCCTGGACTGCCTGCGCATCTCGCCCCTGAGCGTCTCGGAGCCGGCCAGCTCCTTTATGTGCGCGGCAAGCCCCCCGCCGTTGGCGCCGTTTAGCTCCCGGTCAAGCAGCATCCTGCAGCCGCCTATCTCAAGGAGCTTCCTCGCGTTGAACTCCTGGTGCCCCGCGGCGTGGGGGTAGGGGATTAAAACGGCCGCCTTCCCCAGTGCCGTGATTTCCGCAAGCGTGGTGGCCCCGGCCCTCGCTATCACCAGGTCCGCCGCGGCGTAGGCCTCGGCCATCTGGTGCACGAAGGGCGCCGCCATCGCGTTAAACCCCATGTCCCGGTACATCTTCCTCACCCGTTCGTAATCGCTCTGCCCCGTCTGGTGCAGAAACTGCACCTCCTCCCTTATCTCAAGGAGCGTGTCGAGGGAGTTCATAACAGCCTCGTTTATCCTCCTCGCGCCCGAACTTCCGCCGAAAATGAATATCGTGACCCTCTCGGGCGAAAGGGAGAAAAGCCTCAGTGCCTCCTCCCGGTCGCCGCGCATGATGCCCTCCCTCACGGGGTTGCCCGTAAGATGGGCCTTTCCTCGCGGGAAGAACGCCAGGCTCTCGTGGTAGGTGGCCGCTATGTAGTCCGCGAGCCTGCCGAGCGCCCTGTTGGCGAGGCCCGGCACGAGGTTCTGCTCCATTATCAGCAAGGGGATGGACATCGTGCGGGCCGCCACCACGGGGCCCACGGACACATACCCGCCCGTGCCCACCACCACGTCGGGCCTCCTCGCCCTGAACATGGCCCTCGACCTCAGTACAGAGGCAATGAGCCGCCAGGAAGCGGCAACTTTTCTCAAGAAGGACTTCCCCGCCACCCCCTCGGCCCTCAAATACCTTATGGGATAACCCTCAAGGGGGATGACCCTGGACTCTATGCCGCGTTCGGTTCCTATAAACATGATGTCGGTCTTTTCGTCCCTCTTTTTGAGTTCCTCGGCCACGGCGATGCCCGGAAACAGGTGCCCGCCCGTGCCGCCGCCTGCCATCACCACCATCAAGGCAGCCCCTCTCCCCCGGCCCCATACACGGCCCGCCTGGCCTTCTTCCTCCGTATCAGCTCGCCGAAGTCGTCGTCTCCGGCGGCCTGTTCGATGCCGGGCCTCGAAAAGTTCAGGAGCATGCCCACCGCCGCCATGTTGATAAGCAGCGAGGAGCCGCCGTAGCTTAAAAACGGCAGAGGCAGCCCCTTCGTGGGGAGCATCCCGGTCACAACGCAGAAATTCACCATCGCCTGGAGCGCCAGCATCATCGAAAGCCCGAAGGTAAGATAAAAAGCGAAACTGTCCGTCGCTCCGGCGGCGATTTTCATCCCGCGAAGAAATATCAGCGCAAAGCACGCCACCACA
Source organism: uncultured bacterium (assembly GCA_965372535.1). Taxonomy (GTDB): domain Bacteria; phylum Nitrospirota; class Thermodesulfovibrionia; order Thermodesulfovibrionales; family JdFR-86; genus CBDVCR01. The sequence goes on along the minus strand of CBDVCR010000011.1, from coordinate 19,800 downwards.
AGCATGGCGACGATAAAGCCCATCTCCTCCCCAACCATGGAAAAGATAAAGTCCGTGTGCACCTCGGGAAGGAAGTCCAGCTTCTGCCTGCTCCGCCCCAGTCCCACGCCCGTAAGCCCTCCGCTTCCAAAGGCCAGGAAGGACTGCACGAGCTGAAACCCGCTGTCGCGGTGGTGCTTCCAGGGGTCGAGAAACGCGGTAAGCCGCTTGAGCCTGTAGGGCTCCATGAGGAGCTTAACGAGCACCGGCGAGCACAGCACGAGGAGGGAGACGATGTGCCTGAGCCTTGTCCCGGAGGTAAAGAGCATGAAAAGCGCAAGCGCCCCGAGGCTCATGGCCGCCCCGAAATCGGGCTGGAAGATAAACACCGCCTGAAAGACCCCCACGACCCCTACGGGGACGAGGAAACACGCGAACCTGTCCGTCCTGTACTCCCGGGCCGACATGTACTGCGCAAGGAATATCACCATCGCGAGCTTTACAAGCTCCGAGGGCTGGAAGGTAGTGGGCCAGAGCCGTATCCAGCGCCTTGCGCCCCCCGCCGAAACGCCAATGCCCGGCAAAAACACCAGCACGAGGAGCACAAGTGAAAGCACGAGCAGGGGGACCGCCGCTTTCCGTATGCAAGACGGCCTGACCCTGTAGGCGGCGTACATCACCACAAGGCCTATCGCCATCGAGAAGATATGCTTCTTGAAATAATAAAACTCGGATATGCGCTTTTTCTCCATGACAGGGGTGACGACGGAAGTGGAACTGTACACCATAAGCGCGCCGAAGCACACGAGCATCAGCACGAGGATGAGAAGCCACCTGTCATACGTCCGTACCGCCATCATAGTTGCATCACCGCCTGTTTGAACTTCTCGCCCCTTTCCTCGAAGTCCCTGAACATGTCAAAGCTCGCGCAGGCAGGGGAAAGGAGCACCACGTCCCCCCTTGATGCAAGGCCGGAGGCCCGCGCAATCGCCTCGCGCAGGCCGTCGGCCAGGTAGTATTCGACTTTGCCTTCAAAGGCGTCCTTCAGCTTATCTCTGGCCTCGCCCATGAGCACCGCGGCCCTGACCCTGCCCTTTATCGCGCGGGCGAGGGACTCGAAATCGCCGTCCTTGTCCCTTCCCCCCGCGATGAGGACAACGGGCGCCGTAAAACTCTCGACAGACCTGATGACCGCCCCAACGTTCGTGCCCTTGGAGTCGTTTATGTACCTTACGCCGTCCACCTCCCGCACGGACTCAAGCCTGTGGGCAAGCCCCTTGAATTCGCGGAGCGCTTTGCCGACCGCCTCGGCCCGGCGTCCGGCAAGGAGGGCCAGGGCGGATGCCGCCATGGCGTTTTCGAGGTTGTGCACCCCTTCGAGGGCTATCTCGCCGGCCTTGATTAGCTCGCCGGAGCCCGCGCCGCGGAAGTCCCAGCAAACCGTGCCGTTGCTTAGAAAAACCCCCTTTACCTCCCTGCTCCTCGAAAAATAAAAGACCTTCGGCGCGTCCTTGCCCCTCGGGGCGATTGCGGACTCGTAAAGCACCGTGCACTCCGGGTCGTCGGCGTTAAGCACCAGGAAGTCCTCGCCCCGCTGGTTCATGGCGATTCTGGCCTTTGCCTCCCGGTACCCGGACATTGAGCCGTACCTGTCGAGGTGGTCGGGGGTGATGTTGAGCACGGCGGCCCCCGAGGGCCTGAAGGATACTATGGTCTCAAGCTGAAAGCTCGACACCTCGGCCACCACGCAGTCCGCCTCGGGACGGCCGCCCCTTTCCAGTTCGGCCGTGAGGGCGTTTCCGATGTTCCCGCCGAGCAGGCTTTTTATGCCGGACTCTCTCATCATCCGGTCAAGGAGAGTGACCGTGGTGGATTTCCCGTTCGTCCCGGTGACCGCGTAGAAGGGCACGTCCGCCAGGGAGCGCCAGGCAAGCTCGAACTCGCCGATGACCTCGGCCCCCGCCTCGCGGGCCTTTTGAAGCGGCTCGATGTCCGTGGGCACGCCCGGGCTCACGACCACAAGCTCCGCGGCCTCGAACAGGCCCGGCGGGTGGCCGCCCAGGGCGAGGCCGATTGGGGGCGAAAGCCCCTTGAGCACGTCCCGGAGTTCCTCTTCGTCTTTTACGTCCGTCACAGTCACCTCATATCCCTGTGCCGCGAGCAGGTTGGCAGCGCCCACCCCGCTCCTTGCGGCCCCAACGACCAGGGCCCTGCCCATCACCTGACCTTCAGCGTGGCCAGGCTTAAAAGCGCGAGCATGATTCCCACAATCCAGAACCTCACGATTATCTTCGGCTCCGACCATCCCTTAAGCTCAAAATGGTGGTGTATCGGGGCCATCCTGAATATCCTCCTGCCGGTGAGCTTGAACGAGGCCACCTGGAGCACCACCGATACGGTCTCGACCACGAATATCCCGCCGACCACGGCAAGCATTATCTCCTGCTTGGAGATGACCGCAAGCGTGCCGAGCACGCCGCCGAGGCCCAGAGAGCCCACGTCGCCCATGAACACCTCGGCGGGATAGGCGTTATACCACAGAAACCCCAGGGCCGCGCCGAACAGGGCGCCGCAGAACACGGTGAGTTCCGCCAGCTGGGGCAGGTGCAGCACCTGGAGGTAATCCGCAAGCCCCCTGTGGCCCGATATGTAGATAAGCGCCCCGTTTGCCAGCGTGGCGACGGCCACGAGCCCGACGGCAAGGCCGTCTATGCCGTCCGTGAGGTTTACGGCGTTTGAGGCGCCCACGATGACCAGTACGGTAAAAGGTATGTAAAACCACCCGAGGTCGAAAAGCCATTTCTTGAAAAACGGCAGGCTGAGCATATCGCTGTACGGGTCCGCCGGGTTAAGGTAAAGAAACAGCCCTATGCCGAGGGCGGCCAGTATCTGGAGGCCGAACTTGTACCGTGCGCCGAGCCCGCCGGAGTCCCGGCGCCTTATCTTGAGGTAATCGTCCAGAAGCCCTATGAAGCCGAAAGCGCCAAGGGAGACGAGCATCACCCGTATGAAGGAGTTTCCGAGGTCCCCCCAGCAAAGCACCGATACGAATATGGAGAGCATGATGATAAGCCCTCCCATGGTCGGGGTCCCGGCCTTTGTCATGTGCTGCTCGGGCCCCAGCCCGCGTATCTGCTGGGTCACGCTCATGCCCCTCAGTTTCCGTATGATGGCCGGACCGAGCACGAAGGTCACCCCCGCCGACGTGAGCACCGCAAGCGCGGTCCTGAACGTAATGTAGCGGAAGACGTTAAACGGGGAGTAAAAGTCCTGAAAGTCCAATAACAATTTATAAAGCATTAAACCCCCGCCATGTCGTTTGAGACGTTTTCCATGACCCGTTCCATCCTCATGCCCCTTGAACCCTTTATTAAAATCGTGTCGCCGTCGGCGTACTCCCGAAGGAGCACGCGCCTTGCCCTCTCCGCGTCCTCCGCGGCGACGGCCCGCCCCCCGGCGGCGGTGAACTCCTCGGCGGCCATTTTCATAAGCGGGCCGACGGCCACGAACAGGTCAACCGGGAACCTGGCCATCCACCTGCCGAGCCTCCGGTGGGCGGCCTCGGCGTAGGCGCCGAGCTCCAGCATGTCGCCGAGCACCGCCACGGCCCTTTTCCTCCTCAGCCGTATAAGCTCCTTGAGCGCCTCTTCCATGGAGGCGGGGTTTGCGTTATAGACGTCGCTTATTACCGTGGCGCCCCCGAGGCCCTTTATCTCAAGCCGCATGGGCACGCCCTCGAATGCCTCAAGGCCCCGCTTGACCTCCTCCGGCCGCATGCCGAACATCAGGCCGACCGATGAGGCGGCCAGGGCGTTATAGACGTTGAACATCCCCGTGACCCCGAGTCTTACCTGCACGCTCTCCCCCTTCATGTGGAGGAGGAAATCGCATTCCTTCTCGCCGCATTCCACGGCGGTGGCGTATACGTCGAAGGAACTCTCCATGCCGAACCTGATTAGCTCTCCCTTGAAACCGGATATGCCCTCCATGAGGAAGGCGTCATCGGCGTTTACCGCGGCCTTTGCGACCGAGTCCAGGAGTTCCACCTTCGCCTGCCGCACCGCGCCGACGTCCTTGAACCCCTCGATATGGGCAAGGCCGATGTTCGTAATGACGCCGTACTCCGGGGAGGCCACCTCGCAGAGCTCCCGTATGTCGCCCGGGGCGCTGGCGCCCATCTCGAGCACCCCCGCCTCTTCCTCCCCCCCGAGGGACAGCAGGCTCAGGGGGAGGCCTATCTGGTTGTTGAGGTTGCCCGTGTTCTTGAGCACCCGGTAGCGGGCGCCCAGTATGGAGGCGGCCATCTCCTTCGTCGTGGTCTTGCCGTTGGTGCCGGTGACGCCCGCCACCGGTATGCCGCTTTTGACCCGCAGGTAATGGGCGATGTCCTGGAGCGCCTTGAGCGTTTCCCTTACGTAAATAATGGTCTTGCCCGAAGGCGGCGAGACGGGAGGCACGCTCACAATCGCGCCGCACCCCCTCTGAAGGGCCTCGCCGACAAAGTCATGCCCGTCAAACCGCTGCCCCTTCAGGGCCACGAAAAGCTCACCCTCCTTGAGCGTCCTTGAATCGATGGAAACGCCCGTGACCCCGTTTAGCCTGCCGAAGAGGAGCCTGCCCCCGGTGGCGTCGATTATCTCCTGAAGAGACATCTTCCACATAATCACCCCCCCTTCCGGTTCCTGACAACGGTTTTTATCGCATCTTCCACCGCTTCCCGGTCGCTGAACCTCGCCCTCCGGCCCTGTATCTCCTGGTACTCCTCATGCCCCTTGCCCGCGATTAAGACAGTGTCCCCGGCGTGCGCTTCCGCGACAGCCAGCGCTATCGCCTCCCTCCGGTCAGGGACGACGCGGTAGTTGCTCCCTTCCGCGCCCGAGACGACCTCCCGGATGATTCCCATCGGGTCCTCGCTCCGGGGGTTGTCCGAGGTGACAAGGACAAGGTCGCTCAACCGGGTGGCGGCCCGGCCCATAACGGGCCGCTTGGACCTGTCGCGGTCCCCGCCGCAGCCGAACACGGTAATGACCCTCCCGGGGGTTATCCCCCTGGCGGTCAGTATGAGCCTTTCGAGGGCGTCGCCGGTGTGGGCGAAGTCTATAACGCAGAGGAAGTCCTGCCCGGCCTCGACCTTCTGGAACCTCCCCTCCACCCTTTGCAAAGACTTTACGCCCCTGACGATAGGCTCCCAGGCCACGCCGAGGGCGCGCGCCGCCCCGGCGGCGGCCAGGACGTTATGGACGTTTATCATCCCCATCAGGGGGGACTCGATGAGGCAGTCCGCTCCCCCGGAGGAAAGCCTGAAGGAGATTCCCCCAGGGGAACTTTCGATATCGCGGGCCCTGAGGTCAGCATCGGACTCAATCGCATAGGTTATCGTCTTTTTATTCAGAGAGGAAGCGAGCCTCCTGCCCCAGGGGTCGTCGGCGTTTATCACCGCCGTACCGGAGAGCAGCTCGTCAAAAAGCCTCCTTTTCGCGCCGAAATACTCCTCCATGTCCCGGTGAAAGTCCAGGTGCTCGCCCGTCAGGTTGGTAAACACCGCGGCCCGGAACACGGTGTGGTCCACCCTGCGCTGGGCAAGGGCGTGGGAGGAGACCTCCGCCACCACGTGGGCGCACCCCTCATCGAGCATGCGCCGCAAAAGCCCCTGAAACTCGGGGGCCTCCGGGGTTGTGTAGGGCGCGGGGTATGCGCTGTCTCCCACCATGTACCTTATGGTCCCGATAAGGCCGGTACCGAGGCCCGCGGCCTCGAGTATCGACTTCAGGATATAAGACGTGGTGGTCTTTCCGTTGGTGCCGGTAACGCCGGTCACCGAAAGGCCCCCGGAGGGGCTGCCGTAAAAAGCATGCGAGACGTAAGCCAGGGCGTCCCTTGAGTCCTCGACCGAAACGCAGGGCAGCGCAAGCTCCGTGCACGGGCCTTCCTTGAGGACCGCCGCGGCGCCCTTTCCAACGGCGTCGCCGATAAAGGCGTGGCCGTCCACGTGCCCGCCCCTCAGGGCGGCGAAGAGGTCGCCGTCGCTTACCTGTCTTGAGTCGCATCGTATCGCCTTTATGGCGGCCTCCATGTCCCCCGTGGCCTCCTTTACTTCCATGCCTTTTATAAGAGCCCCGAGCCGCATGTCAGTTATTGCGCGCGGCGCCGTGCACAAAGAGCATCCTGTCTCCGAAATCGTCCTCCCTCGGCACGTTCAGGTACGCCAGGGTCTGCTCGGCGATTTCCCTGAACACGGGCGCGGCCACCTGACCGCCGTAGTACTTTCCGAGGGGTTCGAATATCACGACCACGAGCGCAATCCGGGGGTTGTCCGCGGGCACGAACCCGGCAAAGGAGCTGGCGTATTTTTCCCTCGAATACCTGCCCGTCTCCGGGTCCACAAGCCGGGTGGTCCCGGTCTTTCCGGCCACGCGGTTTCCATCCACCGACGCCCCCATTGCCGTGCCGCCGGCCTCGGTGACGGAGACGAGTATCTCCTTCAGCATATCGGCGGTCCTCGCCGAGATGGCCCGCTTCGTCTCGCCCGGCTCGAACCTGTAAAGGAGCTCCCCTTCGGGGGATATGACCCTTGAGACCACATGGGGCGTGACGAGCCTCCCGCCGTTTGCCACCGCCGAGTAGGCCCTCAGAAGCTGAAGCGGCGTAACGGCCACCTCGTAGCCGATGCTCATGGCGGCCTGAGAGGTCGCGGACCATCCCGCAGGGGACTTCACTTTGCCCGGGGCCTCCCCGGCCAGGTCGATGCCCGTCTTTTGGCCGAAACCGAACGCCTTGACATATTTATATAATGTCTCTTCTTCCAACAACTGCCCGATCATTACCGTGCCCACGTTGGAGGACTTCCGTATCACGTCCGAAAACGTAAGGACGCCGTTGTTCCGGACGTCCCAGATGGCCCTGCCCGCCACCCTTATGAAGCCCGGGGCGGTGTCGAATTCCAGGGAGGGCTCCACCATGCCTTCCTCAAGGGCGGCGGCGGCGGTTATGAGCTTAAACGTGGAGCCCGGCTCATAGGAGTCCGTGATGGCCCTGTTGCGCCTGGCCGAAACCTCAAAGGACGAGGGGTCGTTCAGGTCATAGGCGGGCCTGCTGGCCATGGCCAGCACCTCGCCGGTAAAGGGGTCCATCATTACGGCGGAGGCGGAAGCCGCCTCCCAGGCATCCATGGCGGCGTCGAGGGAACGCTCCGTTATGTACTGAAGCCCTTCGTCCACGGTAAGCACCACGCTGCTGCCGCCGGATTGGAAATCAAGGCCCTCCGAAAGAGTGCGCCCTCCCGCGTCCCTTGCCACGGACACGGTCTCCTCCCACCCCCTGAGCACCCTGTCATACCTGAGTTCTATGCCCTCGAGGGGCTGGTTGTCCACGCCCACAAAGCCCAGCAGATGAGATGCGAGCGACCCCTTTGGATAAAACCTTCTTACGTCGGGGATGAACCCCACGCCCCCAAGGCCCAGTTTCCGCAAGGCCGAGGCCGCCGCGTAGTCCATTTTCCGGCTGAGCCACACGAAGCCCTTCCTCGACGTAATCTTATTATAGAGGGCCTTATAATTTTCCCCTGTGATTTCGGACACAATCCGCGCGGTCTTCGCCGGCGAGACTATCTCCGCCGCATTGCCGTAAACCGACAGCACGTCAATGTTCACGGCCAGCTCCCTTCCCCTCCTGTCGTATATCTTTCCCCTGCCCACCCGCAGGTCCCGCTTGCCGAGGTACTGCCTCTCGGCCCTGGCGGCGAGCCTGTCGTGGTTCAGGAGCATAAGGTCCGCCAGGCGCATAACCACGAGCAGGAAACCAAAGACGATTGCCGTACTGATGATTACAGCCCGCTTGTTCATCGGGACCTAACGTCTTTCACCCTTTAAAGACGCCGTATAAGGGATGCCCCCTTCGTCCCTCTTTACATAAAAGACCCTCTCCCTGTCCGGAAACGCAAGGGCCAACCGCCGCTCGTCCACCTCCTTGAGGGAGAGCAGCGAGGCCATCTCGGCCCTGAGGGCCTGCGCCTCCTTCATGGCCTCTGCTTTCCTTTTTTCGAGCGCCCCTATCGCGTACTCCGCGGTGACGATGCTCGATCGGAGCCAGACGAGGCCGAAGACGCCCACAAGTACGAGAAGCAAAAGAAAAGGCTTGAGCACATACGAAACCACGCCCCTTCTGCGATGGTATATCATATCGCCTCCCCTGCCCTCAGCCTGGCGCTTCTTGCCGAGGGATTTTTCAGTATTTCCTCCCTGCCGGGCCTCACGGGCTTTTTAGTCAGAATTTTCAAGCGCCCCTCACGCCCGGCGTCCCTCATAAAATGCTTTACCCTCCTGTCCTCGAGCGAATGGTAGGATATTGCGACCATCCTGCCGCCGGGGGCCAGAAGGTCCAGCGCGGCCCGAAGGCCGCTTTCTATCTGCCCCAGCTCGTCGTTTACCGCTATCCTCAGGGCCTGGAAGGTCCTGGTGGCCGGGTGGGTCCTCCCCCTTCTTCCGAGGGCCGAACCGACCACGTCGGCCAGTTCCCTGCACGTCCTTATCGGCGACTTCCTCCTCCTTGCCGAAATGGCCCTTACCACCCTCCTTGCGCGCCACTCCTCGCCGAACTCCATGAGAACCCTCTCAAGCTCCCTCTCCGGCCAGGTGTTCACTATCTCGGCCGCCGTAAGCTCCCCCGCCCTGTCCATCCTCATGTCAAGCGGCGCGTCGGCGTCGAAGCTGAAGCCCCTCCGAGGCTCCTTGAGCTGGAGCATCGAGAGCCCGAAATCAAAAAGCACCCCGTCCACCCGGCTTATGCCGAGTGCCGAAGCGACGTTTTTCATGTCCGAAAAAGCGGCCTGTCTCAACACGCACCTTCCGTCCCCGAGCCTTTCGGCTGCCGCTGAAAGGGCCTCGGGGTCCCTGTCGATTGAAAGGAGCCTCCCGTTGCCGCCGATATGCCCGAGCATCTCCTCCGAGTGCCCGCCCGGCCCCACCGTAGCGTCAATATACGTGCCCCCTTCCTTAAAGTCCATAAGCTCCACCACCTCCCTCGCCATGACGGGGAGATGCGCGGCCCTCATCTACTAACCCGGATATTGCACGAGTCTGGTTTGCCGCAGACGCAAGGCGCGGGACGCGAAGCTGTATGTCAATACCGCGAGTGTCACGCAACGCAGCGGATGCGGTAAATCCAGACTCGCCCGAAGGGTGAGTACTCCGGGAAAGTTCACAACTTTTTTCCGGGCACAAACCGGATCATAAAATACAAATGGAATATCCTTCGGAACGCTTTGTACTTTCATGTATTTATCCTCTTCTTCCAAAGTACTCATGAAATATCCGGGTTAAAGCCCGAACTCGCCAAGCTCGCGCTCATACCCCTCGACGTCAATCCTCGAAAGGTCGGTGGCCTCTTCCCACAGGGCCCTGTCCCAGACCTCCACCTTGTCAAGCTGGCCCACGATGACCAGTTCGCCGTTTAAGCCGGTGTCCTGCCTGAGCGAGGAGGGGACGAGAATTCTGCCGGGCCTGTCCAGCGTCGTCTCAACGGCCGAGCCGATGACGCTCCGCATGAAAAGTTTAACCGCCTTGTTCGTCTTCGGAAGCGCCCTTACCTTCTCAAGCTGGTTGTTCCACTCCTCGAGGGGATAAATATTCAGGCACCTGTCCACGGGCGCGTTTGTTACAATCAGAGTGGGAGAATAATTGGCGGCAATAATCTCCCTGAAAGGCGCGGGTATCATCAACCTGCCCTTCGGGTCTATTGAGTAGTAATATTTCCCGCTGAAAGCCGCCATTATCTCCCACTTTTTACCACTTTATTCCACTTAATATTATGGGAGACGCATTTTCATGTCAAGAAAAAAATGACTTTTTTCTCAAGTGCCTGTATTTTGTGCTACATAAAGGGGGTAAGCCACTACATATTGTGGCAGCAGCTTTCGTGGATTCTCCCGGTACTTACAGTTGAATTGTGAAGGGTTCCGGGGTGAAGGTGATGACGAATATTATTAACGCAGTCCATCCGACGAGTCTTCTTCGGGGGTCGAGGGGGGTTTCCCAGTAGAGGACCGGCGGGTGTTTTATTCCAAGTATAACCATAAGCGCGGCCCACATTGCCCAGCCGGGCCACAGCGACAGCCCCAGCACCGCGAGCACGGCCACAAGCGCGATGCTTATCCGCCGGTGGAGCGGCCCGCCGAGGGCATAGGCGATGTGGCCCCCGTCCAGCTGCCCTATGGGGATGAGGTTGAGCGAGGTGACGAAAAGCCCTATCCATCCGGCAAAGGCCACGGGGTGGAGCAGGATGTCGTGCCCCTCCGGCGGCACGCCGAGTATGAGCCGGGAGAGCGCGGAGAAAAGCAGGTTGTCCCCAAGGCTCAAAAACCCGTCTGCCGGGTCGAGTTCCGCAACGCTCGAGCCGGCAAGCCCGGCTATCGAGGCTGCCACGGAAAAGACAAACCCCACGATGGGGCCTGAGGCCCCGATGTCGATAAGCGCCCGCCTGCTTATTATCGGGGATTTCATCTTGATGAACGCCCCGAAGGTGCCTATGATGGACGGCGCGGGTATGAAATACGGCAGCGTGGCCTCGGTGCGGTGGGCCTTTGAGGCGAAGTAGTGCGAAAGCTCGTGGCTGAGGAGTATGAGCATAAGGGTGAAGGCGAATGGAAGGCCCTCCAGAACCCGTGCGGGTTCCGCGAAGGGGTCTATGCCTTTTTGAAGCGCGCCCGCCACCAGCATGGAAAGAAACGTCGCAACAAACAGGATTATATGTATCCGGGGTATGTTTCTCACACGCACACGCCTTCGAGGTCGTAGTCATGGGCGGAGGTTATCTCTATCTCCAGGAAATCCCCCTCCCTCGCCCCGCGGCCTTCCATTCCCTTTATATATGTAAGGCCGTCTATCTCCCTGGCCTGCGTCTGGAGCCTCCCCAGGGCGTGGCCCGCCTCGAGGGAGTCGACAAGCGCCATGCACTTTTTGCCCACCAGCGCCTCGTTCCTCCTGAGGGATATGTCCGCCTGGAGCGCCATCACCGCATCGCGCCTCCGCCTCTTTACCGCATCGGGCAGCTGCCCTTTCATTTTTGCCGCAGGGGCGCCCTCCTCCTTTGAATACACGAAGACGCCGAGCCTGTCAAACTCCGCCGCCTCCACGAAGTCCATAAGCCCGCTGAAATCCTCCTCCGTCTCTCCCGGAAAGCCGACGATGAGGGCGGTCCTCAGGGCCGCCCCGGGCATTGCCCGGCGAACATCCCGAATGAGCCTCAGATACTCCTCTTTAGTACCCGCCCTTCCCATGGCCCGCAGCATCCTGTCCTCGGAGTGCTGAACCGGCATGTCAACGTAGCCGCAGACCTTTTCCAGCCCCGCCATGGCCCCAAGGAGCTTTTCGTCTATTCCCGTTGGATAAAGATAAAGGGGCCGAATCCAGAACTCCCCGCCTATGGAGGCCATGTCCCGGAGGAGGGCGTCGAGGCCGTAGTCCAGATAGCGGTAGGCCGTAAGGTCCTGGGCCACGAGCATCAGCTCCCTTGCCCCGGCCCGCACGTAAGCCTCGGCCTCCTTTAAAATCTCCTCTGGCCGGCGGACCGCAAGCGGCCCCCGTATGGAGGGTATCACGCAGAAAGTGCAGCGCCTGTCGCACCCTTCGGACACCTTTATGGGCGCCACGTGCGGGGGAGAAAGCGCCAGGGCGGCCCCGCCCCCGCGCGTTGGCTTGCCGGAAACGCCGGGGCCGATGTAGCGCACTATCTCCTCTTCCTCGGAAACGCCGAATACGGCGTCTATCTCGGGGATTTCCCGAAGGAGCTCGTCGCGGTAGCGCTTTGCCAGGCAGCCCAGGACGACGAGCCTCCTCCCGTTTTTCTTCGTCCCGGCGAGGGTGAGTATCTCCTCGACGGATTCCCGCTTCGCGTCCTCGATAAACCCGCAGGTGTTTACGAGCATCACGTCGGCCCGCCCGGGGTCTTCGGTAAAACCCGCCCCGTTTGCCTTGAGTTTCCTTATCAGGCTTTCAGAATCCGCCAGGTTCTTGGGACAGCCGAGGCTTAACAGGCTTATCAGCATCCTTTTATTATATGGCGGCGGAAACGCCCTTTTCCACCGGCGATTGAAGGCCACTGCGCGCGCTCGTCGGCCAACCGCCGGATTTGATTCCACTGCCCTTTGCTTTGTCCCCATAGGAGGCAAAATTCGCCCACAACTCAAAAAGGGCTTTTCGGCGATATTTAACTCCATAAGAATTGATAACAAGGGCGTCTTTTGTGTAATATAACTTTACGGTTGCAGAGGGGAAGAGAAAAACATTTCAGGGGCAAGCCGAATGGCGCAAAGGAAAGCCCCGGGTTATTCGATCTCCACTGAAGCCGATTTGCTTATTATCGGACCTGCCGCCGGGACAAGCCGGGGCAATAATTTTCAGAGGGAGGAGATAAAAGGCCGTGGAACTCAGGAAAATCAGTCTTAATATCGGGCAGTGCATAAGGCAGACGAGGAAAGGCATGGGGATGTCCCAGATGGAACTTGGAAAGAGGATAGGGGTCAGTTACCAGCAGATACAGAAATACGAAAACGGCAAATCCCACGCCAGCGTGGAAAGGCTCAAGCAGATAGCGGACGCCCTTGACATGCCGGCCAGGGACCTTTTAGGGACAAACGCCCCGTCGGCGGAATTCCCGGGCGCCGGACTCGACGAGAAGGAACTTGAGATACTGACACTCCTGAGGAAGATAAGAGACGACTCTTTAAGGAAAGGCATCACAAAGGTCGTCCAGCGCCTGGTAAACCTCCAGAAGTAATCGCCGCCGGCCCAACCGGCGCCCTGCCGCCCCCGAAAGCAGGGAGCGGCTTTTTCCGGGGGGCCGGCGTTTAATAACCAGGGGGGCCTCAGCCGAGGAGGCCCAGTTTCCTTATCTCCTCAAGCAGTTTCTTGCTGTCAATGGGCTTGACCACATAGGAGGCGGCCCCGCCTCTATAGAGCGATTCCACCACGTTCTTCGGGTCGTCAAGGGCCGTGGTTATTATGACCTTCACCCCCTCGGCCTCGCTTATGGAGTTCTGCCTTTCCATGTTCCTGATTCCCTTGAGCGCCTGCTGCCCGTCCAGCTCGGGCATCATTATGTCCATGCAGACAAGGTCATAGGGACTGCCTTCCTCAAGGGCTATTTTGAATGCCTTCACGGCCTCCAGGCCGTTGACCGCAACATCGCACTCGCCATAATGGCCGAGCAGCTTCTGGAGAAGCTTCCTGCTCACGAAATCGTCCTCAACCACCAGAACCTTCATCGGTTACCTCCTGTTTATTATTAAGGAACGACTCATCCGCCAAAAGGCCCTTGAGCGCGCTTAATACTTTATCCGACTCGGCGCCGAGATTTCCATAAACAGCGCGGGCCGCCTCCCGGTCTTTCCGGGCCGCGGCCCGTTCGAGCTTGAGCGCCTCCTCGCCGAGACGCCGGGCGCCGATGCTTGCCGAGGCCGCCTTAAGGGAGTGGGCCTCCCGCATAAGCACCTCGAAATCTTCCGCCTTGAGGGCGGAGAAGACCTTTTTTACCGCACCGGGCGCATACCCGGCGAAGTCTTTTAAAACCTCCCTGAGCAGCCGCCCGTTTCCGTCGAGACGCTCAAGGGCCTCGGCGACATGTACGGCGGCAGGCTCTTCGGGCCGGAGAGGAGCACTTTCCTCCCCGCCCTTGCGGCCTGAAAAACACCTCGTTATGGCACCAACGAGTTCCGAAGGCTTAAAAGGCTTTGATACGTAATCGTCCATGCCCACTTTAAGGAACCGCTCCCTGTCGCCGTCCATCGCGTGGGCGGTGAGGGCTACCACGGGGATGTCGCTTCCGCACCTGAGGTCCTTTGCGTCCCGGATGGCGACGGTGGTTTCCAGGCCGTCCATCTCCGGCATCTGCACGTCCATGACGACCACGTCGAAAGGCTCTTTCCCGAGGGCGTCGAGGACCTCCCTGCCGTTTTTCACCACTGTAACGGCGTGCCCCGCCTTGAGGATGATGCTTTCGGCGAGCTTCCGGCTCACCTGGTTGTCCTCGGCAAGCAGCACCCTGAGGCTTTCATGGACCTTCCCAGGCGGCCGCGGCAGAGCCCCGGCGGTCCCGGTCTCCGCCCTTCGGGCCTCTTTGCCGGGCCCGGCAAGGCCGAACCGCGCGGTAAAGCGGAACGTGCTGCCCTTTCCGGGCTCGCTCTCCACCCGGATGTCCCCTCCCATCATGTCCACTATCTGCCCCGAGATGGCAAGGCCGAGTCCCGTTCCGCCGTATTTTCTGGTAGTGGAACCGTCGGCCTGCGTGAAGCTGTCGAATATCCTTTCCAGTTTCTCCTCCGGTATTCCGATGCCCGTATCCGAGACCGAAAAATCAAGTTCCACTTCCCCGGAAGGAGGCCCCTCCCCACCCGCGCCGCCCTCGGCAATATCCACGGAGAGAGACACGTTTCCCCTTTCCGTGAATTTCACGGAGTTACCCAAAAGGTTTACCAGCACCTGCCCGAGACGCCCCGGGTCGCCGACAAGCGCGGCGGGGACGTCCGCGCCGATTGTATAAAACATATCGAGTCCCTTCCTGCCCGCCTGTGCGCTGACCGTGTTCACGGCGGAAAGGACCGTGTCCCGGAGGTCGAAACAGGTCCGCTCAAGCTCGAGCCTTCCGGCCTCTATCTTGGAAAAGTCCAGGACGTCGTTGAGGAGGTTAAGCAGGGAGCCGGCGGACTGTTTGACCATGGAGACGTACTCCCTCTGTTCCTCCGTAAGCCCTGTATCGAGCGCCAGTTCGGTCATTCCGAGTATGCCGTTAAGGGGGGTGCGCAGCTCGTGGCTCATGTTGGCGAGGAACTCGCCCTTGGCGCGGCTTGCGGACTCCGCGGCCTCCTTCGCGGCCCTCATCTGTTCCTCGGCCCGTTTGCGCTCGGTAATGTCCGCCACAATCCAGATGGTCCCCTTGCCGGGGTCCGAGGGGTTTATGCCCCTGCCGATAAGGCTGCACCAGAAACTCGCGCCGTCCCTGTATCTCATCGGGCGCTCCGCCTGATATGTCCCGCCCTCCGCGAGGACGGGATACGCCTCTTTCGAAAGCGCTCGGAAATCTTCACGGGAGGAGTGAAACACCCCCGGGGACTTCCCCTCAAGCTCGTCTCCGCGGTACCCCGTCATTTCCTCGAACCGCCTGTTGGCCCTTAGGATATTCTCACCTCTCAGGAAGGCGATTCCCACTGTAGCGTTTTCAAGGATTACATGCAGCTCGGAGAAGGCGTTTTCCAGTTCCTCGGCAGCCCTCTGGCGTTCGCTCACGTCGCGGATTATGCAGCTTAAGAACACCTCGCCCTGGGCCTTCCACGCGGCAATGGATATCTCGATGGGAAACTCGGCTCCGTCCTTCCCAAGCCCCGTAAATTCGAAGGTCTTTCCCGCCGTGCGGAGCTCGCCCCCCCGGACCACCCGTTGGAGTCCTTTATTATGAAATCCGGCCAGACGCGCGGGAATAAGGACATCCACGGGTTTTCCGAGAACCTCGTCCTCGGCGTAGCCGAACATCCTCCTGCCGCCCTCGTTCCAGCCTATAATCTCCCCTTTCCTGTTGGCCAGGACTATCGCGTCGTTGGCCGACTGGACGACGGAGCGGAACCTCGTCTCGGACTCAAGGAGTTCCGCCTCGGCCCTCTTGCGCTCGGTTATGTCCCTGAAGACCAGGACCACGCCCGTCTCCCTGTCCTTTTCGTCCCTGACCCTGGAGGCGCTGCACTCGACGGGGACTTCCCTTCCGTCCCTGGCCAGAAGAATACCTTCGCGGCAGCGAGTGTTTTCCATGTCCCCCGAGTGCGCGGGGGACATGGGCCGCAGGGGTCCCCGCATCCTGTCGTCGAGAATGTCCAGCACCTCAGCCAGTGGCCTGCCGAGCGCGTCCTCCCGGCTCCAGCCGGTAAGGGCCTCTGCAATGGGGTTCATGAACGTCACCGCGCCGCCCGTGTCCGCGGCAATCACCGCGTCGCCTATTCCCTTTAAAATAGTGGCGAGCCACCTGCGATTCTCGCTGAGCTGCCTGCCGAGCTCGTGACGGTAGACCGCCATATCGAGGGCGGTGAGGATTTCCTTTTCCTCGAAAGGCTTGAGTATATAGCCGTAGGGCTCGCTGCTCTTTGCGCGCTCAAGCGTTTTGCTGTCGGCATAGGCGGTAAGAAAAACCACTGGTATGTCGTAGCGAAGGCGTATCCGCTCCGCGGCCTCCACGCCGTCCATCCGGCCCTTGAGTATTATGTCCATAAGAACGAGGTCGGCGGACACTTCCCCGGCTTTTGCGACGGCCTCCTCACCGGTGGAGGCGTGTCCCGCGACCGTGTAGCCCATCCTGAGGAGCCTGTCCTGCATGTCCATGGCCACGATTTTTTCGTCTTCAACTATCAGGATTCTCAGCTCCCGCATCCGGATGTCCTGTCCTTATCCCGTCCGGGACTCATGATTTTTATCTGAAAAAGCCGCAAAAGCGCTTGCCCGACGGCCTGTCGGATGGAAACGCGGATGCGGAGAGAGTGGAAGGAACAGCCTCATGTAACGGGAGAAGGACGGGCGGGGACAGAGCAAAAAACATCCGCAACAGCCGCTTGGTGGCATGAAACCTCCCCTTTGCTCTTTTCTCCCCGGAGACTGAAAGAAGGCTTTCCCTATTATATTAATTACCGGACTTTATCTCAACCGGACATGCCGGCCCGGCAATGCAGTTGTCCATCGGCAAAGGCAAAGCAGAACGTTATGAAGAGCCTGTCGAACCAGGCTGTTTGTTTCTGAATCAAGGGCGCATCCTTCGACAGGCTCAGGATGATTCGACAGACTCAGGATGATTCGACAGGCTCAGGATGATTCGACAGGCTCGGGATGATTCGGCAACCCCGCGGCAAGACCACGGGGAATGCACCGGCGCATTCACGTTTGCACGAATCTCACGCAACGCTTAACCGCGGCGGCGGGGCTCGGTATGCACGACGATGTCCTTTACCTCCGGAAACTCCTCCCTGAGCCTGTCCTGCACCATGTGGGTAATGCCGTGGGCCTTCCTGAGCGTTATTTCCGGGTCGAGCTGTATGTGGAGGTCAAGCGACACGTGGTGCTCGCTCCCACGGGTGCGTATGTTGTGGCAGTCCCGCACGCCCTCGACGGTCATGGCGACGTCGCAGACCGCCCCGGCATCCATGCGGACGGTGTCCACGAGCACGTCGGTGGCGCTCTTGAGGATGTCGTAGCCGATTTTGGCTATAAAGGCCGCCGCCACAACGCCCGCAAGCGCGTCGGCCATCGGGTAACCCAGGCCCGTAAAGACAAGCCCGGCCACCACCCCCAGCGAGGAGAGCACGTTGCTCTTGGTGTGCTTGGCGTCGGCGAGGAGAAACTCGCTTTTAAGCTCGACGCCCCTCCTCTTTTCATACGCCATCACAACGAGGTTCACCGCTATGGTGGCGGCCATCACGACAAAGCTCTCCGCGCTTACCTCGACCTCGCGGACGCCTCTCAGGGAGCGGTAGGCGCGGAGCAGTATCTCGTAGCAGGTGAAAAATATGAGGCCCGCCACCACGACGGTAAAGAGCGTCTCGAACTTCCTGTGGCCGTAGGGGTGCTCGCTGTCGGGCGGGTGGGAGGCAATCCAGATGCCGATGAGACCCAGGACGTTCGTTACGCCGTCAAAAAGTGAATGGAAGCCGTCGGAGACCATGCCGACCGAGCCGCTCGAAAACCCCCAGAAGAGCTTTGCCGCGGCCACGGCCTCGTTGGCCAGGAGGGTGTATAACAGGGTCCTCCTGACCTCCCCTGTGTTGTCTACCAGTCCGTGTCTTTCCATTGGTCCCTGAACTCCGTGAAACGGTCTTTTTCAATAGCCTCCCTCATTTTTGAGAAGAAGTCCAGATAAAAGTAAAGGTTGTGGACGGTGTTGAGCCGCATGGAGAGTATCTCGCGGGAGAGGAACAGGTGCCTCAGATACGCCCTTGAGTAGTTCCGGCAGGTATTGCAGCCGCATTCGGGGTCAAGGGGCGAGGGGTCTTGGGCGTGCTCGGCCCGCTTTATGCTGACCCTGCCGCGCGAGGTAAAGAGCGTGCCGTTCCTGGCGTTACGGGTCGGCATGACGCAGTCGAACATGTCAAAGCCCGCCTCCACGGCGACCAGTACGTCCTTGAGGTCGCCTATGCCCATGAGGTACCGGGGGCTTTCGGCGGGCAGGAGGGGGGCGGTGAGGTTTATAATCTCGTGCATCTTCTCCTTGGGCTCCCCCACGCTCACTCCCCCCACGGCATAGCCGTCAAAGCCCATGCCGATTATCTCCCCGGCGCTTCTCTCCCTGAGGTCGGCGTACATGCCGCCCTGCACGATGCCGAAGAGGGCCGCCCCCCCCTCCCCGGGCGGCTTGAGCGCCTTGTGATATTCCCTGCACCTTTGCGCCCATCGGCTCGTAAGCTCAAGCGACCTGAGGGCATACTCCCGGTCGGCCGGATAGGGGGTGCACTCGTCAAAGGCCATGGCTATCTCCGAGCCGAGGGCCGCCTGTATCTCCATGGCCTTTTCAGGGCTCAAAAAATGCATGGAGCCGTCAAGGTGGCTCCGGAAATGCACTCCCTCGGGGGTTATCTCCCTCAAGGGGGCGAGGCTGAAGACCTGAAACCCGCCGCTGTCGGTAAGCACCGGGCCGGGCCAGCTCATGAACTCGTGTATGCCCCCGAGCTTCTGGATGACCTCGTGCCCCGGCCTCAAGTAAAGGTGGTAGGTATTGGTAAGGATTATCTCGGCGCCCATCTGCCTGAGTTCGTCCTGCGAGACGGCCTTTACCGTGCCCGTCGTGCCCACCGGCATGAAGGCGGGGGTGCGCACCCGGCCCCTTCGAGTACTTAAAATACCGAGGCGGCTCGTGCCGGAGCGTGCGATTACCGCAAACCTCATTCTGCCTCCCGGCCCTCTACGGCCTTCAGGAGTTTTTCCACCGCATCCCGCGCGTCCCGGGCCGTGGTCACCCCCTCGATGTCCCATGTCCCGATGCCCACCACCGGCTTGCCGAGCTGAAGCGAAAAGGCTATCTCCGAAAGCGTCCCGTACTGGCCTCCCACCGCCACTATGCCGTCGGCGGTGCGGGCAAGGATGACGTTGCGCCCGATGCCGAAGCCCGTGGCGACCGGGACATCGACGTAGGGGTTGGCGCGCGCCGTGCTCTCCTGGGGCAGGAGGCCCACGGTTAGCCCGCCTTCCTCCCTGGCCCCCAGCGAGGCCGCCTCCATGATGCCGCCGAGCCCGCCCGTAAGAACTATGGCGTCAGCCCTTGCCAGGAGCCCGCCCACGGTACGGGCCTCCCGCAACATGGCCTTTCCAGCGCGCCTTCCCCCGATTACGGCTATAATCTTCCTCGGTTTCCCTTCCACAGGGGGAGATTATATTAAACAGCGCCCCTTTTTCAAGGCCAAAAGCGCGTCTTCGGCAAGCGCCTTTTAGCTTTAACCGGCTGCGGGCATTACAACGCCGTTTCCATTGACTGCGGCGCGTCTTGATTCGAGAGCCGTCTGGGCAGCGTTGGGCGAACCCTGTTGTCCCAGCATTGAAAAGGGGGCCGTGCCCCCCCAGGCTCGCCCGAAGACCGATAGGCGGGACTTTCCAGTCCCGCCGGGGGCCGGTTCTCCGGCGGGACTGGAAAACCCCGCCTATGCATTGTATGTCATTCCGGGCTTGACCCGGAATCCAGGGGTACAAAACGTCCCTTGAAATAGAAAATGCTTATCCGGTTAGCCCGGTAATGATAAATGTCATGCTGAATTTATTTCAGCATCCAAGACCCTGAATCAAGTTCAGGGTGACAATTCAAGGGATTGCT
>CBDVCR010000010.1:0-32561 GCA_965372535.1 uncultured bacterium | reverse complement strand
CAAGGCGGCATGATTAACGCTAAAATGTGTCCAACTAACCGTAGGGCGCTACAAGCAGTCAAGGGGCATTAACCGCTAATCACCCCGCTCGCCGCTTTTGTCCGGGACTTCCCGGAGGATTAACCGGAGGATTAAGAGGATTAAAAAGAGGCTTTTACCATATACACGCCTAAAAATGCAATCCCATCTGTTTCCAGAACCTTGACCCCGGTGGAGTTTGTCTCTATAATTTAACACTTACTAAAAGTATAAAAACCTGCCGGAAAGCCGGAAAGGGGGTAACGCCATGTCGGATTTCCATCAGACAGGGGTCATAGCGACTTTTCACCATCTGGGGGTCTTCGACCTGGGGAAGATAGAGTCGGAGCTTCAGTGGTACGCCCAGGAGCGGCCCATAGCCCTGGTGCTGCCGGCCCTTTACTCGGACATAAAAGCCGCGCCACTCAGGGGCATCGTAGAGCAACTGAAGGAAGTCAAGTACCTCAACACCATAGTGGTCACCATCGGGCCTGCCACCGACAAGGAGTTCGAGAAGACCCGGAAACTCTTCTCCGGGCTACCGCAGAAGACGAAAATTATCTGGAACTCCGGCCCCCGCATGCAGGAGATATACGCATCTCTTGAGGACGCCGGGCTCCACACCGGCGAGGAGGGCAAGGGCAGGTCCACGTGGATGGCATACGGCTATATTCTCTCACAGCCCCACCTGAGGGTCATCGCCCTCCACGACTGCGACATCGTGACATACTCAAGGGAGATGCTTGCCAGGCTGTGCTACCCCGTGGCCAACCCCTTCCTCGACTACGACTTCTGCAAGGGCTTCTACAGCCGGGTGACGGACCGCCTGCACGGCAGGGTGACGAGGCTCCTTGTGACCCCCCTCATCAGGGCGCTCATAAAGATAATCGGCTACCACCCGATACTGGTGTTCTTCGACAGCTTCCGCTACCCCCTGGCCGGGGAGTTTTCAATGGACGTGGACCTGGTGGGCGTAAACCGCATCCCCGGGGACTGGGGCCTTGAAGTGGGCGTGCTGGCCGAGGTCTACCGAAACACCGCCGAGCGCCGGGTCTGCCAGGTGGACATCGCCGAAAACTACGAGCACAAGCACCAGTCCCTCTCGCCCGAGGACGCCTCCAAGGGGCTGCACAAGATGTGCATCGACATCTCCAAGTCCATCTTCCGGACGCTGGCCTCCGAGGGGGTCATCTTCTCGGAGGGGCTTTTCAAGTCTCTCCTGGCCACGTACGCTCGGACGGCCCAGGACCTTCTTAAGCGCTACGAGGACGACGCGGCGATAAACGGCCTGGTATTCGACCGCCACACAGAGAACCTGGCCGTCGAGACCTTCACAAGCGGGATAAAGACCGCCGCCGAGATAATCCACGAAAACCCCGTGGGCGTGCCCCTCATCCCCGCCTGGCACCGGGTGACCTCGGCGGTGCCCAATGTACTTGAGAATATAAAAAAGGCGGTTGAGGAAGACAACAGGTAAAGAATCAGGAGTTCCCCCATTTTTTTGGTTCTTCATCCGTCATTCCCGCGCAGGCGGGAATCCAATCTTCTTACATCGTCAAGCCGTCATACAAATCCGCCCATTCGGGGTTATACTCCTCAATCAGCCTGAGTTTCCATGCCCGATTCCATTTTTTTATCTGCCTTTCCCTCGATAGCGAAACCCTCAACCATGCCGTTTTTACTAAACCAGTTAGTTTTCGTGTTTGCATTGAAACCCTTAAAAATCTCTATTTTAAAGGCTCGTTCAGGCATTGTCATGTAAACTATTTCATGCTCCCGGTAGTATGTTCATAAACCCTTTTAGCCGAATTCGACGTTACTCCCACGTAGAGGGTCCCTCTCCTTTGGCTGGCTGGAATGTAAACGCAAAAGTTTTCTTTCAGGTGCAGAGATTAAATGGGGAAAAATGGATTCCCGCCTCCGCGGGAATGACGGCTTTTATCTTAACTCTTTTACTAAGTGCTCCTATTCATAAATACGATGGTATTCGGCCGCCGATGCATCCCGGCCTGCGGCGTTGCTCGTCGGTTAAATACGCCCGGTATTCGCCCTCCTCGCGCCTTGCATCCCGTGCGCCTCGACGCCCTCGATACGTCACCGTATTTACGAACCGGACCACTAAGCAAAAAGTTCCCCCATTTTTCCAAAACCAATCACGACCACTTCGCAAAACCAAGTTTTGCCTTTTCTTTGAGGGGTTATGTCCTTCGAGGTCTAATTATTGGGGGAACTCATGGTAAAGAATACGGCCTCCGGAGCCGGGAGTCGGGCGAAGCCCTAAAACCAGTATCCCTCGTCGGTCTTCTTTCGGCCCGGATTACCTTTCGCGCCTGCCCTGGATGAAATCCTCGGTCATCTGGTACGCATCGTCGTCCCGGTGCTGTTCGGGCGGGTGTTTCATGAAGTACGCCGAAGGCGATGCGAGGACGCCGGCCCTGCCCCTGTCGAGGGCGAGCCTCATGCAGCGCACCGCGTCGATGGCCACGCCGGCGGAGTTGGGGGAGTCCTCCACGGAGAGGCGAAGTTCGAGGTTCATGGGCACGTCGCCGAAAAGCCTGCCCTCCATCCTGATGAAGCAGACCTTGTTGTCCTTCTGCCAGGGCACGTAGTCGCTCGGTCCGATGTGGATGTCCTCGTCCTGGAGCCGGTGGGCGAGGATGGACTGGACGGCCTCGGTCTTTGATTTTTTCTTCGATACGAGGCGGCTGCGGTTGAGCATGTTCAGGAAATCGGTGTTTCCGCCGGTGTTGAGCTGGTATGTCCGTTCGAGCTTTACCCCGCGCTTTTCGAAGAGGTCCGAGAGCGTCCGGTGGGTTATCGTGGCCCCGAGCTGGGCCTTGATGTCGTCGCCGATGAGGGGCAGTCCCCTCTCCTCGAACCTGCGGGCCCACTCCGGGTCGCTGGCGATAAAGACGGGCATGTTGTTTACGAAGCCCACGCCCGCCTCAATGGCGCACCGGGCGTAAAACCTTACGGCCTCCTCCGAGCCCACGGGCAGGTAGTTAAGGAGCATCTCCGCGCCGGAGTCCCTTAGGGCCTTCACCACGTCCTCCCCGGTGGGCTCGGGCTCGCCGCTCAGAACGAAGGTGTACTTCTCGCCGTAGTCCTTCATATGCCCGGAAAACCCGTCGAGCACCCGGCCCATCCTGACCGTGACGCCCGTGCGGGGAATGTCCCCGCAGAAGACGGCGGTGCAGTTGGGGAGGGCGAAGACGGCCTCGCTGAGGTCCTTGCCGACCTTCCTGGCGTCTATGTCGAAGGCGGCCACGACCTCGATGTCCGAGGGCAGGTAACCGCCGAGGCTCCAGTGCATAAGGCCGACGGCGTCTCCTCCGTCACGGCCCCTGTAGTGCTCGATGCCCTGGACCAGGGAGCTCGCGCAGTTGCCCACCCCGGCTATGGCAATCCTGATGTTACCCATATAACGATTCCCTTCGTATAACGCCTTCTTTTTAGCCTCAAGCCATCACACGAGATTGCGCAGGGCAATTGAGGCGACGTGCCGAAAACCGCTCAACCTCACGCCATTAGCAAGTCTATCACATCAATTGGCGAAATTCTACATCCGATTGCACCAAATTGCATCCCAACGCCTTGGAAACGCCCTCCGAAACAGGAATAAAAATTCCGTGCCGGCTTCCGCGGCCCGAAAATCATGTCCCGCCCTCCGCGCCGATGCCGCATCAACCGGCTATGGAGGAAAAATTACAATTGACCTCAGGCATGTCAACAACTATAATTACAGAGCATATAATAAAAACATAACACGCTGTCCATAACCAAAAGGAGGTGCCTTGATGGGGTTCTGGGAAAAAGTGAAAGAGGACGTGCAGAAAAGTTTTTCCGAAGGGATGGCCGTAATCAAGAAACAGACCGGGCGGCTAACCGAGGAGGGCAAGAAGAAATTCAAGCTGTTCGAACTGAAAAACAAGGTCCACCAGCACATGGCCGACCTCGGCGCGCTCGTATACAAACTGGGCGCTGGGGCGAAAAAGCCCCTGGAGGACCCCAAGGTCAACGCGCTCATTGACAAAATCAAAAAGCTCGAAGACCAGGTCCGGAAACTGGAAGCCACCGGAAAGAAAAAGGCCGCGCCGAAAAAAACCGTAAAAAAGACGGCGAAAAAAGCGGCAAGGAAGACGGTAAAAAAGAAAACAGCGGGGGTGGAAAAAGAGCAACAATAACCGGGCAGGAAAAAAACAGCGCCGGCGCCCCGCAAGGTTTTCCGTTTGAGCGGGGTGCCGCGTATTTGCCCGCATTCGGCCCGTTGGTATAAAATACTGCTTATCATGCATGCCCTCACAGAAAGCGGGACCCGAAAAAACGGGGAGCGGGCCTGATGGAAAACATCCTCGGCTACTTCAGGTTAACAGAGTCCGGGGCGCTTAACGCCCTTGTTCTGTTTTTGGCCTTCGCGGTACTTGCAAAGGCCGCCGACATAGTCATGCACAGGCTCCTCCGCCGCCTCTCGCGCTTCACCAGGACTTCCCTTGACGAGAGCATAATAGACATCCTGCGCCGCCCCGTCTTCCTCACCATACTCATCATCGGGGCCGAGGGCTCCGCGTCCTTCATGGAGCCGCCGGACAGGCTCATGTTTTATATCCACGGGGCGCTCTCCACCTTCCTCGTGCTCATATGGTGCGTAGCCGCCGTAAGGCTCAGCAACCTGGCCACCGAGAGGGCGCTGACCAGGATAGCCGACATAACCGGCCTCGGCAAAGATGTCATCCCCTTCCTCGAAAGGCTCTGGAAGGTACTGATAATACTGGCGGGCCTGACCGCCGCGCTCTCCATATGGAAGGTGAACA
Source organism: uncultured bacterium (assembly GCA_965372535.1). Taxonomy (GTDB): domain Bacteria; phylum Nitrospirota; class Thermodesulfovibrionia; order Thermodesulfovibrionales; family JdFR-86; genus CBDVCR01. The sequence goes on along the minus strand of CBDVCR010000010.1, from coordinate 27,732 downwards.
TAACGCCGCTTCTGGCCTCGGCGGGCATAGTGGGCGTGGCAGTGGCGCTTGCCGCGAAGGACACGCTCTCGAACTTCTTCGGCGGCGTGAGCATATTCTTCGACCGGCCCTATAAAACAGGGGACTACATCGTGCTTGACAGCGGCGAGAGGGGGGAGGTCATGGACATCGGCATGCGGAGCACGAGGATAAAGACCAGGGACGACATACTCATATCAGTGCCCAACTCAATCATAGCCAACACCAAGGTCATAAACGAAAGCGCGCCGGAGCCGAACTTCAGGGTGCGGATTCCGGTGGGCGTTGCCTACGGAAGCGACATAGGTCAGGTGGAGGCCATCCTGCTCGAACTGGCCTTAAAGAACGAAAACGTGCTCCCCGATCCACGGCCACGGGTAAGGTTCAGGCAGTTCGGAGACTCGGCCCTGAACTTCGAGCTCCTTTGCTGGGCAAAGGAGCCCTCCATGAGGGGACTGACCATACACGAGCTGAACTCCTCCATCTACCGGAAATTCAACGAGTCGGGCATTACCTTCCCGTTCCCCCAGCGGGACGTGCACCTTTACCACAAGGCATAAGGAGGCCGTTTTGGCAAACGCAAAGACAGCTAAAAACCCCCGTAAGGAACCTGACAAGTCCTTCGTCTTCAGGGACGTGATAAACCTCACGAAAGCCACGGGCTACAAGGCGGCCACGCTGGGTGAACTCAGGGACTGCGTTGCCAGGGTTAGCGAGGACTGCGTCTTCCACCATACCTACCAGTACTTCCTCAAGGGCCACATACAGGAGCATACCAACGACTTCGGGGTCTGGGCCAGCGAGAGCCTGGAGGAAAGGGCACTGGCCGAGTACCTTTCCAACATCGACCCCTACTCTTTCAGGTCCGTGGAGGGACTCAGGCGGGAACTGCTCAGGGTTATCGATTATTACGCGGCCAACTTCCCCGAGCCCCGCCAAGTGCTCTCGGGCGACGAGTTCTACTTTAACGAAACCGTGTCCTTCATCTTCCCGGCGGGCATAAAAGCAAGGAACCTGGCGGAGTTTCTGATGGCCGTCAAATACGTGGACTCAAGCTCCATCTATTACCATTTCTACGAGGCGAGGGTGCGGCTCAGGAAAAAAGCCGACGACTTCTCAAAGTGGGTAAACGAAGTGGTCAAGGCCCCCGGCATGGCCCGGAGCATCAGGGCCATCGACCCCTTCATGCACAACATCGACGGCATACGCGAGCACATCATCCAGATACTTGAGGAAGGCCTGGGCAGGGAGATGGAGGTGCTCGAATGATATCCGAATACGCCGGCATCGCCCCTAAGCGCGACCTCCTGCTGCTTCGGAACCTCGGGAAAAAACTCAAGGGGAAGTCCTTTCTCCACGTAAACTCCACCAAGCAGGGGGGAGGCGTCGCGGAAATCCTTCAGCGCATGATACCGCTCCTTCGGGACCTCGATATAGACGCAAGGTGGGAGGTGATAACGGGCGACGCGAAATTCTTCGACACGACCAAGAAGATACATAACGCCCTCCAGGGCCATACCGAGGCCATAACCGACGACATGTGGGAACACTATTACAGGATAAACAAGACAAACGCCGGGAAGCTGAAGCTCGACGCCGACGCCGTACTCATACACGACCCCCAGCCCGCGGCCCTGGTTGACTTTAAAAAGAGGGGCACATGGTTGTGGCGCTGCCATATAGACCTTTCAAAGCCCTTCCATGAGGTATTCTCCCGCCTGGAGCCCTTTGCAAGGAAATACGACGCCACGGTCTTTTCGGTTGCGAAATTCGCCAAGTCCATGGCCTCCGACGAGTTCATCATCCCCCCCTCCATCGACCCCCTGAGCGAAAAGAACCGGGACCTCGGCGAGGAGGAGATAAAGGAAGCGGCCCGGAGGCTCGGCATCCCCACGGACAGGCCGATGATACTCCAGGTGTCGAGGTTCGACAGGTTCAAGGACCCCATCGGGGTGATAAACACTTACAAGATGGTCAAGAAATACAACGACTGCGTCCTCGTGCTGGCCGGAAGCCCGGCCACGGACGACCCCGAGGGCGAGGCCGTGCTGGAGGAGGTGCGGGAGTTCGCGGCGGGAGACCCGGACATCCACATCCTGCTGCTTCCGCCCTTCAGCGACCTGGACATCAACGCCCTTCAGAGGATGGCCACGGTGGTGATTCAGAAATCCCTCAAGGAGGGCTTCGGCCTTACGGTTTCCGAGGCCATGTGGAAGGGCAAACCCGTAATAGGCGGCGCAACCGGCGGCATCCCGCTCCAGATTGTACACGGGGTGACGGGGTTTCTGGTGCACTCCGTGGACGGCGCCTCGTTCCGCATCAGGCAGTACCTGAACAACCCCGGCATGGCCGAGAGGATGGGTCTGGCGGGCAGGGAATACGTCCGGAACCATTTCCTGATTACCAGGCAGATGCGGGACTACCTTTCTTTGTGGTACGCGGTGAAGAACAGGAAAAAAGGGGTTGTCTTCGAGCTTTAAAACTCCCCCGCGGCCCCACCCGGCAGTGCAAGCCGGTGAAAGAAAACTCTTTTTTCAGCCGTCCGGAGGCTGTATGATATAAGGGATTCTATGCTTATGGAGCTTGGAGCAAACTATCTCGACAGGGGCGATATCGGTTTCTCGGTATGGGCGCCCTTTCATAAGAAAGTCGAGGTCGAAACAGTCTCGCCCCCCTCGGGCCGGATCCCCATGCGGGAGGCCGGGGGCGGCTATTTCGAGGCCTCATTTGCGGCCCCAGGGAAGGAGGTGCGCTATTTCTACGTACTCGACGGAGACACAAGGCGGCCCGACCCGGCCAGCCGCTTCCAGCCCGAGGGGGTGCACGGCCCCTCAGAGGCAGTACGGCACGACGCCTTCGGCTGGACCGACGGCGGATGGAGAAACCCTCCCCTTGAGGACTACATACTCTACGAACTGCACGTCGGCGCCTTCACCCCGGAGGGTGCCTTCGAGGCCGTAATACACAGGCTCCCGTATTTGAGGGACCTGGGGGTAAACGCCATCGAGCTTATGCCCGTAAGCCAGTTTCCCGGCCAGAGAAACTGGGGCTACGACGGCGTCTACCCCTTCGCCGTCCAGCAAAGCTACGGCGGCCCCGGCGGCCTGAAGGCCCTGATAAACGCCTGCCACCTGAGCGGTCTGGCGGTGGTGCTCGACGTGGTCTATAACCACCTCGGCCCCGAGGGCAACTACCTCAGGGACTTCGGCCCTTATTTTACCGGCCGCTACTCCACCCCCTGGGGGGACGCGGTGAACTTCGACGGGCCCGGAAGCGACGGGGTGAGGAGGTTTTTTATAGAAAGCGCCCTTTACTGGCTTAATGTTTTTCATATCGACGCCTTAAGAATCGACGCCGTCCACGGCATCTTCGACATGAGCGCCAGGCACTTTCTCGACGAGCTGAGGGAGGAGGTACAGAGGAGGGCCGGGCGCAGGGTCTACCTTATCCCCGAAAGCGACCTCAACGACGTGCGGATTATAAACCCGCCCCGCATGGGCGGCTACGGCCTGGACGCCCAGTGGAACGACGACTTCCACCACGCCCTCCACACCCTGCTCACCGGAGAGCAAAGCGGCTACTACAGTGACTTCGGCGGCGTGCCGGACATGGCAAAGGCGATACGCGAGGGGTTCGTCTACTCCGGGCAGCACTCCGGGTTCAGAGACCGGAGGCACGGAAGCCCCTCGGCGCACCTTCCGCCCCGAAAGTTCGTCGTCTTCTCGCAAAACCACGACCAGGTAGGCAACCGCCCGGAAGGCGACCGGCTCGCCGCCACGCTCCCCCTCCAGAAACTGAAACTCGCCGCCGCCATGGTCCTGCTCTCTCCTTCCGTCCCCCTTCTTTTCATGGGCGAGGAGTACGGCGAGACGGCCCCCTTTCGCTACTTCGTAAGCCACTCCGACCCGGACCTCATCGAGGCAATAAGGGAAGGGAGGAAAAAGGAGTCTTCACTCTTCGGCTGGACCGGCGAGGCGCCGGACCCCCAGGATGAGGCCGCGTTTCTGCGCTCCAGGCTCAACCCCGGCCTCAGACATGACGGAGAACACAAGGTGCTGTTTACATTTTACAGGGAACTCATACGCTTGCGAAAATCGCTTCCAGCCCTCAGGAACCCGGTAAGGGACGAGATGGAAGCAACGGCCCTCGAAGAGGAAAAGGCCCTGACCGTCCTCATCGGCCACGGGGGGGAGCGGATTGTCTCCCTCGTGAGCTTTAACGACGAGCCGGTCGAGGTCCCCCTTCCACCGGCCGAAGGCGCATGGAAAAAGGTGCTCGACTCCTCGGCTTTCAGAGGGCCCGGCGACATTGCCACGACAGGCGGTGAGGCAGTGGAGGGGCCGGTCAGGCTCGACCCCTTCGGTTATTGCCTCTTCCGGGAGGAGGCCTGATGGAGCGGTTCCTCTGCGTGCACGGCCACTTCTACCAGCCGCCGAGGGAGAACCCCTGGCTGGAGGCCGTGGAGACACAGGACGGCGCATACCCCTACCACGACTGGAACGAGCGCATCACCGCCGAGTGCTACGCCACGAACTCCTCATCGAGGATACTGGACGGCAAGGGGCTCATAACCGCCATAGTCAGCAACTACGCAAGGATGAGCTTCGACATGGGCCCCACGCTCCTTTCCTGGCTTGAGAAGAACGCGCGGGAGACCTACGAGGCCGTCATCGAGGCCGACCGGCAGAGCGCCCAATGGCGTTCCGGCCACGGCTCGGCAATAGCCCAGACCTATAACCACACTATTTTGCCGCTTTCAAACTCAAGGGACAAGAGGACCCAGGTCGCCTGGGGCATGGCGGACTTCAGGCGCCGGTTTGGAAGGGAGCCGGAGGGGATGTGGCTTCCGGAGACCGCCGTGGACCTCGAAACCCTCGATGTCCTGGCCTCCGCGGGAATAAAATTCACCGTGCTCGCCCCGCACCAGGCGCGGAGGGTAAGGCGACGGGGCCCCGGGCACTGGCAGGACGTCTCCGGCGGCAATATTGACCCCTCGCGGGCCTATGCCTGCCGGCTCCCCTCGGGCGGGGAAATCGCCCTTTTTTTCTACGACGGTCCCGTCTCCCGGGCCGTGGCCTTCGAGGGGCTTTTAAAGGGCGGCGAGGGGTTCGCCCACCGCCTGATTGAGGGGTTTTCCGAGCGCCGCAACAGCCACCAGCTCGTGCACATCGCCACCGACGGGGAGTCCTACGGCCACCACCACCGCTTCGGCGACATGGCCCTGGCCTATGCCCTTGACTACATCGTTAAAAAGGGACTGGCCCGCACCACAAACTACGGGGAGTTCCTCGAACTCCACCCCCCTGAGGACGAGGTGGAGATATTCGAGCACACCTCCTGGAGCTGCACTCACGGGGTGGAACGCTGGCGGTCCGACTGCGGCTGCTCCACCGGGGCGCACCCCGGCTGGTCGCAGGCATGGCGGACCCCGCTCAGGGAATCGCTGGACTGGCTGCGGGACCGCCTTGCCGCAAGCTTCGAGCAAAATGCCCCGAAATATTTCACCGACCCCTGGGCCGCGCGGGACGGCTATATAGACGTTATCCTCGACCGTTCCGAAAACGGCCTCGGGGAGTTTTTAAGGAAACACTCCAGGGCCCGCCTCGGCCCCGAGGAAACGGTAAAGGCCGTCAAGCTGCTTGAGATCGAGCGGCATTCGATGCTGATGTACACAAGCTGCGGCTGGTTCTTCGACGACCTGGCGGGAATCGAGACCGTCCAGGTAATCCAGTACGCCGCACGGGCAATCCAGCTCTCCGGGGAATTCCTCGGCAACGCAATAGAAGAGGGGTTCATCAAGCGCCTTGAGGCCGCGCGGAGCAACGTCCCGGCGGAGGGAAACGGGGCGGACATCTACAAAAGGCGCGTAAAACCCCTGATGCTCGACCTCCACAAGGTCGCCGCCCACTACGCCATCAGCTCTCTATTTGAGGACTACCCGGAAAAAACCGACATTTACTCCTACACGGTTTTTTCAGAGGACTACCAGAAGCGGCAGTCCGGGAGGACCGAGCTGGTGGCCGGAAGGTGCAGGGTCGTCTCGCAGGTAACCGGCGAGTCCGAGACGGTGAGCTTCGGCGTGCTCCACCTCGGAGAGCACGACTTCAACTGCGGCGTGCGTGCGTGCCGGGGAGAGGAGCCTTACGCGGAGATGACGGGCGAGCTTGTCTCGACGTTCGAAAGCGGGGCCTTCTCCGAGCTTGTCAGGCAGATTGACGGGCACTTCGGCGTGCACCGCTACACCCTCGGAAGCCTTTTCCGCGACGAGCAGCGCAACATCCTCGACACCCTGATTAAGGAGACCCTCGACGCCTTCGAACACTCATACCGCAAGATGTACGAGGACAACCGCATCCTCATGGCCTTCCTCAAGGAAGCAGGGATGCCGGTGACAAGGGCGTTCCTGACTGCGGCGGAGTTTACCCTGAACCTCGACCTCAAACGCATGCTCCAGTCCGAGGAGCCCGAGGCGGCGGGCGTCCACGAAATCCTGGAGGAGTTCGGCAAATGGGGCATCGCACCAGACGCCGTGGGTTTGGAGTTCACCTTCCGCCGCACCCTCGAACGGGAGATGGACAAGCTCTTCAAGGACCCCTCCGACCTCCCGGTGCTCACCAACATGGGCAGGCTCGTTGACATCGCCCTGAGCCTGCCTTTTGAGCTTAACCTCCGGACGATGCAGAACGTCTACTATAAAATAGCCAGGGGAGTCTACCACGAAATCGCCCCGCGGGCCACCGGGGCGCCCGAGGCCGAGGCCTGGGTGGAGGGTTTCAGGGCGATGGGGCGTAAACTGCGCTTTAACCTGGACGCGATACTTTCAGGCAAGGGGCGCTGATGGCGGCCGGAAACCGGAGGGGAAAGCCAACGGTGGAAAAGGCGCGCCTTGCAGGGGCCTGCCGCAAGGTCGCGGAGCGGCTTCCGCACCGGGCGCCGGTGTCCACCTACCGGCTCCAGTTCAACAGCGGATTCCGGTTTGCCGACGCCGAGGCCGTATCGGCCTACCTCAACGCCCTGGGCGTCACGGACATCTACTCATCCCCGTATTTCAAGGCCAAGGAAGGCAGCACCCACGGCTACGACGTTATCGACTACCAGAGCATCAACCCCGAAATCGGCGCCGAGGTGGACTTCGTGCGGTTCACCGCCGAGCTTGGCCGCCTCGACATGGGCCTTATCATGGACATCGTGCCCAACCACATGAGCATCGCGGGCGGCAGGAACGCCTGGTGGCGGGACGTGCTCGAAAACGGCCCTTCCTCCCCCTTTGCCCCGTTTTTCGATATCGACTGGAACCCCGTCAGGGAGGTGCTCGAGGACAAGGTAATCCTCCCCATCCTGGGGGACTTCTACGGAAAAGTGTTGGAAAACCGGGAAATCAGCCTATCCTTCGAGGAGGGCGCGTTTTTCATCCGCTACTACGAGCATCGCCTTCCCGTGGACCCCTCCACATATGAACGTATACTCACCCACCGGGGCGAGACGTTTGAGGAGGCGCTCGGCGGGGAGGACCCCCGCTTTCAGGAGTACCTGAGCATTGTTACCGCCCTCAAACACCTGCCCACCCGCACCGAACGAGACCCCGATAAGGCGACGGAAAGGCTCCGGGAAAAGGAGGTCATAAAAAGGAGGATATGGACTCTTTACGACGAATGCCCCAAGTTCGGGTTATTTGTGGAGGAAAACGTCCGTATATTAAACGGCACAAATGGGGACATCGATAGCTTCGACCTCCTGGACGAACTCCTGGCCTCCCAGGTCTACAGGCTCACCTTCTGGCAGGTGGCCACAGAGGAGATTAACTACCGCAGGTTCTTCGACATAAACGACCTGGCCGCCGTGAGGAACGAGGACCCGGAGGTCTTCCGCGAAAGCCACGGCATGGTGCTCGGCCATGTCCGCGAGGGTAAGATAACGGGCATGAGGGCCGACCACCCCGACGGCCTTCATAACCCCGGGGAGTACTTCATGCGGCTTCAGGAGGAGTGCTTTATCCGGCTGGTGGAGGCGGAACTCGGCTTAAACGGCAGCGAAGACGCCCCTGCCGGGGAAATACGGAAGGCCTACCGCGGACTGCTCGAGGAAAACCCGGCCCTTTCGCGGCCCTTTTACGTCGTGGGGGAAAAAATCCTCATGGAAAGCGAGCGCATGCCCGAGGACTGGCCGGTCTCCGGCACGACGGGCTATGTGTTCATGAACTCCGCAAACGCGCTGTTTGTAAACCACGCAAACGCCAGGCTAATGACCGACATCTACCACAGGTTCATAAGGAGCAAGCCGCACTACCCGGACCTCGTGTACAAGAAAAAGAAACTGATAATGCAGACATCCATGGCCAGCGAGATAAACGTCCTGGGGCACCGTCTTAACCGCATCTCCGAAAGCGACCGCCATTTCCGGGACTTCACCCTCAACAGCCTCATCAACGCCATCGTGGAGGTCATCGCCCTCTTCCCCGTCTACCGCACCTACGCCGACGAATCGGGCGTGAACGACCGGGACGTCCGCTACATCGAGGCGGCCGTCTCCCGCGCCAGGCGACGCCGCCGGGACCTCAGCGCCTCGGTCTTCGACTTCCTAAGAGACGTCCTCACCCTCGGATACCCGGAAAAGTTCTCCGAAGCGGAATGCCGCGAGTGGCTCGACTTCGCCATGAAGTTCCAGCAGCTTACCGGGCCGGTCATGGCGAAGGGGCTTGAGGACACGGTGTTTTACAGCTTCAACCGCCTCGCCTCCCTCAACGAAGTCGGCGGGAACCCCGACCGTTTCGGCATAAGCCCCGAGGCATTCCACGGCCAGAACATCGAGACCGCCAAGCACTGGCCGCACACGATGGTGGCCACCTCCACCCACGACTCAAAGAGGAGCGAGGACGTGAGGGCCAGGATAAACGTGCTCTCGGAACTTCCCTACCACTGGAGGGAACGCCTGGCCAGGTGGCGGAGCTTGAACAAACGGCGGAAGTCGAAAATCGAGGGCCGCCTCGCCCCCGGCCAAAACGACGAATACCTAATCTACCAGACCCTCCTTGGAGCGTGGCCGCTCGGCCCGCTTGAGGGCCAAAAGCGGGAAACCTTCATCGAGAGGGTCAGGCAGTACGCGGTAAAGGCCGCCAGGGAGGCGAAGGCCAACACCACGTGGATAAACCCCGACGCCGAATACGAGAATGCGCTCATAAAATTCATAGACGGCATAATGGCGTCAAGCGATTTTATCGAGGACTTGCTGCCTTTCCAGAAACTCCTGGCGCACTACGGCATGTTCAACTCCCTTTCGCAGACTCTTCTTAAAATCACGTCCCCCGGCGTGCCGGACTTCTACCAGGGCACGGAACTCTGGACGCTCACCCTCGTGGACCCCGACAACAGGAGGCCCGTGGACTATTCCCTGGCCAGACGGATGTTGGAGGAACTAAGGGAGCGCGAGGCCGGGGGAGAGCCGCTTGAGCTCGCCCGCGACCTTCTGGAGAATAAGGAAGACGGGAGGATTAAACTCTATCTTACCTTCAAGGCTCTAAACTTCAGGAAGGAAAAAAAGGAACTCTTTCTTTCGGGCGATTACGCCCCCCTGTACGCCGCGGGCGAGCAGGCCCGCCGCGCCGTGGCCTTCGAGCGCGGGGCACAGGGCGCCTCGGCAATCACGGTTGTGCCGAGGCTTGTCTCGGGCATAATATCGGGAGAGGAAGACCCCGTGGGAGACGTCTGGCGCGGCACGTTCCTCCTCCTCCCGCCGGATAAGGAGGGCGCCCTCTACCGGGACGTATTTACGGGCAGGACCCTGAGGGCGGGCGCCCATGAGGGCCGGGCGGCCCTTGAGCTTTCCGAAGTGTTTGCCGGCTTCCCGGTCGCGCTCCTTGAGGAGACCGGTTAACGGGGGACAGGCGCCGGTCAATAAATCCCTTTATGCTCCGGCCTTTTTTTTGAAGTGCCCCATGCCGTTTTTTACCCATCATGCCGGATGGGGCCTTCGTATTCCGGCGAAGCCCTGTCGCTGCTTCGGGAAATTGGCCTCGCTGTGCCGTCAGGCGTAAAACATGATAGAATATACTGCTTGCAAGATGCTTAAGACCTCGAAAGGCAGACACGCAGCCCCCACGGCCGGCGCACCGGCGGCCAGGCAGGCCCCGGGCCTCCGGGCAGACACATTCAGAAAGAGGCGGGCGGCACAATGAAAAACAGAGTCATCGAGCAGTCGATACTTTTCATCAGCGTGCTGAAGTGGTTTCTGCTCGCATCCGTAACCGGGGTCATCGTAGGTCTGTCCACCACCGTGTTTCTCAAGGGCCTTGAATGGTCGATAGATATGTCGAACCAATATTCGTACTACTTCCTGGCGTTGCCCGCGGCAATGCTCGTAAGCACCCTGCTGGTCAAATACCTCGCCCCCGAGGCCAGGGGACACGGCACGGAGAAGATAATCGACGCCATCCACAACCGCCAGGCCAATATCAATCCAATGGTCGTGCCGGTCAAGCTCGCGGCCACCATCGTCACAATCGCCGCCGGAGGCTCGGCCGGCAAGGAAGGACCCTCCGCACAAATCGGGGCGGGGCTTGCCTCGACCCTGGCCAGAATCATGAGATTCGACGCAAACGACCGCCGCAAGCTCGTCATATGCGGCATCAGCGCGGGCTTTGCCACGGTCTTCGGCACGCCAATCGCCGGGGCAATGTTCGGCGTTGAAGTGCTCTTTGTGGGCGCGGTCCTCTACGACGTGCTCTTCCCCTCCTTCGTGGCCGGCATAATCGGATATCAGGTCTCATCGGCCCTTGGCATTACGTACTTTTCCCAGTCCATCGGGTCCGTGCCGGAGTTCTCTCCCGGCTTCTTTCTCCTCGTATGCCTCAGCGGGGTCTTCTTTGGGCTTTGCTCCTTCGTACTCATCGAGATGCTCAAGGGGTTTGAGGGCCTGAACAAATCGCTCAAAATAAAAACACCGTTAAAGGTGCTGGCAGGCGGCGGCGTACTTGCCCTTCTGGGGCTTATCTTTGGCGCCCGGTACCTCGGCCTGGGTATCGGGACCATAGAGAGTGCGCTATTGGGCGAACATATCCCCCCCCTGGCCTTTATGCTTAAGAGCCTGTTTACGTCCATCACGCTGAGCTTCGGCGGAAGCGGCGGAATAGTGACGCCGATATTCTTTGTGGGCGCGACATCGGGAAGCGTTTTCGGGAGCATTACCGGACAGAACATGCAAGTGTTCGCGGCCATCGGGATGGTGGCGCTGCTGGCAGGCGCGGCCAATACCCCCATCTCGGCAAGCATCATGGCAGTGGAATTGTTCGGCCCCCAGGTGGCCCCATATGCCGCGGTGGCCTGCATCATCAGCTATCTGATTACCGGGCACAGGGGCGTTTACCCAAGCCAGGTGCTCGCTGTCACGAAATCACCTACCATCAGCGTCTCGGAGGGCCTCACTATGGAGCAGATACTTCGCGTCGAGATAAACCCCAGGGCAAAGAGCATGACCGCAAAACTGGTCGTCTGGTTTGAATATGCCAGACGGGCCATCCGCAGAATCTTCAGGCTCAAATAGAATTATTACTGCATCCTCAATGTATTTATACATGGCAACATAAATTCTTGCGCACGTAACTTATTTGAGCACAAAACAGCCGACAATGGTTCAGGGCGCCAGGAATTCAAACGTATGAAGACTAAGACTATTTATTATCACTTTCACCCTTGAGCCCGAACAGACGCATGCGCAATTATTCATGCCGCGCTTTATATAAAAGCTTCTCAGCGCCCCTCGCCGTTAAGGCCGAGGTCCACCGCCACGGTGCGGATGATGTCGTCGTTTATCTGCACAGCCTTGACGAGGAAACCTTCGAGAAGGGCGTTGTCGCAGATGGTGTTGATAAGCCTCGGCAGCCCGTTTGAGTACCTGCTTATCGCCTTTACGGCGTCGTCGTTGAAGATGTGCCTTTCGCAGCCGGCCACCTTGAGCCTGTGCTGGATGTAGTCGCGGCTGTCCTCCTCGGCAAAGGACTTAAGCGAAATCCTCAGGGCCACGCGCTGCTTGAGGGGCTCGTCGAGCTTCAGGACCTCGTCAAGCTCCGTCAGGCCGAAGAAGATGAAGTTTATCATCTTCCCCTCGTGCATCTCCATGTTCAGGAGGCCCCGGAACTCCTCCATTATCTCCCTGGAATTGAGCATCTGGACCTCGTCCATGAGGACGACGGCGGTCTTGCCCTCTTCGTGTATATCCTGAAGCCGCCGGAAGAGCTGGCCCAGGAGCTCCACCTTGCTGTTATCGCTCACGTCCTCAAGGCCGAGTTGGAGGGCGAACTTCTTCAGCAGCCACTCGGAACTGACGGAGGAATGGATGATGACCAGGAGCGCCGCTTCGTAGAGGCTCTCGTCCAGTTCCTCAAGCAGCCTGCGGGCCAGGGTGGTCTTACCGGAGCCTATGTCGCCCACCACCACGGAGAGGCCCCGTTTGGCGTCTATGGCATGCTTGAGCTTCACCAGCGCGTTGGAATGCTGGAGGCTGTTGTAGTAGAACCTGCTGTCCACTACATTGGAGAACGGGTGCTCCCTGAGGCTATAAAATTCCAGAAAATCCATCGTTATTATTATACAACAAACAGAAAAGATGCAGCGACCGCGGGGAAAAGGCTGATTAAATGTATGAAACCCTGCTCCGCTTCTCCTTCTTGGGCGAGGCGGAGGGTTTGGAGGCGGCGGACGCGTCCGCGGCCTTTTTGAGAGCGTCAAGCTTCCGGGCCACATCCCTGAAGTTGGCTTTCCACCCGTAGACCTCGGTGATCATCTGGAGGGCCTGCTTGATGTCGCCGTTCTTCTCGTAAGCCGAGGCCAGGTCGTACTTCAGGCTCCAGGAGGCTTCGTTGCCCGCGTCGGTCTTCATGAACGCGGCGCTGAAGGAATCCACGGCCAGTGGATAGAGGCCCTTCTGCATGTAGCAGATGCCGAGCATGGTGCTTGCCGTGACAAAGTAATTCGGGTCGTGCTGCGAGGTCTGGAACTCCTTTATGGAGTCGTTGATAAGGCCCATCTCCTTGTAGGCGATGCCGAGGTTGTAGTGGGTCTCGGCGTCCTCGGCCTCTATCTCGGTTTCGAGCCCCTTCTTGAACTCGTCGAATATCTCCTGGATGTCATCGCCAAGGGCCGGCTCCGCGGCCTCCTGCTCGTCGAGCACACCGAAATCGGGTATCTCGAAGCCGTCAAGCAGCGACGTTCCAGCCGCGAAAGGAGCCTCGGCCCCGGCCGGTGCAGCGCCCTCCGGGGCGGCGCCCGAGAGCAGTTTTTCCACTTCCGCAAGCTTGGCCTTCAATTCCCCTCTTTCGGGGAACTTCTCAATAAGCTTCCGGTAAACGCCCGCAGCCTCATTATAGAAACCCTGCTGCACGTAGAAATCGGCCTCGGAGAGTTCTTCCCCGTGTTCATCGAGCGAGCCGGGCTCGGAAGCCCCGGCAGCAACGCCCGGCGCCTTCCCCTCGAGCCTCGGGTCCTTGGGGTTTATGTCGAACGCCTCCTTGAGGGAGGCCCGGCTTGCCTCCTCATCGCCCGCTCGTTCATAGAGCGAACCGAGCGCTATACACTCGGTCACCGCCTGCTCCGTGTCGCCTGTTTCCCTGTACAGGGTCTTGAGCTTCAGGTGCAGCTCCATGCTGTCGGGGTGCCTGGCCTTCAGCCCTTCGAGGAGGTTTCCGGCGTCGTTATAAAGCCCGTAGCGGATGAAGACGTCCGCTTCGGTCAAGGCCACCTCGAGGGGCTTTTCCTGGCCATCCTGCTGCTCCAAAACGGCAGCCGGCGCCCCTGTCTCCGCAGGCGGGGCGGCGCCCGCCTGGGGCTTGAGGGACTCAAGGCTCGATCGTGCCTCCATGTGGTCGGGCTTTATCTCAAGGGCCTCGTTCAGGCATTCGAGGGCCTCGTTGTTCATGCCCTTTTGCAGGTAAACGTCATATAGGCCGTAGAGTTCGTTAAAGGCCTTGTCCTCGTCGCCTTCCTGCTTATGCAGGGTAACGAGGCGTTTGCGGTTTTCCAGGGGGTCGAGGTCCTTGAACGTATCGAGTATCTCGGCCGCCTTGCCGGGCTCGGCGGAAATGAGGGAATCGATTATGGCGCTGTATTCCTGCCACGCCCTGTCCAGCTCGCCGGTCTTCTGGTACAGCCCGGCCATCTCTTTTCTGGCCTCGACGTTGTCCGGCTCGTTCTGGACGACCTTGGCAACGACCTGCGCGGCGTCCTCATGGTCGCCCTTGGCGGAGAGCAACCGGGCGTATCTCAGAAGCAGCCCGCTGTCCTCGCCCGTCTTTTCCATGGCGGACTGCACCTGCTTTATCGCCCCGTCAAGGTCCCCGGAACGCTCCGAAAGCAGGCTGAGCTCCGCGAGCACGTCGCTGTTGTTGGGCTGTATCTCGGCCGACTTCATGAGGTATGAGCGGGCGTTTTCCGGGTCCCCTTTTTCGGCGTAGAGCTGCCCTACCCGGTAGTACTCCCTCGCCGCCTCGGAGACGAACGCCTCCTTGGAGAACAGATCCGCAACCTTCACCCGCAGCTGGATGTTCTTCGGCGCCAGGTCGAGTATCTTGTTGTAGACATCGAGGAGTTCCTCGCGCTTGTTCTTCTTCGAAAGCGCGGCGGCGGCGGCCAGATAGTATTTAATCGCGTCCGTGACGATATTTTTCTCCTCGTTGAGTTTGCCCAGGGCGATGAGGGCCTTGGTGTCATGTGTGTCTATGTTGAGGACTTTCTTGAATATGGCCAGGGCCTTGAGCGAAAACCCCTCGTCCATGTAGACCTTCGCGGCCTTGTGGAACTCGTCCACCGCCGATGTCCTGTCGCCTTTTTTCAGGTAGAGGTCCCCGAGGAAATTAAACGTGTTTCCGTCGGGATAGGAACTCGCCACTTTCTGCCATTCGGCTATGGCTTTGTCGATCTGGCCTTTGGAGAGAAATTTCTGGGCGTTCTTGATTATGGCAGCTTTGTCTATCATACAGTTAAAATTATCACACAAATACAGTTAAACTGTCAAATAATTAAAGAATTTCAAGTATATATTGCAGACGCGCCGCATCGGACGGAAGAGCCCTCCCTCAGCCGCCCCGTGGGCCGGAAAAGGGCGAGTTATGTATAATATAAGCGAGCTTGCAAGCGCATGGAGAAATCGTCATGAAGACACTCGACGAAGTGGAGGAATTTCACGGCCATATGTGCCCGGGCCTCGCCCTGGGCTACCGCGTCTCGCTGCTCGCCCTGAGTGAGCTTGGCGAAAGAGCCAGGGACGAGGAACTCGCGGCCGAGGTGGAAAACGACTCCTGCGCCGTGGACGCCGTGCAGGTCATGACCGGCTGCACTTTCGGCAAAGGCAACCTCGTTTTCAAGGACTACGGGAAACAGGTATACAGGTTCATCAAAAGACCCTCGGGAGACTCCCTCAGGGTCTCGGTCAACTGGGTCGCACCGCCCGAGACCGACGATGAAAAGGCCGCCTGGGAGCGGTACGCCGGGGGCGACCGCACGGAAGAGGTCGTAAGGAAAGTGCACGAGCGCAAATCAAGAAAGGTAAAGGCCATAATGGAGGCCCCCGAGGAGGAGCTTTTCAAGGTCACGAGGGAGCGGACGCAACAGCCCCCCGCAGCGAGAATCTACCCCTCGGCGACATGCGCCCTCTGCGGCGAGAAGGTAATGGAGCCCAGGGCGAAGGTCCTCAAGGGGCGGATAGTGTGCATACCCTGTTTCGAGGGAGACCGGGCCGGATGAGCGTCCGGCCCGGCCAGGGCTTCGAGGAATTATTGCCCATGAAGGAACTCATAGCAAAAGCGGGCGTGCTGGTGGAGGCCCTGCCTTATATCAGGAGCTTCTACGGCAAGACGTTCGTCATAAAGTACGGCGGAGCGGCCCAGACCGAGGAGGCCCTCAAGCAGGCCTTCGCCCAGGACGTGACGCTTCTGAGCTTCATCGGCGTCCGGCCGGTCGTCGTCCACGGCGGCGGGCCGAGCATAAACGCCACCATGCAGCGGATGGGCAAGGAACCGAGCTTCGTCCACGGCCAGCGCGTCACCGATGAGGAGACCATGGACATAGTGGAAATGGTCCTCGGAGGGCTCGTCAACAAGCAGATAGTCTCCCTGATAAACGGCCAGGGGGGCCGCGCCGTGGGCCTGAGCGGCAAGGACGGCGGACTCATAAAGGCCCGGAAAAAACGGGTCGTCAAATCCGCGGCAGGCGGAGACGAGGAGATAGACATCGGCCTCGTGGGAGAGGTCGTCGAGGTCAACCCCGATGTGCTGACGAGCCTCGACCGGTCGGGATTTATCCCGGTCATATCCCCTGTGGGCGCGGGCCAGGACGGCGAGACCTTCAACATAAACGGCGACGACATCTCGGCGGCAGTAGCCGGTGCGTTACGGGCCGAAAAACTCATCTACCTCACCGACACAAACGGCGTGCAGGACGACAACGGCAAAACCCTCCCCACCCTCACGAAAGCCCGCGTGAAGAAACTGGCGGCTTCAAGGACCGTCTCCGGCGGCATGCTCCCCAAGGTCAACGCGTGCGTAAAAGCCCTCGAGGCGGGAGTGAAAAAGACCCACATAATAGACGGCCGGGTGCCCCATTGCCTGCTGCTTGAGATATTCACGGACAAGGGCATCGGCACCGAAATAACCCCGTAGGACCCTGTCGCCCTCGCGCTCTGTGATATAATCTCCCATGCGGGGGACGCCCACCATCGGCATAATAACCGCCGCGGCGTTCGAGGCGGAAGCGCTTCTCGGGGAGATGAAGGGGAAAAGAAAACACGGCCCCTTCACCACGGGGACCATCGCCGGGCGGCGGATAGTGCATGTCGCCCCGGGCATCGGCGCGGCCAACGCCGCCCGGGGGGCCACCCTTCTCCTTGAGCGCCGTCGCCCCGGCGCGGTAATCCTCGCGGGCATCGGCGGAGCATACCCGGGGGCGGGGGTCGCGGTGGGAGGGCTTGTTGCCGCGGAAAAGGAAATCTACGCCGACCTCGGCGTGCTCACAAAAGACGGCCTCCTTCCGGTAAGCGCCACCGGCATCGAGCTCATGAGGAAAGGGAAGAGAAAATACTTCAACGAGTTCCCCCTCGACCGGCGTCTCCTTAAGCAGGCGGCAAAACACATAGGGGACTTAAAGGCCGGGGTCTTCCTTACGGTCTCGCAGGTCACGGGCACGGCGGAGCGGGCGCGGCGGCTAAGAGAGCGCTACGGCGCCCTTTGCGAGAACATGGAGGGGGCCGCGGTGGCGCAGACATG
Source organism: uncultured bacterium (assembly GCA_965372535.1). Taxonomy (GTDB): domain Bacteria; phylum Nitrospirota; class Thermodesulfovibrionia; order Thermodesulfovibrionales; family JdFR-86; genus CBDVCR01. The sequence continues at coordinate 10,469 of CBDVCR010000010.1, read as the reverse complement.
CGCGGCATACGGCGTGCCGCTCCTTGAGATACGCGGCATAAGCAACATGGTGGAAGACCGCGACCCGAGCAGATGGAAAAAAACCCTCGCCGCGGAAAACTGCCAGAGGGCGGTCATCGAATTGATAAAACTTGATGCGTAACGCGCGGCGGGCGATTACCGGCTTCCGTTTTTTATCCCCTTAAGAAAGGTCTCCACGTTTTGGGAGATGTCGCCCTTGAGCACCCCCGAGGCCACCGCCACCGCCCCGGCCCCGGCGCCCATGACCTCCGGGAGACTATGGGCGTGCACCCCGCCGATGGCGACCACCGGGATATTGACCCTGCTTCCCACTTCCCTGAGCAACGCCGTTCCACGGGGTGCGCCCGCCTCTTTAGTGGCGGTCTCAAACACCGGGCCGAACCCAATGTAGTCCGCCCCCTCATCCTCGGCCCTGAGCGCCTCCTCGACGCTGTGCGTGGAGACGCCTATAATCCTTTCGCCGCCGAGGACTTTCCTGGCCTCTCCTACGGGGAGGTCGTCCTGCCCGAGGTGGATGCCGTCGGCCTCCACCGCCGCGGCGATGTCGGCGTGGTCGTTAACGATGAAGCTCGCGCCGTAACACCTCGTAAGCTCCCTCAGCCTGAGCGCGGTCCTGTAAAAAGACAGCCTGTCTTTCTCCTTGTCCCGCAACTGGACCCACTTCACTCCCGCCCCGAGGACCTCCCTGGTCATTTCCACACAGGTAAGCGGGCACGAGCGCCTGTCCGTGACGAAGCAGACCCCGCCCATGTACGCCCTGGTGTGCCTCTTTGGGGGTCGTCCGCAGCCAGCCATAATTCCTTCGGGCAAACTACCTTTCGTTCATCTTCTCCAGAAAGCCCGTATTATATTTTCCCTTAAGGAAGTCCTTGTGGTCAAGCACCCTGCGGTGGAACGGGATTGTCGTCTTGATGCCTTCCACCACGAACTCCTCAAGCGCCCTGCGCATCCTTGATATGGCCTCCTCCCTGTCCCTTCCGTGGACTATAAGCTTGGCGATAAGGGAGTCGTACTGGGAAGGCACCGTCCAGCCGCCGTAGGCGGCGGTGTCCACCCTGACCCCCGGGCCCCCGGGCTGGTAGAAAAGCTCAATCCTGCCCGGCGAAGGGATGAACTTCTCCGGGTCCTCGGCGTTTATCCTGCACTCGATGGCGTGGCCCGTCAGCTTCACGTCCGTCTGCCTGACCGAAAGCGGCAGCCCGGAGGCAAGCCGTATCTGCTCCTTTATTAAATCCACGCCGGTCACCTCTTCGGTCACCGGGTGCTCCACCTGCACCCTGGTGTTTATCTCCATGAAATACACGTTCCAGTCGCTGTCCACGGCGAACTCCACAGTGCCCACGTTCCGGTAGCCGAAGGCCTTTGCCGTCCTGATTGCAAGGTCGCCGAGTTTCTTCCTAAGCTTTGCGTCCACTTCCGGAGATGGGGACTCCTCGATGAGCTTCTGGTGCCTCCGCTGCACCGAGCAGTCCCGCTCCCCAAGTTGTATTATGTCGCCCTTTTTGTCGGCCGCAATCTGGACCTCTATGTGCTTGAGCTGTTCTATGTACTTTTCCATGTAGAGGTCCCTGCTGCCGAAAGCCGTCTGGGCTTCACGCTGGGCCACGTGGTAGGCATGCGAGAGCTCGTCCGCCGAGGCCACTATCTTCATCCCCCGGCCGCCGCCGCCCTGCGCGGCCTTGAGCATGACCGGGAAGCCTATTTTCCCGGCCACCTTCAGGGCCTCCTCCTCCGAGCCCAGGATGCCGTCGCTTCCGGCCACCACCGGCAGCCCGTTTGAGACGAGTATCTCCCTTGCCTTGGACTTGTCGCCGCCGGCCCTGATGTTTTCCGGCGTGGGGCCGATGAAGACGATGCCCGCGGAGGAGCACGTCTCGGCGAAATGGGCGTTCTCTGAAAGGAACCCGTAGCCCGGGTGGACGGCCTCGGCATCCGTAATCTCGGCGGCGCTCAGAAGGGCGGGGATATTGAGGTAGCTCTGCTGGGAGTTTGCAGGGCCGATGCAGACCGCCTCGTCGGCGAGCCGGGCGTGCATGGCCTCGCGCTCTATGTCGGAGTAGACGGCCACGGTCCTGATGCCAAGCTCACGCGCGGCCCGTATGACCCTGACCGCTATCTCCCCCCGGTTTGCGACCAGTATCTTACCAAATGTCTTCATTCCTAAGCAGGCTCGATGAGGAACAGGGGCTCGCCGTATTCCACGGGGTGCGCGTTTTCCACCAGCACCCTGACGATGACGCCGTCGGCCTCGCACTCTATCTCGTTCATCAGTTTCATCGCCTCGACGATACAGAGCACCTGCCCCTTCTTCACGCTGTCGCCCACTTCCACAAAAGGCGGGGTATCGGGCGAAGCGGCTCGGTAAAACGTGCCCACCAGGGGCGCGGTAACGGTGACCAGGCGCTGGGCGTCCTCCTCCTGCGCAGGCCGGCCCTCCGCGGCGGCGGCCTCGGCCCGCCGGGAATGGAGCATGACGGCGGGAGGCGTCGCCTCGAAAGAGGTCAGCAACTTCTCCCGCTTGAGCCGCACCTTCGCGCCTTCCATATCTATCTGTATGTCGGTGATGTCGGTGTCCTTGAGGATGTCTATGAGTTTTTTCAGGTCGTCCAGTTCCATTATTTCACCCTTTCTATGTACTCGGACGAGCGGGTGTCTATCCTTATGACGTCCCCCTGGTTTATGTGAAACGGCACCTTCACGACCGCCCCTGTCTCCACGGTGGCGGGTTTGCTGCCGCCCGAAGCCGTATCGCCCTTGAAGCCGGGCTCGGTCTCGGCGACCGCAAGCTCGACAAAGGTCGGCAGCTCGATGGAAACGGGAGAGCCCTTGAAGTAAAGCATCTTGACCACGGTGTTCTCCTTTACGAACGTCCTTGCACCCCCGAACTGCTCCTCCGTCAGCGGTGTCTGCTCGTAGGACTCCGTGTCCATGAAATAATACATCCCGTCCTGCTCGTAGAGGTACTGCATGTCCTTTTCCTCGAGTTGGGGGGGCTCGAACTTCTCCCCGGAGCGAAAGGTGTCTTCAAGTACCGCCCCTGTGATAAGGTTTTTGAGCCTGGTCTTTACCAGCGCCCCGCCGCGGCCCATCTTGGAGTGCTGGAACTCCACAACCTCGCAGGGATCGCCCTTGTAGAGAATCTTCGCCCCCCTGCGGAAATTCGACGTCGAAATCAAATCAGCACCTCCACCTGTTTATGAGTATCCGGGGGCCGGGGATTCAAGGGCTCGGGCGTACCGCCAAAGTTTTTTATCTCCACTGTTAATCCCCGGCCCCTTCAATGCACCAGTGCATTCCCCGCGGTCTTGTCACGGGATTGTCAACTCCTTGCCTTTTCAGGATACCCTGCGGTCTCTGCCGCAGGGAGGTTTATTTCCCTGGACACTTTAATTATATCGTCTCAAGCCCCTTGGGCAGGGAGGTCAGCACCTCCGCCCCGTTGTCTCTCACCAGAACCATGTCTTCTATTCTAACACCTCCGAGCCCCGGGACATAGACGCCCGGCTCCACGGTAAACACCATGCCTTTCCTCACTCGCGCCCGCCTTCCGGGGGCGATGCGCGGAAGCTCGTGAACCTCGAGGCCGACGCCGTGTCCGGCGCCGTGTCCGAAATTCTCCCCGTAACCCGCTTTTTTTATAACATCCCTGGCCGAATTGTCAATCCGCGCGGCGGAGGCGCCGTCTCTAACGGCGGCGATGCCCTCCCTGTTGGCCTTGAGCACAAGGGCGTAAATCTCCTTTTTGCGGGCAGCGCCCGGGCCCTTTACAAGGAACGTGCGGGTCATGTCGGAGAAATACCCCCCGGCTTCCCCTCCCCAGTCTATCGTAACCAGGTCGCCGGGCGAAAGCTTCCTCGCGCTCGCCCCTGCGTGGGGCATGGCGGAGTTCGGCCCGGAGGCCACTATTATATCAAAGGGAAGGCGCCTTGCGCCCTGTTTCCTCAGCGCCGCCTCGAGCCTCAGGGCTATGTCCGACTCCCGGACACCCGCCCTTATGCGGGGCTTGACCATGACAAACGCGGCCTCGGCCCTTCGTACCGCCTCCCTGATGGAGCCTTTCTCCTCTTCGTCCTTTACGGCCCGGAGCCTGCGCACCGGGTCTTTAAATGCCTTAAGCGTAAAGCCGCCGGCATCGAGTACGGCATAAAACCCGTAGGGAATCGAGTCCTCCACGCCGAGCCGCCCGAGCCCCATCTTCCTTGCCGCGGCCTTGACGGCGGGAGGACCGCTTTTTTTCTCCACCACCACACGCATGCCCGTTACCTCGCTCCCGGCCTGCCCGGCGTATCTGAAGTCCGTTACGAACACACAGTCGCTCCGGCTTAAAAGCACGAAGGCGGAAGTGCCGGTAAAGCCGCTGAGGTAGCGGACGTTGGTGATGTCGGTGACGAGGAAGCCCTCGACAGGGCCGAGAAGCCCGCCCAGGCCCTTAAGCCGTCCCGCAAGGGCCATGCCTTACCGGGAGAGCGCTTCCTTCGCGGCCCTGAGCGCCAGCAGGTAACTGTCCACCCCGAACCCGCTTATCTGCCCGATAGCAACCCCCGCCACAAAGGAATGCTTTCTGAACTCCTCACGGCTGTGGATATTCGAAAGGTGCACCTCGATGGCGGGCTTTCCGGAAGAGGATATGGCGTCCCGGATGGCCACGCTCGTATGGGTGTAGGCGGCGGGGTTAATAACCAGGAGGTCGTGGTCGCCGGCCTGTATGAGCCCGACTATGCCGGACTCGCTGTTTGACTGCACGGTGGAGACCTCAAGGCCGAGCTCCCCGGCAACTTCCTTTATCCGCGCGTCTATCTCATCGAGCGTGAGCGCGCCGTAAACATCCGGCTCGCGCGCGCCTAACATGTTGAGGTTGGGCCCGTGTATTACCAGGACTTTCACAATCCGCCCCCTTTAAAAAGTTCGGGGTTTTTCAACCCGGAGAGGTTGCCCCGACAGGGCTCTCACTGTCCCCTTTTTATCTTGTACCCGGCCTTTTCCACCGCCGACTCTATATCGGCGGCGGAGAGCCTGGACTCGTCGAACTTCACTTCGGCGGAGCCTATCTCCACGCTGGACTCGTTTACGCCTTCAAGGCCCTCGATGGCCTTCCTGACCGCCTCCACGCAGTGCATGCAGCTCATGCCCTCTATCTTTACCTTCGCCTCGGCCATTTCGCACCTCCGGTTTCCCTGCTTGCCTATTTTACCATCCCCGGACGCACAAGACAAACAGCCGGTTGAGACGGAAACCTAAACAGCCGAAGGAGCGGCGGCACTGCACGAAAAGGACTTCATGGGCGCGGCCCGGCAAGGGGAAAAACATTCCCGAACGTCAAAATTCCTCTTTAAGCCTGGGTATCATGGAGCGGAGGATGAACCTGCCCTTGCCGTAATTTCCGTCGGGCTTTATCACGAGGGCAAGGTAGTAGTCGGGGTTGATCTTTCGCATTATTATGCCGCAGAGGTCGGAGACAATGGAAAACTCCTGGGCCTCACCGAGGCCGAGGTTTTCCGCGGCATTTGCGATATCCCGCATCATCTGCGAGGACTCGGCGCTCAGGTCCTCCAGGTTAATGAGCTTCTGGACCGTATGCTCCTCGACAGGCATGCCGTCTATGCCGATTATCATGGCGGAGACCGCACCGTCGACCCGGTTTACGGACTCCTTAAGAACTTCCGAAAAACTCATCCCTTGTATTCTTTATGGAGTCGAGGAAATTCTGAAGACGCACCACGACCACCTCGTTTTCCTTGCCAAGGAGTTTAAGCAGGCTCTTCAGCTCCTCGGTTTTCTGAAGCACCTGAACGTCGCGCGGGTTGCCGCCGAGCAGTTTCCTGTAGACGTCCATCGCGCCTATGTAATCGCCCTCGGCGATGCAGGCGTCGGCCCTCGCAAGGCCAGTCGGCGCGGCCTGCTCTTCGGCCGCCAGGGGCGCCTCTTTATTTTCCGCCGGCGGGGAGGCCGTGGCTGATGCTGTTGCCTCTTCCACGGCGGCCGCGGGGGCCGGAGTCTCAAAGGCGGGTTCGGGCTCGCCGAACATGGCGTCTATGTCGTCCTGGAGGCCCTCCCCCGTGGAGCCGTCGCCGGAAAACCCGCGAGCACCCTCCCCAGGGGAGAGACCTGCACTTCCGGAAAGCTCTATTTCCCCGAAACCGGCCACTTCCCCTTCTACTTCAACGGCTTCTAATTCAACAGCTTCTAATTCAACGGCTTCTAATTCAACGGCCCCGGCAATGGAGGCGGCAGAGACCGCGTCTCTGCGCTCGCCGGAGAACCCCACGTGGCCGTGTTCCTCAAGGATATCCTTGTCCGCAAGGGAGGTGATAAAGTCGTCTTCCTCAGGAGGGGGGGACTGTTCCACGGCCCTCCTCGGGGCTTGCTGCTCAAGCTCCTCAAGTGACGCTCCCAAGGGCTCGAACTCCTCGTCCTCCGGAATTCCCAAGACCGCCGCCTCTTCGGGCTCTTCCTTCGGGGGCTCCTCGATGCCTCCGCCGGAGAGGAGCAACTGCAGTATCTCCTGCGATTCCTCGTCCATGGAGTTAAGGGAAAGCAGTTTCTTGTAGTGCCTGACGGCCCCTTCCCTGTCGCGCGTCGCCCTGGCTATCTCTGCGAGTTTCTTAAGGGCGAAAAGGTTGTCCGGGATGGCCTTTACGACCTTCTCGAACTCCTCCTTCGCCTCTCTTCTCATTTCTTTTTCGAGGTAAACCTTTCCAAGGGAAACCCGCGCGCTCATGTAACCGGGCTGCCGTTCGATTCCCGCCTTAAGGACCTCTATGGCCTCGTCCAACTGCCCGGCCTTCTTGTATTCCTCGGCAAGGGGAACGAAGAGGGTGGACTTCGGGTCGTTTTCGACCTTTTCCTTGAGCTTTTCTATGTTGTCCATTTTCACTTAAAATTGTCTACAAAAAAGCGACAGAAAGTCAAGCCCTTCGTGCGGCGACCCTGTCAAGGACGAGCCCCGCAACCCCCTCCTTGCTCATGAGCGGGTAATCGTCCCTTCGGCCGCCCTCGATGATGGCAATCCTGTTGGTGTCGCAATCGAAGCCCGCGCCGGGTTCGCTTATGTCGTTAAACACAATGACGTCCACCCCTTTTTTGCCGAGTTTGTCTTCCGCGCGCCGTACGTTGTCCCCTGCCTCGGCGGCAAACCCCACGACCAGAGGCCTCTCGTCCATGCGGCCTACCTCGGCCAGGATATCGGGGGCGGGCTTGAGCTGGATGGAGCGCACGGAGGACTTCTCAAGCTTTGCCGCCGAGGGTGAGGCGGGCGCGAAGTCCGCCACGGCGGCGGCCATCACAAGGGCTCGCGCGCCCTTTATCTCCTCAAGCACCGCGGAGCGCATCTCCTCCGCGGTCTCCACCCGTATGAGGTCCACACCCGGCGGTGGCCCGAGGGCTGAAGGTCCGCTTATCAGGACGACCTCGGCCCCCCTGCGCCTGGCCTCCCCGGCCAGGGCATAGCCCATCTTGCCGGAGGAGCGGTTCGATATGAACCTCACCGCGTCCAGCGGCTCCCTGGTGGGCCCTGCGGTTACGACTATCTTTTCGCCCGCGAGGTCCTTCTCCGAAAGCGCCGACTTCACCGCCTCCACGATGGCATCTGTGGAGGCCATCCTTCCCACGCCCTCCTCCCCGCAGGCAAGCGCCCCCGTCTCGGGCGGCGCCTCCACCGCCCCGAAGGCCCTGAGGCGGTCGAGGTTCTCCCTGAAAACGGGGTTTTCGTACATTCGCCAGTTCATGGCCGGGGCGAGCACCACCGCGCCCCTGAAGGCGAGGAAGCACGTGCCCAGGAGGTCGTAGGCCAGGCCCGCGGCGAACTTTGCCACCGTGTTGGCCGTAGCCGGGGCGACCAGCATGAGGTCGGCGTCCCGGGCAAGCCCGATATGGGCCATGGGGTCGTCGAACAGGCCGGAGTATACCTTCCCCCCCGTGGCCGTCTCCACGGAAAGCGGGGCGAGGAAACGCAAAGAGGCATCGGTCATCACGGCGGTGACCGATGCCCCCTCTTCCTTCAATCTCCCGATTAGGTCTAACGCCTTGTATGCGGCGACGCTGCCGGTGATGCCGAGGAGGACTTTCCGGCTACTTAGAGATCTCCTCTGTTCCGTCATTTTTCTCCGCAAAGAGTTCCTCAAGCGCCAGCTTTTCGGGCTGCTCTTTTTCGGTAAGGTACATTTTGAGGTCTTTTTCCAGTTCGGAGAGGTCCTCGGGCATCGCCTCTTTCCTCTTCTCCTCAAGGAAGCGCTTGTAGTCGAACTTCCTGGCCTCCTCGAGCTTGGCCTTGGCCTCCTCGCCCGTTATGAACTCAAGCTCCCCCTCGAGGGTCTCCTCAAGCGCAAGGGTGGGGATTTTCTTGAACTTGGTCTCGACCCGTGGCTTTGCGCCGAAGGCCAGTTCCTTCGCCCTCTGCGACGCTATAACCACGAGCCTGAAGCGGCTGTCTATCATGTCCTCGTCTATTTCGATAGGCAGGGATACTATGTCCATCAAGCTTCCTCCTGGCGATAAAAATTATCCTCGACCCAGCCGGGGTCGATATTGTCGGAACCGAGGCCCTTTGCCGTCACTATGGACTCAAGCCCCTTGAGGGCCTCCTCGAAAACATCATTTACTATAACATAATCATACTCCAAATAGTCTCTGATTTCCTCCTTAGCCCGCATGAGCCTTCCGCGAATAACTTCCACAGGGTCGCTGCCGCGCCCCGCAAGCCTCTCGCGCAGGACCTCCATCGACGGGGGCAGGATAAAGATATAGGCCGCGTCGGGGCAGGTATCCCGCATCCGCTTCGCGCCCTGCACGTCTATGTCATGCAGTACGTCCACGCCGCTCAGGAGCATGGAATCGAGCCGCTCCCGGGAGGCGCCGTAGAGGTTGCCGTGGACCATGGCCCACTCGGCGAAGCCGCCGCTTTCGGCAATCCGGTGGAACTCCTCCTCGCCTACGAAGGTATAGTCCCTGCCGTCGGCCTCGCCGGGCCGGGGCCTCCTGGTGGTGTGTGAGACGACAAAGCCCATCTCCGGCCTCTGCTCAAGGAGCTTTCTGCAGAGCGTGGTCTTGCCCGCCCCCGATGGGGCGGAGACCACGAAGAGGTTTCCCTTATTCTTTCTTCTGCCCCTGCCCATCCGCATGTGCGGCGCCCTCCATGGCCCTCTCGGTGATTTTCTCGGCAAGAAGAGCGCTCAATATGACGTGGCCGCTGTCCATGACAATGACCGAGCGCGTGCGCCTGCCCTCGGTGGCGTCCACGAGCATGCCCTTTTCCCTGGCGTGGTCGCGGAGCCTCTTCATGGGCGCGCCCGCGGGCGAAACCACGGCCACCATCCTCGCGGAGGCCACGACATTGCCAAACCCCACGTTTACGAGCACGGAGCCAATGCCTGTCCTTTTCATCCCTTTGTCCCGTCCAGAAGCCGTTTACTGGATATTCTGGGCCTGCTCCCTGGCCCTCTCTATCTCGGCCTTCATCTCTATGACGCTGGTCAAAACCCTTTCGTCGCCGGCCTTGGAGGCGATGGTATTAGCCTCGCGGTGGAGTTCCTGGAGCAGGAAATCCAGCTTCCTGCCTATTGTACCACCGGTTTTGAGGATTTTGCTCATCTGAGCCGCATGGCTGCCCACGCGGCTCAGCTCCTCGCTGATGTCGGATTTCTCGGCCACGGAGGAGGCCTCCTGCAGGAGAGCGGCCTCGTCAAAGGGGCCCTCCGCAAGGAGGCCCCTGAGCTTTTCGAGGAATTTCCCTCTCAACGCCTCGGCAACGGAAGGGCCGAGGGCCTTTATCTCCCCCTTCAGCCTGTCTATCGCCTCCACCCTTGAGGATATGTCCGCGGCCAGTGCCTCGCCCTCCCCGCGCCTCATTTTCTCAAGCCCGTCAAGGGCCTCGGCGAGTGCCTCAAGGGGCCTGCCATCCTCATGTGAAGCCTCCTCCTCTATAAACAGGTCCTTCCATGGAAGGAGGTGCTCCAGGCCGATGTCTCCGCCCAGGCTAAGGCCGTCCTTTAGGTTCTTAAGCGCCGAATGCACCTCCGCCGCCACGGCGCTGTTGAGGGTCAGCCTTATCCCCTCGACGCCCGATACCGAAACGAAGACGTCGAATTTGCCCCGCGAAAACCTCGCCTTGATGCCATCCCGTATAGGCATATCGAGCCGTCCGAGGGCCGGGGGGAGCTTTACGAAAACCTCCATGAACCGGTGGTTTAAAGAGCGCACCTCCACCCTGAAGCCGTTGCTTTCGGCAGAGCCGAATCCCGTCATGCTCTGGACCATGATGATACAAATATTAATGGACAGAGGGGATTTAGTCAATCGAGCGAAGCCGGAAAAGAGCGGGAATTGAACTTGCCCGCGAACTCTGATATTGTATATCTTTCCGAACTACCCCGGATATTTCATGAGTATTATGAAAAATAGAACAAAAGATATGAAAACAATCACAGGCATAGGCGGGGTTTTCCAACCCCGCC
>CBDVCR010000009.1:0-33015 GCA_965372535.1 uncultured bacterium | reverse complement strand
CCATGTTATACCGCCTCAGGCCCATCAGTTTACCCACACTCTTCCACGATGAGCCGGAAAAATATCCTTATAAAATCAGGCACCCCGATATGCCACAGGCAATTGCCGCCCGTTGATTTTTTTTCTCATTGCGTGATTGTGGCGTGATTGTGATTTCAATTCTTGACATTTCACTGCCGGATGGTATTAAATCGTATAGGGGAAACATTAAACCCATCGAAAGGGCAAACCCAGGGCAACCTGGCGACGCAAAGCTACCTGCCCTTGACCCGGAGCATCGCGAGGGGTCGGAGGGTAGAGGGGCCGCCGAAGTGGCAGGAGCGATTGCCCACCCTTTCGAAGGTGGGCTTTTTTGTCCATGCAGCGGAAAACGTTGCGAGACGGTAATTGTTTGGAAAATTCTTATGCGGCGTCAAGAGCACAAGAAAATACAAGGAGGAAAAAAACCATGCGTTACGGGAAAACACCGTCTTTTTTCTTCGCGGTCATAGTATTCTCCCTCTGGGGCTGTTCCCCGAAGATACACGGGACGGTCCAGCTGGTCAACCAGGACATGACGCCCGTGGAGGGGGAAAGCCCCGAGGGCACGGTGGTCAACATGATGAACACCTCCGTGAGCGTCGAGGAGGCGTCTCATTCCGTGGCCGCGGACTCGGAGGGGAAGTTCGAATCCGAAAAGGGCGCCATTGTCAAGGGCCTTTACAAGGTCGAGGCAGGCAAAATAGGCTACCTCACCGAAACCCGGGAGGTGGAGGTGGGCTCGATGTCCAGCAAGAAGGTGGACCTGAGGCTCAGGAAGATTCCCGAAGGCAAACGCAGGTCCATCGGGACCTCGTCGTCCGACGAGGACAAAATCATCAACCCCGGCGAGGTGAACATCCAGCCCCCGATGATGTAGCGTCGAGGGGGGCGCGTTCCGTGCGCGGGGAGGCGGATTCCCCGCAGATGAATACGAAACAGGATATTTTATTCAGGAGGCGATTTTATGGGTAAGCACGCGGCAAAGATTTTATTTATCCTGCTTGCGTCGTCAGCGCTCCTTGGCTGCTCGGGCAAGAAAGAGCTTCAACTTGAGGTCAAGGCGACACTGGACGGCGGCCCCGCGGCCGAGGCCCGGGTCGTGGTGGACGGGGCCGAGGTGGGCTCAACGGGAGACGACGGGACCTACTCCGGCGCCCTGAGGAAGAAGCCCGGCTCGGAAGTCCGCGTATCCGTAATCATGAACGCACCGGGCTACAAGGTCGAGCCCTGGGAGGACTCCTTCGTGATGAGGACTCCCGCCAAGGGCGCGGTGGACGCCTATCCCTTCGAGGCCGAGCTCAAGGCCGTCAAGTACATAACCTTTTCCGTGACCGAAAAGGGCGTTCCGGTCGAGGGCGCGGCCGTCAAGGTGGGCGGCAAGAAGGTCGCATCCACAGATGCCGCCGGGCAGTTTGTGTATGAATACAAAAGCATGCCGGCCAGGGGGTTCAGGTTCGAGGTGAGAAAGAAAGGGTTCGCCCCCTGGCGCAAGAGGAGGAAAGTCGAGCCCGGCCAGGTCGTTGCGGTCTCCCTGCACAAGGAATCGCTCCTTACCGTAAAACCCCTCACCGAGGAATACGGGCGCACCAAGGGCATGGCCGGCGTGCCGGTGAGCATAAACGGCAAGCGGGTGGGCAAGACGAATTCCAAGGGCTACTACACATATGTCTACCGCGGCGAGCCCGGCAAAAAGGTCAGGGTTTCCCTTTCCACTCCGGGCTACCTGCCCTCCTCCTGGAAAGGGAGCGTCAAGCTCGAGGGCAGGCACACCGTCAAGCGGTATTTCTACCCCGTGGCCCCCAGGCCCATCAGGGCCGCAATATACGGCTACGCCGGCAATACGCCCGACGAGGACCTATCGGGCATTCTGAGGCGCATCGAGGATGCGGTCGGCAACAACCTCTTCAGCTATATCGTGTTCGAGGAGGTCCCCTCCGACGCCCTCAAGGCGTCCATAAAGAAGGCGAAGACGGACATCGGGCGGATGACCACAAAGGGATGGGAGGATACCGCGCTCATGGGCACGGTGGACGCCGTCATATTAGGCAGCGTGGGCAAGACCGAAAACGGCTTCGTCATCGAGACCAAGGCTTACAACTACGACGGGAAGCTCGTCCTGAGCCATATCAGCCCGGCGCGGGGCGAGCGCGACGTAAAGCGGGTCGCCAAGGACGTGGTCAAGGCCTTCATCGGCCAGTTCCCGTTTGAGGGGACGATAACCGCCGTGGAAGGCGACGCTTACAAAATCAACCTCGGCTCCTCCGACTATAAATTGCGGCGGGGCGCGGAGTTTGCCCTCATGGCCCCGAGCAGGGCCGCAAACGGCAAGATCAAGGGATACGCGGAGGCCGGCACGCTCAGGCTCAAGAAGACCCGGTCCACGGAGTCCTGGGGCGAGGTGGTGGAGGTGAAGAAGGGCAAAAAGGCGGCCGTTGGCTACCGGGTGGTCCGCCGCACCGCCTCGGAGGAGGAAAAGAGGGCCGCGGAACACTCCTTTGTCCTCCTGGCAAAGGGCGGCGTGCCCCCGGACGTGGACAGGCTCGGCGGGGTCAATGTCTACCTTAACGATGCCTGGGTGGCTACCACCGGCTCCGACGGCAAGGCCGTCGTGCCGGTAAAGCTCGGCAGGACCTACGACGTGGTGCTCTACCGGCACGGCTACCGGCAGGTGAGCGGCAGGGTCAAGGCGGGAGAGGACGGGGAGCTGAAGGAATACGTCCTCGAGGTAAACAACGCCGTGTTCAAGGTGGACTCCAGGCCCTCCGTGGCGGAGGTCTTCATAGACGGCGTTTCGGTCGGCAAGACCCCCATCACCGACGGCAGGCGGGTGAACTTCGGCTTCCATACCCTCAGGCTCTCCGCCGGAGGCGACATCCGCGACTGGGAGGAAGTGGTGGAGTTTAACCGCAAGGTCGTGGAACTTACGGGCAAGAGCAGCATAAAAATGCACAGGGACTACCTTAAAATCGCCGACAGGGCCAGGGCCGGGGGCGACACGGACAAGGCGATTTCCGCTTATCTGAAGGCAGGGAACGACCACCCCGACTACTCCGACGCGCGGTACCGTCTGGCACAGCTTTACATGGACGAGAAAAACGATTACCCCGCTGCCGCACGCGAGTTCGAAAACGTGCTCTCCGTCCCGGAAAACGAGCAGCTAATCTACAAGCAGTACGCCGTGACCTATACCAACCTCGGCCACGCCTACTACGAGATGGGCAACGCGCTCATCCGGGAGGACCGCGGCACAGCGGCCGAGCACCTGTCCGATGCCGTCCGGAACCTCGATATAGCCAAGCAGAACACCAGGTTCCTGCCGACAAAGCACTACGACGAGGCGGTGCACGACACATATTATTACTCAGCGCTTTCATATCACAAGCTCTACCTGCTCACGCGGAAGGACGCGCTCCTGGACAAGGCCGACATGGCGTGGCGCGAGTATTTCGACTTTTTCCCCGAAAAACTCGAAGGACAGGGCGAGTTCACCGAAATCCGCGCCTCGGCCGAAAAATACTGGGGCCAGATAAAGGACATCAGGTAGGGACCCAAATGGGGCTGTTTGCGTGGATGAGCCCGAGGCGTTTCGCCTTGGCCGCCCTGTCCGCGCTGCTCCTGGCCGGGGCGGCGCAGGCCCTGGATGAGGCGCCCCCCCCCGAGGGGGGCGCGGAAGAGGGCGAGGCCGTGGAAATCATCGAGGTCGCGCTTCCTGCTGAGGAAAGCGGCATCGAGGGGGCCGAGGCCGTCGAGCCCGGCGAAACGCTGCCTCCCGGCACCGAAGACGCTGTGGAGGAAAAACGGGCGGCCCGGGCCGTGGCCGAAAGAGGGCCGGAGGAGGGGCCGGAAGCTCCAGAGGGCATCCGGCCCCGGTTCGTGCGCACGCTCGGCGGTGTCCAGCGAGGCAGAAACGACTCCAACCCCCTCTGGTCGCCGGCAGGCGACAGGCTCGCTTTTGAGCGCAGCACCGGGGATAAAAAAGAGATAGTCATCGCCAGCCCCGAAGGCCAGATATTGCACAGAATCTATTACCAGCAGTCCGGGGAAAGCGACGACTTCGGTTTCCTGCTGCCGGGGTTTATGGAAGAGGCCAGCTATAACTCGGGCATCAGCTGGTCGCCCGACGGCGACCGGTTCGTCTTCATGAGCAACGGCGGCACCGGCAACTACGACCTTTATCTGAGCGGCCTCGGCGGCCACAACACCACCCGCCTGACCGAAGGCCCCGAAAAGGACGGCCACGCCCACTGGTCTCCGGTGGACGACCGGCTGGTGTTCGTATCGGGCAGGACGGGAAAGGCCGACGTCCATCTCATGGACCTCGCCACCGGGGAGGTCACGCGCCTTACGCGAGGGGAGAAGTCCTTTCTCTACCCGCAGTGGTCGCCTGACGGCGCGAAGGTGGCGATGATATACGGCAGCAACGAAAACCACGACATCTACCTCATCGGCGACGTGGCGCGGCCAGGCGAGACCCTGATGCCTCTTACCCTCTGGCCCCATGACGACCTCAGGCCGGTCTGGTCGCCGGACGGGAAAAAACTCGCGTTCTATTCCAATTACAACGAGCGGCACGACCCCAAGGGCTGGTCTTTAATGGTGGTGGCCGCCGACGGCTCGGACCCCAGGGGCGAGGGGCTTGTCTCCCGCGTGGTGGCCACGGACGTCGTCCCGGACATAGAGAGGGGGCCCGCGTGGATGCCCGACAGCAGGAGGATTGTGTACGTCAAGAACGACCGCTATGCCTACAACCCGCTCTTTGTCGTGGACGTTGACGAGAAGGCCGCCGCTCCGCTCATGACGGGCACCAGGATGAACCACGACGTTGTATGCTCGGCCGACGGCGCCATCGCGTTCCGGGCGCAGGTCGAGCAGTGGGACCGGATGTTTGTGGCGAAGCTGGAAGAATAGAAACCATGCATCTTGCAAGGAGCCGGGCATGAAACGCGTTTTGTTGAGTCTTGCCGTAATCGGGTTGACGGCGGCTTCGGCCCATGCCGCGGACACCCCCCTTGCCCGCGCGGCGAAGTTTTATAAAATGAACCACTATGAGAAGGCGGTGAGGCTCCACCGTTTTATCGGCAACGTCGGGCCCGGGGAAAAAGGCAAGGCATACCTGAGCCTCGGGGTGTTCTTTCTGGGCGACTCGGCCCTCTATGGCGAACTCCATGAGGCGTCGCTTTCGGTGAACCTCGACCACCTCAAAAATGTCGCCTCCGTCAAAGGCAGGGACAGGAGCCGCATGGTGAACCTCTACATTGCCGAGACCCTGCTTGAGGCCGGAAGGGCCAAGCAGGCGTCGTTTTATTTCAGCAAGGTACTGAAGGACGCGAAGGTCGGGGCGCGCCACAAGGCCATCGCAAAGGCCGGCCTCGGACTTACCTTCCACCTCCGGGGACAGAAGCAGAAAGCCGACAGCACGTGGTCCGGCCTTGCGGAGACGAAAGACCCCGATGTCCTTTCGGAACTTGCGGCCGCCTACGGCAGGGCGGGCCTCAAGGAGCGCGACCCCGCGGGCATGTGCGAGCAGGCACTGGGCATCCTGAAAAAACAGGGTAAAGACTCCATCCGGGTGATTAAAAACGCCGTCGGCGTCTATGCCCGGGCCGGGCGGGTTCAAAAAGGGCTCGACCTCCTCTGGGACGCCGACCTCAAGGCTTACTCCCACGAGGAGGCGCCGGGGGAAAACAAGGTCATCAGGTTTTACGACCCCGCGCTGCTGGGCAACGTCTCCAGGCTCTACGCGAAGGCGGGCGTTTTTTACCTCAAAAAGGCGATGGAAACATCCGGCGGCATGGACGTTGCCCGGTACTACCTCGGCGAGGCGTACTCACGGCTGGGCATGCTCAAGGAGGCCGATGCCTCTTTCGCAGCCTTTAATGCATCGCCAGGGGCGCCTAAGAAGTTCCGTGAGCTGGCGGAGGTGGGACAGGCCGCTTTGCTTTACCGGAAGGGCCGGAATTCCGAGGCGATGAAGCGGCTTGAGGAGCTTTCAGGCCGGTACGCGAAGGACCCTCTCATGCAGGCCGAGGTGCTGCTTGCCTGCGGGAGCCTCGGCGCGGCCTGCAACGGGGCCGTCTCCAGGGCGGCTTCCCTTGCGGAGGCGGGGCAGGGCGGGAAGTTCTCGCGTCTCAACCACGCCCTCGGCAGCTACTACCTCGGCAGGAACGACTCAGGCCGGGCGATTTCCCATATGGAGGCCGGCAGGGACAAGAGCAACAAAAACCGTATAGAGCACAACGACCCCGCCATGCTGGTGCACCTTGCCGCGGCGTACTACGGCGCCAAGAACTTCTCCGAGGCCCTGGAGATATTCTTCGAGATGAGCAGGCAGTTTCCCGCGGTGCGCCAGATACAGGTGGCGCTTCAAGGCGCCTACTCCGTGGAACAGAAAAGCGCCGGAGACGTGAAGGTGCAGTAATTGAGAGGGGAGCATAAAAATAGATTACATGACGAACATCAGCCTGGAACGAATCGATCCGGCTTCCCCCTTTGGAAAAGGGGGAATGAGGGGGATTTTTCCGAATATTCAAATCCCCCCCGCCCCCCTTTGCTAAAGGGGGGGTGTAAACTATTTTATGCTCTGAGTAATAAGAGGAATTCAACATGAAAAAAACGGACGCATCATATACAAAGAGGAGGACGGTATGAAAAAATTATCGCGTGTCATGTTCCTCATCTTCATTATCGCGGCTCTCGCGGCGCCACAGGCGGGCGCCGTGGGCAAGGACGACGGCAAGCCCGACGGCGGGACGCTTAGCTACGGCGAGTACGGCAGGCCGGCCACCCTGGACCCCATTACCAGCAACGACATGATATCCCTGCGCATCAGCGAGCTGCTCTTCAACGGCCTCGTGGGCATCAACGAAAAACAGGAGATAGTCCCCGAGCTTGCCGAGCGATGGGAGATTTCAAGGGACGGCCGGACGTATACGTTCTTCCTCAGAAAGGACGTGACGTGGCACCCGAGGGCGGACGGGGAGCCCGTGCCCTTTACCGCCGCCGACGTGGTCTTTACGTACGACATCATGTCGCATCCGAAGACAATCACCTCCCTCAAGGTCCGCTACGAGTTCATCGAGGGCATCGAAAAGGTTGACGAATACGCCGTCAGGTTCAGGCTCAAGCGGCCCGTACTGAACGCCCTTGCCAAGTTCAGCTTCAAGATTATCCCCGCGCACGGCCCGGCCAATTCCGAGTACCTCACGCGCGAGGACCCCTTTGTGCACAACCCCATAGGGACGGGGCCCTACATGATACGGAAAATCACCTCCGACCGCGAGGTAATCCTCGCGGCCAACGAAGACTACTTCAAGGGCCGTCCGCACATAGACAGGTTCGTGGCCAAGCCCTTCGCGGACCAGAACATCATGACCCAGGCCCTCATGTTCAACGCCATCGACATGGTCGTGCTCGTAAACCCCCGGGACATACCCGAAATCCAGGGCGACAAGCGTTTTGTCCTCAAGCCCTATAACGCGCTTTCCTACTCGTTCTTCGGCTACAACCTGCGAAACCCGCTCCTTGCGGACAAGCGGGTGAGGACCGCCTTCGCCCACGCGGTCAACAGGCGGGAGATGCTCGATTCGTTCTTCAACAGCCAGGGCGCCATCATCTCGGGCCCCTTCGCCCCCGGAAGCTGGGCCTACAACCTTGACGTACAGCCCCTCCGGTACGACCCCCGGAGGGCCGGGGAGCTTCTGGCGGAGGCCGGGTTCGCCCCCGGCCCCGACGGCATCGTGCGGAAGGACGGCGAGCCGCTTTCGCTGACCCTGAAGGTGCCCATCGAGAAGGAGAGCGAGGCCGTAAAGCGCGTGGTGCTGGCCTTCAAGAGCTACCTGAAAAAAATCGGCGTGGACATCAAGGTGGAGTTCAAGGAGTGGCTGGCCTGGAAGGAGGACGTCTTCCTCAAGCACGACTACGACGTCATATTCGCCTCCTGGGTCTTTGACGACTCGGCCGACATCTCCTCCCTCTTCCACTCGGCGGAAATCGGCCGGTGGAAGAACAACTTCGGGGCCTACTCAAACCCCGAGGTGGACAGCCTTATCGTGGAGAGCAAGCTGACCCTTGACCACGAAAAGCGCCGCACCATCTACCGGAAGCTCCACTCCCTGCTGGCCGACGAAAACCCCTACACCTTCCTCTGGACTCTCACGAACTACGCCGCGTACCGGAAGAAGCTCAGGCGCGTGGCCATCCACCCTTACAAGTTCTTCACCTTTGCCGGGGACTGGTACATACCGGTGGAGAGCCAGAGATAACATGCGGGGCGCGATGGAAGCCGCGGGCGGGACGGACGGGCGATGAAGCACTCGGCCTTGAGGCCTGTCACGCTGATGCTCCTCCGGGAGTCGGGCATTACGGCCCTGCTTCTTGTGGGGGTGAGCTTCGTGGTCTTTGTCATCCTCTACCTGTCGCCGGGCGACCCTTTCAGCACGCTCCTGGAGGGCCGGATGGGCGGCCGGGCGGAGGCCATGGGCGTTTCCGCGGCGTGGTACTCGCAATATTTATCGTGGTTCGGCAACATGCTCCGGGGCGACTTCGGCTCGTCCATAAGGACGGGGCTGCCGGTGCTCGGGGAGATAGTCAGGGTCGGCGTCAACACCCTGTACCTTACCATGGGCGCAATGCTCGTCACGCTCCTTGTGGCCGTGCCCATCGCGCTCCTTTCGGCCCGTCGCGGCCAGACCCCGGTTAGCTGGTCGCTCACGATGTTTTCCTACGTGGCCTCGGCCCTCCCGGTATTCTGGCTGGGCTATATCGTTATTTACATATTCACGCGCAAGTTCGGCCTGTTCCCCATCGCCTTCGGCTTTTCGGACTCCCGGGAAAACAGCTGGCTGTTCTTTCTTCTGCCCGTCTTCGTGCTCGGGCTCGGAAACGGCGCCATAAGCGAGGTGGTGCGGTACCTGAGGGAGGAGATGGCGAGGGTCTTTTCCGAGGACTACATCCGCATGGCAAGGGCCAAGGGCGCGTCGGTCTGGAAGCATTCTTTCAAGGAGGGTTTTCTGCTGCCCATCACCGAGATAATCGCCTCGAAGATACCGTTCGTCCTCGGCGGCGCGGTCGTCGTCGAGCAGGTGTTCAACTGGCCGGGCATGGGGCGGATGGCTTGGCAGGCCGCCCAGGACCGGGACTACCCGCTCATCATGGGCATTACCATCCTGGCGGCGGTCTTCGTCCGCATGGGAAGCCTCGCCCAGCGGGTGGTCTACATCATAGTAAACCCGCGGGCGTCACAGGATTAGCCCGGATATTTCATGAGTATTATGAAAAGTAGAACAAAAGGCGATGAAAATACAAAATGTCCCGAGGAATATTCTATTTTCAGTTTAAGGTACGTTTTGTCACCGGAAAAAGTTAACGGAATTTCCGGAACACTCGTGCAATATCCGGGTTAGGGGGAGCGCGTGAGGACCTACATACAGGAGACGGCGGCGGTAAGCGATTTTTCGGACCTGCCGTTCTGGAAAAAGGCGGACGCCGCGGACCTCGTGTACGTGGGCTACGGGCTCCTGATAGCCGCACTTGTGGTCGCGTCGTATTTTCTGGGCGCATTCGACCTGCTGCCCCACGACCCGCAGGAAATAGACCTTGCACTGCTCATGGCCCCGCCGGGCGAGGCCGGGCACCTCCTCGGCACAGACTTCATGGGCAGGGACATCCTCTCCCGGCTGATACTCGGCATCCAGGCGTACTTTCTGCCGGGGCTGCTGGCCATAGGCATCTCCCTCCTCATGGGCTCCCTCCTCGGCGTGCTCTCGGGCTACCGGGGGGGCATGGCGGATACGTTCATAACCTATTTTTCCAACCTGGTGGACTCCTTCCCCCGCCTGGTCTTAATCCTCTTGATGGTGGCCGCCTTCAAGCCCGACATCTACTACATCATGGCGGTGGTTGGAATAACCAACATCCCCGTGGTCTCGCTGCTCATAAAGGGCAAGATACAGTCGCTGAAGCGGAAGAACTTCATCGAGGCCGCCACGGCCCTGGGCCTCGGCCCAGGGGCCATTATCCTGAAGCACATCCTCTGGTACAACTGCCGGTCGGTGCTCATCATCCAGGCCACGCTGGGCATGGCCGAGGCCATACTCATCGAGTCGAGCCTGAGCTACCTGGGCTTCGGGGTCCAGGAGCCCACGCCCTCCTGGGGCAACATGGTGGAGGCCGGGGCGAACTACTTCATGCAGGGCAAGTTCTGGCCCTCGACCGCCCCGGCACTGGCCATTCTGTTTACCATCATGGGGTTTCACCTCCTTGGCGACGGGCTTAACAACATACTTGAGAGGAAACGCGGACGATGAGCGGGGCCGCGGTCCTTGAGATAGAGGACCTCCGGACGTATTTTTACTCGCGCAGCAAGCGCGCCTTCATCCGCTCGGTGGACGGCGTGGACCTCCATGTGAAAAAAGGCGAGACGCTGGGCATAGTGGGCGAGAGCGGAAGCGGAAAGAGCGTCACCGCGCATTCCGTCCTGGGGCTTATAAGCGCGGAGCCGGGCGTCATAAGCGGAAGAATTCGGTTCAGCTCAAACGGGGCCTCCCTCGACCTCCTCCGGGACCTCGACTCCCACGTTTCGCTGGGCATGCGCGGGGGCAGGGTCATGGAGGTCCGCAAGGACAACGCCGGCTGGCAAAAGAGCGTGGACCGCATTATGCGGGGCATCAGGGGCAGGGAAATCGCCATGATATTCCAGAACCCCAAGCTCTCCATGAACCCCTTCATGACAATCGGCAGGCAGATAACCGAGGCCGTGATGCTCGGCGCCGGCGCGAAGGAGCCCGGGGAGGCCAAAGAGCGCGCCCTTTACTGGCTTGAGCAGGTAAAAATAGACTCCCCGCGGCTCCGCTACGACAACCACCCCTATGGCCTTTCAGGCGGCATGTGCCAGCGGGCCATGATAGCGATGGCCCTTTCGGCCGAGCCTTCCCTCCTCATAGCCGACGAGCCGACCACGGGCCTTGACGCCACCATACAGTCGAAGATAGTCGAGCTGCTGGCGGAGCTCAAGTCCACGGTCGGCGTCACCTCCCTGCTCATAAGCCACGACATAGACGTTGTCTCCCGGCTTTCGGACAACGTGGCGGTGATGTACGGCGGCACGGTGATGGAATACGGCCCCGCCGCCGACACCCTTTCGTCCGGGGCCGACGGCAAGCACCCCTACACCGCGGCGCTTCTGGAGTCGGCGCCGGGCGAGCGGCATATCAGGCAGAAGAGCGCCCTCCGGACCATCGAGGGCGACGTGCTCGATACGGTCAACATCCCCGAGGGCTGCCGGTTTTTCGCCCGCTGCAACCGCGTGACCGACTCTGTCAGGGAAAATTGCGAACATCATGAGCCCGGTCTCCGGGAGGTCGCGCCCGGCCACAGGGCCAGGTGCTGGCTGTACTCGGGTTGACCGCGAAGGAGCAAACTCAAGGATATGGGAAGCAACAGACTGGAGGCCGAGGGCCTGAAGAAGCACTTTACCCAGGGCAGGGGCGCCTTTTCCTCTCTCACGGGGGACGGCAACGTCATCCCCGCGGTGGACGGCGTGAGTTTTTTCATCAGGGAAAACGAGACCATGGGGCTGGTGGGAGAGTCGGGCTGCGGAAAGACGACCATCGGCAAGATGATACTCAGGCTCCTTACGCCCACCGCCGGCAGGATATTCTTTGACGGGTCGGACATCACCTCGCTCTCCAACCGCGATTTCCGCCCCTACCGGAAGCACCTTCAGATGATATTCCAGGACCTTGACGCCGCGCTCAACCCCAAGATGCGCATCGGGGCCATCCTCAAGGAGGCCGTTACCGTCCACCAGCCGTTGAGCGACGCGGAGGCAAGGGCGAGGACGGGCGAACTCCTCGATCAGGTGAACCTCAAGACGGGCAAGCTCACGAACTTCCCCGGAGAGCTCTCCGGGGGGGAGAAGCGCCGGGTGGGCATCGCCCGCGCCCTGGCGGTGGGCGCCAGGTTCATCGTGGCCGACGAGCCCACGAGCGCGCTGGATGTCTCCATACAGGCCCAGGTGGTGAACCTGCTGCGGGAGCTTCAGGAAAACCTCGGTCTTTCCTACCTCTTTATCTCCCACGACCTCAGGGTCGTGGAACTCATGAGCCACAAGGTCGCGGTCATGTACCTGGGCAAAATAGTGGAGATGGGGCTTTCGGGCCGCATTGCGCAAAACCCGCTTCATCCTTACACCCAAACGCTCTGGTCCTCCCTCGTGGAGAAGCAGAGCACGGAGGCCTCCCGCGCAAACGGCGGAGGGCGGGACTGGGGGGTGTTCGATTTCGAGCGTCCCGCAGCGGGCTGCCGGTTCGCCCCGCGATGCCCCGTCTACATCGAAAGCGGCAGGCCCCCGGTCTGCACCGACCCCTCCTCGGCGCCCGGACTCCGCGACCTGGGCGGCGGCAACAAGGTGGCGTGCCACTTTCCGCTTTAACCCGGATATTGCACGAGTCCGGAGTGGCGGGAGATGACGCTTCTCCCGCCAGGGCATAAGACATGGCGCATCTCAATCTGTCCGCATTCTAAGCCCCCCTTTATTTTGAAAAAATTTTCCAAGCATGTATAAACCCCTTGACACCGTGGGTTGCGATAGTGTAGGCTACCGCAACCGGGACCATAGGGGGTTTATAACTCATAGCAGCGTTAGAGTCTTTTTGAGAGGTGGTGGTTGCGGAAAAGGAATTTAGAGGGAAAGGGAAGAATCGAGAGCTATGAATTCAACTTTGAGCAGGAGGTAAAAAAATGGAGAAATTGCCGGCTGTCATTTCAGCAATTCCTTCTTCTGCGTTTGAACATATAATCCCGGCGCAGGCGTATGAGTTGACAACTGCTTATCCCGATGTATCTATACTGGACGTCAGGACGCCCGAGGAGTGGAAATGGGTGGGACATCCGGGTGAAAACAGGCTGGGAGAGGGCTCAGGGCTGAACGGAAAGGTAGTGAACATCCCTTACCTTGTGCTGCACAGGGACAGGATGATAGTCAACCCGACGTTTGTAATCGATGTGAAGGAGTATTTTGAAGGAAAGCCGGACGCCGTGCTTATTACCATGTGCCGGAACGGCCATAGAAGCCTGGCTGCGACCGCAGAACTTGAAGACATCGGTTTCCGGGCCATAAACATGTTTAACGGGTTTGAAGGCAACAGGGACACGCGTGGTTATCGCATGGTAAACGGCTGGATAAATGACGGTCTTCCCTACCATTTTGGTGATGGCGCACATATCAGGTGATGAAGCTCCCCGGGCTAAAGCCCGGGGTTTCCGTCTTATACATGTCTGTCAAAACCTATTGTCTTTGCCAGACATGCAGGATATACCTCTGCTTCGCTCCGGGCGCCATTTATCCCCGAGCTTAAAAGCTCGGGGATAAATGGCATTCCTTATAAAATATGGGATATTCTTCGGAACACTTTGGCATTGTCCTGATATAATATCCGCCCTCCCCGACAGGCGGGACTGAAAGTCCCGCCGGAAGCGTTTTTCCGGCGGAGTTGGGAATTCGCATATCGCTGTCAAGGCGGGGTTGGAAAACCCCGCCTATGCCTTGCATGTTATCATATCTTTTGTTCTCTTTTTCCATAGTGCTCATGCAATGTCCCCATTTTTATTTTCCATTTTCATTTTCCCCCTTACATATGTCAGGCGGACACCTTCAGAACCTTGCCCACGGGAGAAAGGTTAATCTTCTCGTCCCTGATTTTCTCACCGATGTCTTCGAGGAACTGCATTGTCTTTCTGTCGTAGTATCGCTCCCCGCAGCTATTGCACACAAGCACATCCACTGGCACGAAGACGATATCCGTGCCCCTTTTCAGTTCCTCGTCCACTCTCTTTTTATTAATATCCTCGCTTTTGCAAACGACACATTTCATTTTCTTTTCCTCTTGAAATCAATCCAGCGTTTCTCATCCGGCTGATATGTCGTGATTACTATAGTCATACCCTCCTCTTCCGGACAAGCGTACACGATATGCAACGGGCGGCCGCCTTTCGTAAGTCCGAAAACAAGACAGCTCTGATATGGTTCGTCATCAGGGTAATCCTCATATAACCTCGCCGTTAATCACAGCCTCGAAAACCTCGGCTTCCTTATATCGCCCCGAACTCCTCAGTCCCCATTTAGTTCCTTGCGTGGAGGGTGTAGAAAACTTTGTCGTTACTGAAGCAGTCTATGATATATTTTAGCGCTATTTTTCTATCTTATTGCAGTATCAAAGCGTCATGGATGTTTCGTGATTCTGACTTATTCTATTAAATAACCAACAAAAACACACAATCCTCGAATGGACAAGCAGGCAAGCCGGTTTTTCAATTGTGGATTGCGATAGTCAATATATTCAGGAAACGGAAAACTGGAAACTTGTGTACCTCACTGCCCGCCGCGGAGGCGCCGGACGTAGAGCTGAGGACGGAAATTAAGTATTGTGTCCCCGGAATCGGATGCCCCCGGAATCGGATGCCGTGCTGGATAATGGGCGTCCCCTTTTTCTCCTAACATCACCAATCTTCCGCTTGACTTAACTCCCGCATTCTAATTATCCTTAAATTATGGAGGTGATGAATATGCCGAAAATAGTAGATGCTGTATACGAAAAAGGGGTGTTTAAGCCGTTAACTGAAATCCCTGCCAGGGAGCAGGAAAGGTTTAAAATCATCTATTATCCATCAGAAGAATTCCACTTCCTTCAGATGGCCGAAGAGGGAGGAAGTTTCGACTTCCTGAAAGAAGAGGCGGAAGACATATACTCTTCACGGGACGGAAAGAAAGTTTGAATCTTAAGCGCGGCGACATTGTCCTTGTCCCTTTTCCTTTTACAGACCTCTCCTCTCAAAAAGTCCGCCCTGCCGTAGTCCTTACTCCTGCCCCGGAGTCTTCCGATATACTTATTGCTTTCATATAATCCGTGGGTTCAGCCAAAAGCGGCTCAACCCACGGATTATATCTTAAAAGAAGACCTTCCGGATTTTCCCGGCACGGGACTTAAGAAAGCCTCTGTTTTTAAAATGAACAAGCTGCTTACAGTACAGAAAAGCCTGGTAAGAAGACGGCTTGGTAAAACAAGCCCCTCGATTCAAAAGGAGCTTGACCTCAGGTTGAAGATTGCAACCGGGTTATGACCCAATCCCCACCTTTCTTGCCTGCGCCTGCCGGGGGAGGTGTGGGGTTTCGGGCGTTTTCGGGCATTTTGCTGTTTCTCAGGCAGTCCAGGGGTGAGGGTGATTTGAGGATTTTTAAGAAATTAGGTATGGTGTCCCCCTATTCCCCCCCCTATTTCCCTCTCGCCGCGGAGGCGCCGGACGTAGAGCTGAGGACGGAAATTAAGTATCATGTCCCCGGAATTCCCGGCCCCTTGTATCTCAGTGATGGTGTTTGGCTTTTTTATCCTGATGTCTGAAGTAAAGGGCGAATCCCGCAGCAACCAGAGCGGAGACGACTGCTATTTAGAGCAACATATTCCATTTCACGACTCCTTGTCCTGAGGTGTTATATGGTAAGCAAGCGTCATTACCACAAAAGAAGCTGCTATGGCAACAGTTGCGCCTATTGGATTTTAGTCCTTCGCTACAAGAGAACCTATAGCCACGGTAGTCAAAAGATACTTGGAAAGGTCACAAGAAGACCCTGCCTACTTCTTTTCTCCGTCCCCTGTTCATGTTTCAATTATATCAGGAAACAGGGAAAATAGCTTTGTTGTTTGATGCGCGCGCACAGGACGTTACAAAAGATTAAATCAGGATTGCAAGACCCCCAATGCTCCATCCTATTTTTTAACAGCCCGTCAAGACCCCATGACTGGACTGTGACTGTGACCAGGCCCCATCAGGAGACCCCTGGGGAGGGCTAAAGCCCTCCCCCTTTTTTGGCTTATCTCTTTTTCTTCCTGTAGACCGCTGTTCCTATCGCAATGCCGAGCAGGAGGAGGCTTATCGCAGAGTGCTTGATGCCGAAGACCACAGGCGTCAGCGCCCACCTTGTGGCTGTCCTCAGGGATTCGTGATTCCCGATGTAATCCGCTATGGGCGGTGAGGTGCTGTAGTAGAATTCAACAAACGCCCTGCCTGCGGGGTTGGTAAGGAGATGGTCGTCCCTGAAGTCCCTCAATACCTTCACATTCGGGTCTAAGAAGCTCCCATAGGCCGCAGTGGCTATGAGACAGGGAGGAGGTGTGGGAATAATTAAGTATTGTGTCCCCGGAATTATGTCCCCCCCGGAATTAATTAACACGGAATTAATTAACAATTAACGGGAATTAATGAATTAATGGAATAACTATTTACCTGCTTAAAAAAATGTTAAAATAAATTAACTAACCCAAGGAGGTTTGAGATGGGCAGCGCATCAATAAGCAGGATAATCGACGATTTCAGCCATCTGAAACTGGATGACAAGGAGTACGCGGCCGATATCATTAGGAAACAGCTTATAGGGGCAAAAAGGGAGTCAATAGCGAAAAGGGCCAGAGAGGCAACGTCCAGCCTGAAAAAGGGGCTGGTGAAAAAAGGAAGCGTAAAGGATTTGTACAGGGATTTAGAGAGTGATTAAGATTGTCTGGGATCAGGGCTTTAAAAGGGTTTACAGGAAAAAAGTCAAAAATGATAATGAATTTAAAAAGCGATTTTGGAAAAGCCTGGAATTATTTTCAAAGAATCCCTTCCAGCCTCGCCTGAGAACTCACAAATTGACGGGAGGACTTGAAGGTCTGTGGGCTTTCAGCGTTGCCTTTGACTGCCGTGTAATCTTTGAATTTATCAAAGAGAATGAGGTTTTGCTTATAGACATCGGCAGTCACGAAGAAGTTTATTAACCTGACTGGCAACCCACAGGACAGACGGAGATAAGTATGCTGTCCCCGTCCCTTTTCCCGTAAAATCAAGTATCATGTCCCCGGAATTGGGAATTGGGAAAAGATTAAATCAGGATTGCAAGACCCCCAATGCTCCATCCTATTTTTTAACAGCCCGTCAAGACCCCATGACTGGACTGTGACTGTGACCAGGCCCCATCAGGAGACCCCTGGGGAGGGCTAAAGCCCTCCCCCTTTTTTGGCTTATCTCTTTTTCTTCCTGTAGACCGCTGTTCCTATCGCAATGCCGAGCAGGAGGAGGCTTATCGCAGAGTGCTTGATGCCGAAGACCACAGGCGTCAGCGCCCACCTTGTGGCTGTCCTCAGGGATTCGTGATTCCCGATGTAATCCGCTATGGGCGGTGAGGTGCTGTAGTAGAATTCAACAAACGCCCTGCCTGCGGGGTTGGTAAGGAGATGGTCGTCCCTGAAGTCCCTCAATACCTTCACATTCGGGTCTAAGAAGCTCCCATAGGCCGCAGTGGCTATGAAGCAGCCTATGCCTGAGTCGCCCCCGCCGCCGACATCGCCCCCGCCCCCGCCTCCGTCAGGGGCCGTGCCCGTAACGGTAAACGACAGGATACCACTGTCTGGATACCTCGTAGTCCCCGCGGAATTGGCGGCTTCCACAAACCAGTAGTTAGTCCCGTTATTATTCATCTTCCCACTTTCATACGGAATGGTCACCTCCAGATAATCTCCGTTTAGGGTCGCATCGATGGCATAGCCAATAGCCGAATAATCGTCATAATAGAATGTCCCGCTGGTAGCGCCAGGAGCCTTCACCTGTAGCAACTGTCCGGAACTCCCGGCAGAAACAGTCGCTCCATCTGCAGGGTCAGGGTTCGAAACAACAGGGGGGGACGGTGTCCCCGTCCCCGTAACGGTAAACGACAGGTTACCACTGTCTGGATATCTCGTAGTCCCCGCAGAATTGGCGGCTTCCACAAACCAGTAGTTAGTCCCGTTATTTTTCATCTTCCCGCTTTCATACGGAATGGTCGCCTCCAGATAATCCCCGTTTACGGTCGCGCTGGTAGAAAAGGAAATAGCCGAATCATCGTCATAATAAATCGTCCCGCTGGTAGCGCCAGAAGCCGTCACCCGCAGCAACTGTCCGGAACTCCCGGCAGAAACAGTCGCTCCATCTGCAGGATCAGGGTTCGAAACAACAGGGGGGAGCGATGTCGAAGAAGTCAGCGATAATGTATATGAACCGGTGGTTGAACTGCTGTAGCCCGTTGCCTTTGCATAATAAGTACCAGATGACGTACAGATCCACTCTATGAGCGCGTTAGTGCCAGAACCACTGTCATTATCCCAGTCAATTTGAGTTGTCCCGTTTGTACTGTACAGGTACAGTTTCGTATCCGTACTCCCTGACGTCTCAAGAGTGTATATCGTCCCGCTCGTCGCACTGAACTTCACATAGTCCACATCACCAGCTGTATCTATAGAATGACTCTGCGGACTCCCTGCGCTGATCGTATTCGCCTGGCTGTACGTATCGTCAGTTTCATAACTGTCGATAGAGGCAGGGGTCGAAGAGTTCACCGTCAATAACCATGTTTCATCATCATATCCAGCAGTGTTCGTTGCTCGTATCGTAATAGTATGCGGGCTACCTACTGAAGTCGGGTAAGGCCAGCTGACTACTCCAGTCCCAGGGTCGATATAAGCACCACTTGGAAGGTTAACAGGAGACCAAGTGACTGGTGTTCCTTGAGATAGTGAGGGCGTTGGGCTTGTATATGTACTTCCTTCCTGCCATGTTTGATTTTCAATTGGTGCGATAATGGGGACAAGTGGCTGATCCAATGATATTGTTTGGAAGGATGTTGGAATCGACCAATTACTCCAAGCACCTATAGAGTCTTTGTACTGTACACGCCAAAAGTATTGAGTATTGTACTCTAACCATCCCGTCGGCAATTCAGCTGAAGTTCCTATCTGTTGATCAGAATCATAAATTGGGCTGGAGAAATCATTGACATCGTCTATTTGCCAATGGGAAGCATATGGGATGCAAATAGAGAGGTCACAATCAAAATCAGAGAATGGAGAACCCCAAAGAACAGGTTCAGTAGATATCCCTATTGTCCCATCCGCAGGTGTCACATTCGTAGGTGTGTCAGGCTTCCAGTTGCCATCGTCATCCGTTGCAGGAATACGGAAGTCTAAACCATTGATTCCTCCATCAATTATAGTCTTGATATCAGAGTAAAGCTGAATGATTGGAGATGATGCCGTCTCCAAGTCAATCTTTCCATTTGCGCTCAATAAAACCGTATTAAAGATTTGGTTCAAACGACTCCGGGAAATCTCATATCTCAAAAAGCCTTCGGCAGATCCAGAGATAATATCAAGGCTTATTTGAGTTTCGAAGTTTCTGTTGGATTCAAAAAACTGCGGTTTGCCGTTTTCGACGGTTAAAAAAGTAAATCTCCGGCCCAATATCCCTATATTCAAAGAACCAAGTTCCTCCGTGATAGATTGTCGAACATCCGCAGTCGCAGGTTCGTTAAATGTGTGTGATTTCACACCAAAAACTACAGGGGACACGCCATAGCTAACTCCTAAACCACCATCAATCCAAACAGTGACCCACTCATGCTCATCTTGATTACCCTGTCCCTCAGGGGTGATTCCAAGATAATCGGCCGCGTCAATAAGTATTGTACCGGAAACGACTTCAAAGGCCGAAACAGATATGAAAATGAGCATTTTATCCCCATGTAAATACTTATTCCACGTATCTCCGTCGGTTCCGCTCCATGTTTTCGTAATTTTGGACTCATGACTAAAGAGATCCAGAATGGTCTCATTAACTTCAACATATCCTTCCAATGAGAATGCAGTAACGCCTCTTTTAGCATCAAAGGGTAATCCTTCCGGAAGCATTCTGTGCCGATATCGGTCGTAGTCATCCCAAACTGCTGTGTCTGCTTTTATTTTACCCGGAGGAAGCCAGTCCGGAATATCAAAATTGAAAGTTACTGTCTCTTCTTCTCCAGGTAATAAGACATCAGAAGTTTGTATTGGATAAATATCATACCAACCCGTCGGCCAGTCACTCCCCGAAACTGTAGTAGGAGCAAAACTCAATCCAACCCAAAACGATCTTGTTGAATTTCCTGTATTCTTAACAGTCACTGTTGTAGTGACTTGGTCACCTCGCTGTAAGATCCCTGTTGGAGGGCTGAATGATATAATTTCTGCAGGCTTATTGACAGCAGGCTCATTGACAGTAAAATTAATATCAAATGAATCCAACCCAGTACTTGAACCCGGTGTGCCAGACCAAACCGCCAGCCGCATTGTATACGTACCGCTGGTCAAAGTTGAAAGAATATCAGTAAAGTAGAAGGTCCCGGAATAACTCGAATTTGCTGGCACGGATAACGTCATATAGCCACTTCTATCATCAACAACTGTTGTCCCTTGCCTTATTTCGGCACCCACTCCGAAACTGTGTGCAACGTCGCTGGTGTTATCAATAGTGTAGCTGACCGTCGCTGTCCCGCCAGCATATACAGGATTTGGGCTTATGCTTGTAATAGTAATAGTTGCGCCTATTACATTTACCGTCCAGCTTACAGTATCATATGCCCAATTGGTATCCTGAACGACAGCTTCTATTAGATAAGTTCCTCCTGTTGAAAAAGTTTGGTTTAGCGAAGCGCTTCCGGAGCCACCTGAAAGATTATCAATTTCCACGGGGTCACCACCATCATAGTACCATTCAACCTGTTTCAGATTATCGTTCTGGTCGGTCGCGCTGACAGTGAAGCTCTGGCTTGTCCCCTTATCTACCGTAACAGGGCTGGTTGGACTGGAAATGCTTGCCACTGGGGCAACGTTAGGATCGGCTACCGTAATTGTCCAGTAATACTTATTGTTGTTTTCACTGCTCTCCGCTGTAGTCCCAGTTGCATCCACCCAATAGTAGAAATAATAGATTCCCGGAGACGCATTTGTCGGCACAGTATAGCTAAAGCTTTCGGCTGATGTGCCATTTACTCCGAGACTTCCGTAATAGTCTGAGCCTACTTTATATGAGCTCGTATATGACCTTGAATCTTTTTTCCAATAAAAATAAACATATCCAGAATTTGCCGCTATACTGCCAATATTCTTGACAGTTAGATTTACGCTGAGCGTATCTCCAGGGTAGACAGTTGTTTTATTAATGCTTGCCGATGATCTGGTCAAGTCGGGCTTTCCAACTGTTATTGTCCACTTATGGTACTCAAGCCATTTCCAGCTAGTGTCGGCATTGACAGAATAAACATTGGCTTCTATTGTAGTGCCGCTCGAAAATGTATATTCGAATGTGGGGTCCTTATAAGGGGGAATGCTCAGCAAATGGGAGTGATCGTCTTGGCCGGACTGCCAAACCCCATTAACATACCATTTAGTCCATCTTTCTGCAAAAATACCATTTACTCCAAAACAATAGGTTCCAGCTGATACCGTTAAATTGTCTGAGCTGCTTGAGCCGGTACTGGGATTATAGGTAGGGAATGTGCAGCCCGAGTTCGCTTCAGCCTGCGATGGTGCAATAACTAAAAAGATTGATATGACTAAAACAGCCAGAACGAAACCTGCGGCTGAGACATTATCCAGACGAGTTTTCAACATGATCCCCTCCTACAGAAAACAAAAAACAATTAATACTGAAAAGCCCTTTCCCTGTTTCATCTCGTCCCCTTGATATGGTTGATTGCTATTGACGGCTTATTAAAGTTGCAATATATTACCCCCTCTATTACCCCCTCCCCGGGGTAATGTCAATACTTTTTTTGTCCCCCATTTTTGTCCCCATTTTTACATTTTTAAGGCCCCATTTTAAAGGCCGCTTCCGCCTCCGCGGGGGCCATGCCGCGTTTGCAGGCCGGCCTCCCGGTGCTCCGCTTCTTAATCGTGCCCGGGCGATTACAAAATACAGGGCAATTTGATATTATTTATCAGGTCATGTGAAGCCCGGCCACCGGCGCTTCAAGTGAAAATTTCATCGGGCTTTTTTCTCCGCCCGAGTGAGGAGCACCCGGAAGTCAAATGAACCTCCCTGCGGCAGAGACCTCGGGGTATCCTGAAGAGGCAAGGAGCCGGCAACCCCGCGGCAAGGCCACGGGGAATGCACGGGTGTATTCAGGCATTGGATATTTCTCCTTTTTTTAATACGAACCTCGGCATGTATATCACCCAGGCGTTTTTTCACTCGCTCGCCGCCGCGGCCGTGGCGGACAGTTCCATTGTTGCGTGGAACGTCACCAGCCCGCTGTTTAAGCAGAAGCTGCGCCTGATAGCGGTCTTTTTCCCCGTCTTTTCTTTCCCCGCATACCAGTTTTTAAACCCCGAAAGGGGGATGATATCCTTCAGGCTGAAAGCGCTCTTTGACGCCGGCGGATGGCTCAACCTCCAGCTCTGGGGCACGGCGCCCCTGCCGGCGTTTCTGGTGCTTGTATTCGCAGCCACCGCGCTTGTGTTCGTTCTGCAGGAGCTGGCCCCCATCCTCAGGGACACCGTGAGGTCGGGGAAACCCGGGGCGGAGTGGGAACCCGCATCCAATAACCCCCCGGCGCCCGGCGCCCTTGAGAATCTGCCCTTTAAAGCGCCGGAACTGGTAATCGTCGAGGACGAGGAACTGGTGCTGTTCTCCTCCACCGGGAGGAAGCCCGCCGTATTCCTGTCCACGGGCCTCGTGGAGGCCCTCGACGCCGAACAGCTCCAGGCCGCGGTGGCCCACGAGGCCGCCCATATCCAGAGGAGCAGGAGGCCCGTGCTCGTGGTGGCGTTTCTTTTCAGGGTGCTCATGTTTTTCAACCCCGTGGTCCTGCTGGAGTTCAGGAGAATAGTCCAGGAGGAGGAAAAAATCTGCGACGACGCGGCGGTCGCCCTGACGCGCAGGCCCGGGGCGCTGGCCGAGACCCTCAGGAAATTCCGCCGCTCCTCCGGGCGGCTGGACCTCCCCCGGGACGGGAAACTCTCAAGCATCGGCACAACGCTTGAGCAGTACAGCCATGACATGCTCCTTGAGAGCAGGATTATGAGGCTTGAGCAGGGCGCTTGCGACAACCCCGGGGGCGGCTGGTTCCAGTTCGCGGCCACCCTGGGAGTGGTTGCGTCCCTGTGCTACTTTATCGTATGACGGGAGGCGATATCCGATGAACGGCAAGCTGCGCGGTTTCTTTTCATTTGCGGTAATGGTCGTGGTTCTTGTGGTCGTCTTGAAGGTGCTTGACTGGCTGCCCGCGGCGGTTCAGAAAGAGACCATAAGGCAGTACTCAAGCGTTGAGGAGGCCCGTGCCGCGCTCGGCATCGAGATATATGTCCCGTCATATTTCCCCCGGAGCATTGCATGGCCCCCGGCCAGAGTGCTGGCGCAGGGCAGGCCTTTTGCCGCGGTGGTAATGGAGTTCCGGGAGGCCGGCGCCCGGGAGACGGGGCTTGTCATCGTCCAGTCCGCCTCCGCCGGGTTCCGCGCGGGCGAAAAGCTCAGGATTGCAAGGGTTAACGAACGGGTCGTCCACGACCTGAAGGGAAGGCGCGCCGAACTGACGGTCGGCCTCTGCAAGGGGGGTGCTCCGTGCAGCGGGATTTCCTGGGACGAGGGGGAGTTCGGAATAAGCGTAACGATTAAATCCCCGCCGTTTGAGCTTCTCAGGATTGCCGAGAGCATGGTGCATTGAGGCAGCATTTTTCTTTTTCTTCCCGTTTTTCTCCATATTCCGCATTTAGGGTAATTTTTCGCCGGTTATAGGGACTTTTTCCTATCCGTTATAGGGAGTTCTTCCTATTCCCTCCGCCCTTTTCCGCTGCTAAAGTATAAGGCGAGGGAAAAGGAAAGGAGGTGAGAAAAATGCTCAGACACAAGGGAGGACATAAGGTAAGAAGGGGGACGTATTGGGACCTGGCCAGCGGCCACAGGGAGTACATCGACAAGGAAGGCGTGCTTCCGGGAGACGAAAGGACGACCTACATCCGGGTTCCCGCGGTTCTTATGCTTCTGGCGGGTCCGTTTGTCGGCCTGGCCTACGTGGTGCTCCTGCCGTTCATAGCCATCGCCACGGTCGTGCTGCTGGTTGGCGGACATCTGTTCGGAAGCCTGGCCGGTCTTGTGGGAAGGAGTTTCTCCTTCGTCTGGACCCCGTCGGAGTCGTATCTTTCGGGCAGGAAGAAGAGGACGAGGAAGGAAAAGAAAGACGACAGGTAGAAATTTCCCGGAGGCGGCAAAAGCCGCCCGGCATAGGACAACGGAAAGGGGTAAAAAAGGTGAACCAGGTCATTGATTTCATCGCCCAGGCGGCACGGGTCGAATACGGGCCGATCTTTTCGTTTGTCGTGGGTTATCTCCTCGGCATGCTGGCCGTGCTTGCGGCATGGAAGACGGCTTCGGCCGTTCGCGCCCTGTTGCACGCTTTCGCCGCTTTCGGCTGGAGTCCCATGACGTCTTATCTGTCGGGCGGCAGGTGGAGGAAGCAAAAAAACGTACAGGACAAAAGGAGGTAAAAAATGCATACGCTCTTTGATTTCATGACCCATATCAAAGGGATTGAGTACCTCATCGCCGTCAGCGCCATACTGGGCTTCATCGTTTTCTGGGAAGTGCTGAAGCCCCGCCCTTTCCGTTCGCTGGCCGACTCCGCGAGGGAGGACATACGGCACATCAGGAGCACCGGCTACAGCGACACCATGAGGAGCGTCGGCAAGATAGCCGCCGCGCCGTTTATAGGGCTTGCCTATGTGGCCCTGCTCCCGCTCAGCTTCGTGGCGGCACTGGGAATCGCGGCCTTAAACGTCACCGGCAGGCTTTTGGGCGCGAACGCTTCTTTCGGGTGGAGGCCCGTGGAGGCGTATTTTGCAGGTAAAAAGAGCAGAAAGGATACATCCAAAGGAGAAGGCTCATGAAAAAAAGGCCAGTGCTACTTATGGTTCTGGCGGCCTGCATGGCGGTTGCCTCTGCCCTCTATGCGGCACACGCAAACGGGGCGCCGCCGGGCGTCACGATGCTCGACGCCCTGGTGGACGAGTACGAGGCGGTAAGGTTTGACCACGCCGCGCACACCCTCATGGCCGAGGGTTGCGGCACGTGCCACCACCAGCACGGAGACGAGTCCGGCACGTGCAAGGGCTGCCATTTACTCGGGCAGGAGGATTTCAGGCAGTCGGTGACAAGCGGTTTTCTCTCCTGCGGGGCCTGCCACGGCACGTACGACCCCGCTTCCCCGAACGTGCCCGGGCTCAAGGCGGCGTACCACCGGCAGTGTTTTGAGTGTCACCGGAGCATGGAAGGAATCGGGCTGGACCCCCGAAACTGTGCCGGGAAGTGCCATGCCCGGAGGGTGGACAGATAATGCCGCCCGCCAGAGGGAGCCGGCGGTTATCCCGGGATCAAGAATACTCGAAAGGAGCGTTTAATGGCTAAAAGACCAAAAGTTCCCGACAGGGGAGAGCAAGGTGGCAAAAGGGGTTCGGAACGAGGCCCGGGGGGGAAAGGCCTGTGCCCCTTGAGCCGGAGGAACTTCCTGGGGGCAATGGCCGCCGCGGGCGGAACCGCCCTCATGGGGGGCCCCGGCGAGGCCCTTGCCTTAAAGCAGATGGACGGGTGGCCCGACCGCTTCGGCGTGCTCACGGACCTGAGCCTGTGCGTGGGCTGCCGGAGCTGCGAAAAGGCCTGCAACGAGGCCCATAACCTGCCCGGGCCCGATGTCCCGTTCGATGACCCGTCCGTTTTCGATGAGACAAGGAGGCCCACGGCCAAGGCCTACACCGTGGTCAACCGCTACGAAAACCCCGACGACGAACACAAGCCCGTATACCGCAAAGTCCAGTGCAACCACTGCAACGAGCCGGCCTGCGCCTCCGCCTGCCCCATACACGCCTACACGAAGACGCCGGAGGGGGCGGTCCTTTACGACCAGGACCTGTGCTTCGGGTGCCGCTACTGCATGATAGCCTGCCCGTTCGGCATGCCGGCCTATGATTACGAGAGCGCCCTCGAGCCGAAGATAGTCAAATGCGTGTTCTGCTACGACAGGATAAAGGAGGGGCGGGTCCCCGCCTGCGCTGAGGCCTGTCCCATGGGCACGCTGACGTTCGGCAAGCGGAGCGACCTCGTGGAGCTGGCCAGGAGAAAAATACGGGGAAACCCCGAAAGATACGTGGACCATATTTACGGCGAGAAAGAAGCCGGCGGAACGAGCTGGATGTACATCTCCCACGTCCCCTTCGAGCAGCTCGGCTTTCCCGCCAACGTGTCCCCGGAGCCGCCCATCGCTCACGCAAAAGGGTTCCTCTCGGCCGTCCCGACGGTGTTCGTGGTATGGCCGGCGTTTTTCGGGATGCTTTACGCGGCCCTGCGCCACAGGGAAAACCTTGATAAAGAGCAAGACGGGGAAATAGGGAGAAAGGAGGAAGTGGAAAGATGAATGGAACCGAATACACCCTGAAGACGGAGAACTTCCGCTCCTGGTTCATGGACAAGCTCCTGATGGGCATGTCCTGGCCCGATTACATGCGAAGCCTCATCACCCCCTTCAACATCCTGGCCGCGGCCATCATCGCCATAGGAGTCCCGCTCATCGCGATGCGGTTTGTCTTCGGCCTGGCAAGCGTCACCCATGCCTCCAACGACTACCCGTGGGGAATCATGCTCGGCTGGGGGCTCTTCGGCGGCGTGCCGCTATCGGCCACGGGGTTTGTCATGGCAACGGCCTACTACATCTTCGGGTTCAAGGGGTATAAGCCCCTTGTAAGGATAGGGGTCCTGACGGGGTTTCTGGGGTATCTGTTCGCCGTCATATACCTCCTGCTGGACATCGGCCGTCCCTGGCGCATATACTACCCCATGGCCGTGAGTTTCGGGACGGCGTCGGTGCTGTTTCTGGTGGCGTGGCACGTTGCCACCTATCTGACGGTGCAGTTCCTCGAGTTCAGCCCCGCGATTTTAGAGTGGCTCCAGTCAAGGAGGACCCGGCAGTGGGCGTTGAGGATAACCATCGGCATGACCATCGCGGGCATCATCCTGTCCACGCTCCACCAGTCGGCCCTGGGGGCGATGTTCCTGTTAGCCCCGGGCAAGCTCCACCCGCTGTGGTACTCGTCGTACATACCGCAGTTGTTCCTCTCCTCCAGCGTCTATGCCGCGATGGCCATGGTAATCGTCGTCAGCACGCTCTCGGCCCGTTTCCTCAGAAAGAGCGCGGACGAAAATTATCTCGGAAACCTCGACAGGCTGACCGTTGGCCTCGGAAAGGGCGCGTGCGTGGCCGTCTACGTGTACTTCGCCATGAAGCTGATCGCCCTTGCCCATGACGACAACTGGGCCCTGCTCGCCTCTCCATACGGCTACTGGTATCTCGTCGAGATGATCGGGTTCGTCCTCCTTCCCGCACTCGTCCTCACCTGGGGGGTCAAGGCCGGCAGCGCGCTCACCGTCAGGTTCGGGGCGTTTTTCGCCGTCATCGGGGTCGTGGTAAACAGGCTCAACGTCTCAATCGTGGCGTATAACTGGAACCTCCCCGGCCACCTCCACCACATCGTCCCACCGTGGAAGGAGACGGTCATCGTCCTGACGATGGTTACTTTCCATGTACTGCTGTTCCGCTGGATTGTAAACCGCATGCCCGTCATCAGGGAGGACCCGGAGTACAAGGAGACGCATTAGCCCGTTCATTGCATGAGCACCATGGGAAAAGAAAACAAAAAGCTTGAAAATACAAAACGTTCCGAAGAATACTCTATTTTAAGGGATGTTTTGTACCCTGAAAAAGCTCATGGGATTTTCGGCTGCATAACCGACGAAAGGGGCATCCCGCCGATGGCGGGATGCCCCGCCCTTGACCGGGCGCCGAGGTGGACGGGCATGAGGCGGCATATTCGTCCGGGAGCGCCCGGCTTCCGCCGGGCATGACGCAGGAAGGGAGGCTTCCAATGAGAGGGCTGAGAAGAGTACCGCTTTTATTCTTGGCCTTGATTGCGGTTTTTTCCGCACTTCCGGCCTTTGCCGTGGAGGAGGGCCTTTCCGGGGAGTCGCTTAAGTGTCTGCTCTGCCACGGCAGGCAGGGGATGACAATGGAGTTCGAAGACGGCGAAACAATCGGGACCACGGTGGACCCCCGGAGTTTCCAGGGCTCTGTGCACGGGTTTTTAAGCTGTTCGGGCTGCCATACGGGTTTTTCCGGGGACACCCATCCGCAGAGACACTTCAGGAGCAAAAAGCACTACCAGGTAAGGGCGGCCCGCATCTGCAGGCGGTGCCATACCGACGAGAGCATCGGGGCGGCGTCCGTGCACGCGGGGCTGCTCAAGAAGGAGGCCGGAGGGGAGACCTTTATCTGCTCCGACTGCCACAGCGCCCATTCCGTCACGCGCGTGCCGGGCGCGCGGTTTCCGAGCGAAGTGCACCACTGCATGAACTGCCACGGTGAGGACGTTTCCATGTCCTTCAAAAGCGGCGAGACCATGCCGCTGAAAACCGACCTTGCCGGGCTTGCGGCCTCGGTGCACCACAACCTCTCTTGTTCGGACTGCCATTTCGGGTTTTCCTCCGAGGAGCACCCCCGGAGGAATTTCAAGGGCAGGAGGGATTTCAGCCTCGCCTCCTCGGAGGTGTGCACGCGCTGCCATTTCGACAAATACAGCAAGATGCTGGAGAGCATCCATTACGCAACGCTCTGCCAGGGGGACCTCACCGCCCCGGTCTGCACGGACTGCCACGGCTCCCATTCCGTCTCCCCCGTCCATATGGACAGGACGGAGAGCGCCCTGAAATGCAAGGGCTGCCACGGCCGGATATACGAGACATACGCCGAAAGCGTCCACGGAAACGCGCTCTTTAACGAGGCCAACCGCGACGTGCCCGCCTGCATCGACTGCCACAGGGTGCATGACATAAAAAGCCCTCTTACCGTGGAGTACCACGAGCGGATACCCCAGATGTGCAGCAACTGCCACATGAACAGCGCGATAGTGGAAAAGTACGGCCTTTCCACCGACGTGGTCAAGACATATCTGTCGGATTTCCACGGGGTCACGCTCGAATTTTACAGGACGCAGGAGGACGCGCCGTACAGGCCGCCGAGGCCCATCGCCGTCTGCACGGACTGCCACGGCACGCATAACATAACCAGCACGGTCGGCCCGGGGGCCACCACCGTAAAGGCCAACCTGGTCAAGGCCTGCAGGAAGTGCCACGAGGGCGCGAGCGAGAATTTCCCGGACGCGTGGCTTTCCCACTACGTGCCGAGCCTCGCCAGGGCGCCCGTGGTCTACATCGTGGACAAGGCTTACAAGATTTTTCTGCCCTTCATGGTCATAGGCCTGATACTCCAGATACTGCTTCATTTCTGGAGGTTTCTTGTCAACAGGTAAAGGGAGGTTTGTCATGGAGAGGACCGGCCTTAAAAAGGGAAATGCGATACGCAGGTTCGGCACGGCCCGGATCGCGGAACACTGGCTGCTGATTGCGACAGTCGTAATACTGGCGCTTACGGGGCTTGCACAGAGGTTTTATTACCTGGATATTTCCCGGTGGTTTATCCTTGCCCTCGGGGGCATCGACAACGCAAGGCTTATCCACAGGTATACGGGGGTGGTCTTTTCCGCGGGGGCGCTGCTGCATGTCGCCGCCGCCGTCGCGCGGGTCGCCCTCAGGAGGTGGGAGCCCTCGATGCTGATAAACAAGAACGATTTTATCGACGCGGTGCGCAATATAAAGTATTACATCGGCATGGAGGAACGCCCGGCGGCCTGCGGCCGATATAACTATAAGCAGAAGTTCGAGTACTGGGGCATACTGACCGGCGGGCTTTTGATGATGGCCACGGGGTTTGCGCTCTGGTTCCCCACGCTTGTGGCCCGCTACCTGCCGGGGGAGGCCATCCCGGTGGCAAAGGCCCTGCACACCAACGAGGCCCTCCTGATTTTTCTCCTCATCGCCGTCTGGCACGTATATAACGCGATATTCAGCCCCGATGTCTTCCCCCTGGACACCAGCATATTCACGGGTTACATATCGAGGGAGAGGATGGAGCGGGAGCACCCCCTTGAGCTTGCGCGCATGGAAGGGGCGGACGGCCTCGACGGGCGGGAGGCCTCGGGGGGAAGGGAAAACGCAAAACCCTGAGAAGCGCGTTCCGCCCGGCCCCCCCGGGGGGAACCGCAAGGGGCATTTTTTTCTTGACAACGGGCCATATGGATATATATGGTTAACTATATGACCCGAATGACCCGAAGTTGCAATCAAGGGATATGCGGAGGGGAAATGCGACATTCGACGCAATAATCGGGGGGATTTCTCGAATCCGTCAGGGATATGCAAAAAAGAATAATTTTTTTTGTTGTGGCGGGCATGCTGGTCATACAGGTCAGCCTGGGGGTGATAAGCCACCTGATAGCGGACGACATCATAGAAACGTCCATGCAGGGCCGCCTCCATTTGACGGACATTATCGGAAAGAACATCGACTACATATTGCAGAGCAACCTGACCAGGCTCCAGGATATTTCGCTGACCGGCAGCGTGGACTTCGAGGACGGGGACTGGGAGAAGGAGAAAGACGCGCTTAAAATCGCCTATGAGTATTCCATCTTCACTGACGGGGTATTTCTTCTGGACATTCTGGGAAACGTGGTCCTGACGTACCCGCATAAATCAGGCGCGGGCGTCAATCTCATGGGCATCCCGTACGTAAGCAAGACCATGGCCGGCAGAAGGCCGGTCATCTCCGACGTCTACAGGGTTTCGCCCACCGGCAGGCAGGTAATTTTCGCCCTCGTGCCGTTAAAAAACAAAGACGGCGAGGTAATCGGTGTGGCAGGCGGTGAGATTAACCCGGCAAACTACATGTTTACCCGCATTATCAAGGCGACCCCCGCGGGAGAAGACACCTGCATAGAGCTCATCGACAGCCACGGCACCATAATCTCAAGCAACGACCCCAAACGCATCCTCAC
The DNA here is from genome assembly GCA_965372535.1 of uncultured bacterium. Taxonomy (GTDB): domain Bacteria; phylum Nitrospirota; class Thermodesulfovibrionia; order Thermodesulfovibrionales; family JdFR-86; genus CBDVCR01. The sequence goes on along the minus strand of CBDVCR010000009.1, from coordinate 2,191 downwards.
CAGCGCGGACCATAACGAGTATCTCGGCAACCTCATAGCCCGCAAGGAATTCACCGTGGGCAGGTGCCACAGGTGCCACGACGAAGGGGCGCGGGAGGAAGGGAGGACCGAGGACATACTCGCCTTCGCCCCCCTTTCGGTCGCGCCCTGGGGCGTAGCGGTCAGGGAGCCGCAGTCGATAGTCTTTTCAAACAGCAGGAAATTAAACAGAATCCTCGGGGGGCTCGGCGTCATTTTCATAATAACCGCCGCGGGGCTCGCCGTCGGTTTGAGCAGGAGCATCGTCAGGCCGATACAATCGCTCATGGGCGCCGCGCAGAGGATAGGCAGGGGGGACCTCGAAGAGCCCGTCCGGGTGTCGAGCAAGGACGAGGTCGGCACCCTGGCCCTTAGCTTCGACAGCATGAGGGTGAGGCTGAAGGAGTCCCTGGACAGGCTCAGGGAGCACAGCGACGAGCTCGAAAAACGCGTCGCCCAGAGGACAAGGGAGCTAATGAAGCGGAGGAAGCAGCTTTCCACGCTCTTTCATAAGGCCATAGGGGCGCAGGAGGAGGAGAGGAAGCGCATAGCGAGAGAGCTGCACGACGAGACCAGCCAGACCATCGCCGCCCTCGGCATGTCCCTTGAAATAGCGCATATAGCGCTGAGGGAGAACAGGCTCGCCCCGGAAATGATTCACGAGCAGATGGACAAGGTCAAACAGCTGCTGGACGGCATCAACAGGCTGATACAGGACCTGCGTCCGCCGGTGCTCGACGACCTCGGGCTTGAGGCCGCGGTCAGGTGGATGCTCGACAACCACCTTGCGGAGAGGGGGATAAGCTATTCCCTCAGGTCCTCCGGGGAGTTCGAGAAGGGAAGCGGAGGCAACGGAGTCTTCATGGACGAAACGAACCAGTTGGCGGTTTTCCGCATCATGCAGGAGGCCGTTATCAATATATGCAAGCACTCAAACGCGTCCAACGTCTCCGTGTCGCTTTACTCCACGGACTCCCGCGTTTTCGTTGAAATAGAAGACGACGGGGTCGGTTTTGATGTCGAGACGGTGTTTAAGGGTTCGCACACGGGCATGGACGCGGGATACGGGCTGCTCGGCATGAGAGAGAGGGTGGAGCTTTTAGACGGCGCCCTGGACGTTACGTCCGGCCATCTGGAGGAGGGCGGGGGAACGCATATCATGATAAGCATTCCGCTGACGGCTCTGAGGTAAGCGCATGCCGAAGACGAGGATAGTGATAGCCGATGACCACTCGCTCGTAAGGGAGGGCATCACGGCGCTGCTCAAACTCCACGACGACGTCGAAATCGTGGGGGAGGCCGCCGACGGGAAGGAGGCCATCGAGAAGGCCGCGGAGCTCGCCCCCGACGTGGTTATTTTAGACATCTCAATGCCCGGCCTCGGGGGGCTGGAGGCCGCCATCGAGATAAAGAAGAAACAACCTGATTTAAAAATCCTCGTGTTGAGCCAGTATGACGACAAGGAGTACGTTTCGAGGTTCCTCAAGGCCGGGGTCTCCGGGTATATCCTCAAGAAGGCGGTGGGCTCCGAGCTCATAAACGCCATAAGGGCGGTGGTAAGGGGCGAGTATTATCTCTACCCGTCCATCGCCTCCGGGGTCATTGACGGCTACCTCGGCAGGAAAAAGCCCGAGCCCGAGGACCCCTACGAAAAAATCACCCCGAGGGAAAAACAGGTGCTTAAACTCATAGCCGAGGGCAACACCATGAAGGACATCGCAAACCACCTCGACATAAGCGTAAAGACCGTGATAGCGCACCAGAGCAACATCTCGGATAAGCTGGACATCCATACCCGCGCGAACCTTATAAGGTTCGCCATACAAAAAGGGATTGTAAAGATAGATTCGCCTTAAGGCGGCCCGGGTTTTACGCGAGGCATTGGCCGGCGGGCGTAAAATTCCCTGGATCGATATTCCACTTCTTGCTCATAAATCCTCTATAATTAGTCGTCCCTGAAAAAGCCGGGATTTCAGGCTGACAGGATCAACCTGCAAGTTGATTGCTCTCTGGTAACAGAGAAAATAGCTTCAAACAGCCTTCGGATAATCGGCAAAAAGAAAGCCCTTATGAGCTTTCTCAGGTTACACTGTCATCAAAAGGCAGTCAAAAGGTGTCATCAAAAGGTGTCAGGTCTTGACTTGTGACTTTTGACTTTTAACTCAATCTTCTC
>CBDVCR010000008.1:0-34976 GCA_965372535.1 uncultured bacterium | reverse complement strand
CGCCGGGGGCCGGTTCTCCGGCGGGACTGGAAAGTCCCGCCTATGCCCGTGATTGTTTTCATACCTTTTGTTCTCTTTTTCCGGTGCTCATGCAATGTCCGGGCTTAGTCCGCAAGGCGCTCGGCATGCCCGAAGCTCAGGTGCGCCCTCCCTTCGGATTGCCGCCCCCCATGTTTGCAGGTCACAGGGTGGCTATCGGTAGGTCAGCCGCCTGCTCTCTCTGTAAATAACGTCGCATTTCTTCCCGCTCAGGCAGTATGTCAGTGTCACATCCAGAAGGGCTTCATTCGTTTTTTTCTCAAAATGCATAAGGAAACGTTCCTCCTGCGTGGACTTTGGCTGGAGGGTGAGGTCAAGGTACTCCTTTATCTGCCATGCGCCGTAACGCATGTACTGTTCGGTGTCCATGCCTATCTGGAAGTACCTCTTACGCTCCCTGAAAAGTTCCCTTCCCTGCTTGTCCGTGGCGGAGACTTCCAGCCTCACCTCGCCCGACCAGAGTCACCCGTCCGGAATCCTGTGGCCCGCCCTGTTTTCGAGTTCGACGGTTACGAGGGCGGAAGGTGTCCAGAGCTTTTCTCCCTTGCCCGGCAGGTGCAGGTACTGCGAGACCTCCACCGTGAAACCGATGCCTTCCCTTACGAGCTCAAGGTCGCGTCCGCCGAGCATCCCGTGGCCCCTGTTTTTTGCCCGCATGTGGCAGTCCTGGCACGTCCTTGAGCCGCCCCTTGCCACATAGCCGTCCTGGTAGCTCCCGTTAAGCGTATTGCACTTTATCACCTCGCCGTCCGGCGCTGTGTAATTTCCATGGCACTGCATGCAATAAAGGGCGGTCTTGAGCTCGGCGGACTTTATGGTCTTATGCGCCGGAGAGGGTTTGCCCTCTATGCCGTAGACAGCGCCTTTTTCGGGCTCGCCCAGGCGGCCCGGGGCTATGGCGGTCGCCTTTATGTTATGGCAGCTTACGCATCCGACGTTGAGCTTCGCAAGTTCCTTCCGTATGGAAGCTCTTCTGTTTTCATCCTTCGTCTCCTCTGCGGCGACAATCATGCCGGCGACCTTTAGGGCCAGCCCCTCGGCGGCAAAATTCATCAGCGGCGAATGGCAGTCGAGGCATTTCATCACCTCGTCTTTCGTTATCTCCCTCCCCCACCAGCCTTTTACCCCAAGGACAAGGAAGTTCCTCATGCCTCCCAATGACAGGCTCACGGAGTCCGCGTGCGGGGTGGCCAGCCATTCCTCGTAAACCCTCAAATGGCATGTTCCGCATTTATCGTCGCTGAAAGCGTTTGCAAGCTCCTCTATGGTGTTAAATTCCTCAGTGAGAGCGACGCCGGGAATAATCAGTAAAGCAAGAAAAACCGCCAGTGCCAAAGGTCTCATTTTTTCCTCCTCCAGCCAGTGTGACCTTTGTTCGTGTATTCTGTTAATTTAAACATCCCATAACGGGCATCCCTTGTCAAACCTGGTGCGGGTAAACGGGCGGCAGGGTAAAAAAGACCCTTCCGGCCCTGTTATAATCAATAGTTATGCGCAGGTTGGCTCTGTTGTTCCTGTTGTTTTCGGTTCCCATGGAGGAGGCCCTTGCGGGCGGGGTGTATCCCTATGACAGGGATACCGGCATAGTGGGTTTTCTTCTCAGCTACAGGGTAGAGGGCGAGGAAACCCTGCACGAGGTGGCGAGGCGTTTCAACCTTGGCTATAACGAGATAACCGCCGCCAACCCGGAGGTGAACCCGTGGCTTCCGGGGGAAGGAAACAGGGTAGTCGTTCCCACAAAATGGCTGCTCCCCAACGGCATCCGCAAGGGCATAGTGATAAACCTCGCAGAGATGCGCCTTTACCAGTACATGCGGCTTAACGGGAGAAAACGGGTGAAAACCTACCCAATCGGCATAGGGGTGGACGGCTCCAACACGCCCACCGGCACTTACAGGATTACCCAGAAACTCGAAAACCCCGCATGGTACGTGCCGAAGTCGGTCAGGAAGGAGAATCCCGAACTTCCCGCCGTGGTCCCCCCGGGCGATGAAAACCCCTTAGGCACACACGCCATGAGGCTTTCCGGCACCGACTATTTCATACACGGCACCAACAGGGCCTTTGGCATCGGAAGGAGGGTCAGCCACGGCTGCATACGCCTGTACCCGGAAGACATCCCCCTGCTCTTTGAGTCCATAAGGGCCGATACGCTGGTCAATATCGTATATCAGCCGATAAAGATAGGCGTAAGGGAAGACACGCTATACGTGGAGGTGCACGACGATTACCTCGGCCTTATGGGCGAACCGTTGGGCGAGGCCATAAAGCTGCTCAAGAAGCACAGGCTTCTGGGGAGGGTGGACAAGGAGCAGCTCAGGCGGGTGGTGGCGGAAAAAAAGGGCATCCCGGTGCCGCTTAAAACCCCCTGAGAAAGAATGTCCGAAAAATCCGCCCCGGAAACCTCGGTTTCCGGGGCGGTAGTTTAGTATTTAAAAGTCTTTTTTTTCGGTGCTTACGGCGGTTACTTCCTCATCCTCAGCTCGAAGGCTCTCTCGGATTTCATGGCCGCTTCCTCGGCCCTCCGCGCGGCTTCCTCGGCCCTCCGGATAGCGTCGTCCAGTTCGCCTGTATCCATCGCGCTTACTTCCGTGGGGGCGCTCACTTTACGCTCGATGTTCGATACCCTCCGCTCCAGGCTGTCCAGCTTTTTCTCCACAGCGGAAAGCCTGTCCACGACAGGCGAAAGGTCCACCGACTGGGGCGTTGAAGCGCAACCCGCGAAAACGGCAAGAATGGACAAGGCTACAATAAGGCTCAGTGCTCTCATTCCCTCACCTCCTGTCCTAATATTATTTATAACAACAAACTCTCACAAAACCGGGCCTTTGTCAACCATCCGGTTTTTGTAACCGAGCTGCTTTCAGAGACATAAATAATATAGCGGAAGCCACCTTTGTTTGTAAAGGAAATTCTTCCCTGATGCTTTATGCTGGACAGCGGCTGTTTCACCCGGTTCATGACTACCCCGGGTTAAAGGCGCGCGGGTTCCGGAATCCTGAAAGGCTGCGCCATAAAAACGGGGCGGCGATGCCGCCGCCCCTGTGTTTCGGAAACAGACCGTGCCGGAAACAGGCCGTGCCTGTTAGAAGAGGCCCTTGACCCTCCCTGTCGTGGTGTCCACGTCCACGCGCCTGTAGGCGGGGTCCGAGCTTGTGCCCGGCATGAGCTTGATGGCCCCTGCCACCGGGACGATGAAGCCCGCGCCCTTGTAGGTGAGGATGTCGTTTACGAGGAGCTTCCAGCCGGTTGGCACGCCCTTGAGGTTGGGGTTGTCCGAGAGGCTAAGGTGGGTCTTGACCATGCAGGTGCCGAGCTTTGCCATCTCGGGGTCGGACTCCATCCTCTTGGCCTTTGCCATGGCATCGGGGGTGTACTCCACGCCGTCGGCGCCGTAGACCTGTTCGGCTATCATCTCGATGCGGGTCCTGATAGGGGTGTCAAGGCCGTAGAGCAGCTTGAAGTCATTGGGCTCGTCGCAGGCGTCCACCACGGCGTCGGCAAGCTCAAGGGCGCCCTCGCCGCCGAACTGCCAGTGCCTGGAAACGGCGACCCTCGCCCCGGCGGCCTCGGCCAGCTTCCTGACGGCGTTTATCTCGTTGTCAGTGTCGGTGTGGAAGGCGTTTACGCAGACTACGGGGTTGATGCCCGCCTTCTTGACGGTATTGATGTGGTGCATGAGGTTCTTGCAGCCTTCCTCCACGTAGCCCACGTTCTCTTTCATATACTCCTCGGGCATGGGCTTGCCGGGCACGGGAATGGGGGCGCCGCCGTGGGACTTCAGCGCCCTGATGGTGGCCACGAGCACCGCGGCGTTGGGCTTGAGGCCCGAGAACCGGCACTTGAGGTTCCAGAACTTCTCAAAGCCGATGTCCGCGCCGAAGCCGGACTCCGTAAGGTGGTAGTCCCCGAGCTTGAGGCCCACCCTGTCGGCGATAATCGAGGACTGGCCGATTGCGATGTTGGCGAAAGGCCCCGCGTGCACCAGCACGGGCTGGCCCTCCAGCGTCTGCATGAGGTTGGGGTTCAGGGCCTCGACCATCCACGCGGTCATGGCGCCCGCCACTTCGAGGTCCTCGGTGGTCACGGGGTTGCCCTTTTTGTCGTAAGCTACCACTATCCTGCCCATGCGCTCGCGCATGTCCTTTAAGTCCTTGGCCACGGAAAGAATGGCCATGACCTCGGAGGAGACCGCGATGGCGAAGCCGGAGCGCATCATGAAACCGTCCATCTTGCCGCCGTGGCCGATGGTGATGTCCCTCAGGGCCTGGGCGCAGAAGTCGATTATCCACTTCATCTCCACGTTTCTGGGGTCGATGTCGAGCCTCTTGAGTTTGCGCTTGGCAAGCTGGGCGTCGTCGTAGTTGAACTCGTGCTGCATGCGGGAGGTGAGGGCGACCATGGCGAGGTTATGGGTGTTCATTATGGCGTTTATGTCGCCCGTAAGGCCCAGGGAGAACGGGGTGAGGGGAATGCATTGTGCCAGCCCCCCGCCCGCGGCGGAGCCCTTTATGTTCATGGTGGGGCCGCCCGAGGGCTGCCTGATGGCGGCGATAACGTTCTTGCCTTTCTTGCCGAGGCCCTGCGTGAGGCCCATCGTGGTGGTGGACTTGCCCTCTCCGAGGGGGGTGGGGGTGATGGCCGTCACGTCCACGTACTTGCAGTCGGGCCTGTCCTTGAGGCGGTCAAGGATTTTCTTGAAGTCCAGCTTTGCGACATGGTGTCCGTGAGGGAGAAGCTCCTCTTTTTCAAGGCCGAGCTGCTCCCCGAGCTCGTAGACGGTCTTCATGTTCGCTTCCGCTGCTTCGGCTATTTCCCAGTCAGCGTGTTTCGTTGGGTCCAATGGCATTGCGTAATCCTCCTTATTTTAATGTTTTTCCCCAAAGCCTCGGCACGGGTTCTTTCTCAGTAGTTAATCAACGCCCTGATGAACCTCTCGTTCATGAGTCTCAGGTTTTTACTCATGACGATGGCGATTTTCTTGCTTACCTGAAACGCTATATCAACCTGCTCCTTTTCGAGTCTTTCAAAATCCTCTTTTGAAAGGAGCAGGAGCTTTGAATCCTCCAGCGCCGTTGCGGTGGCCTCGTGGCGCCGTTTCTCCATAATGGAGAGTTCCCCGAAAAAATGCCTCGGCGTAAAAACGGCGATGGTCTGCTTCCAGCCGTCGGAGGTTGTCTTGGATATCTCCATCTTTCCGGAGCGGATGAGATAGATGCCTTTGGTGTCGTCGTCTTCACTGAAAAGGACGTCGCCTTTTTTCAGGGAAATATCCGTTAACGACGGCGCGAGATTCTCAAGCCGCGCAAGGTCGATGTCCTCAAACAGGATTTGGCTTTTCAGTTCCTCCGCGCCCACCATGTCTTACCCTCTCTTATTTTTGTATTTTTACCGCACATGCCTTGAGTTCGGGAATCTTTGCGTATGGGTCCACGGCGTCGTTGGTGATTACGTTTACCGCGGCTTCACGGTAGTGCATGGGGATGAACACCGTGCCCTCCGGCACCCGCTCCGTTACCAGCGCCTTTATGCCGATAGTGCCTCGCCTGGATGACACGTTCACCCTGTCGCCGTCTTTGACTCCCATGCGCAGGGCGTCGCCCGTGCTTATCTCCATATAGGGTTCTCCGGCGTGTTTTTCGATGGGGCTCACCCGGCGCGTCATGGAGCCGGTGTGGTACTGAAAGAGGTTCCTGCCCGTGGTGAGGACGAACGGGTATTCCTCGCTTGTGGGCTCGGCGCCTGCCGTGCAGTCCGTTGGGGTAAGGATTGCTTTTCCGCGGGGGAACCCGGCCTTGTAGAGGTATCCTGTCCCGGGGTGGTCTTCTGTCGGGCACGGCCACTGGATGCCCTCTTTTTGCAGCCGCGCATAGGTTATCCCGGCGAGGGCCGGCCAGATGTCCCCCATTTCCCGAAAGACGCTCTCTGCCGATGAGTACTCCATGGGATAACCCATCCGGTTTGAGATTTCGGATATTATGTCCATGTCCTTCCTTGCCTCACCTGGGGGGAGCACCGCCTGCCGTACAAGCTGGACCTTGCGTTCGGTATTGGTAAACGTGCCTTCTTTTTCGGCAAAACATGCGGCAGGCAGCACCACGTCCGCCAGGGAGGCGGTCTCGGTGAGGAAAATGTCCTGCACCAACAGGAAATCAAGGCTCTTCAGCGCCTTGAGCGTATGGTCCATGTGCGGGTCGGAAAGCACCGGGTTTTCGCCCATTATGTACATGGCCTTCATTTTCCCCTCAATGGCAGCCGGTATCATTTCGGTGGACTTGAGTCCTTCCCTGTCCGAGAGGGGCCTCTGCCAGGCTCTCTCGAACTTCTGCTTCACCTCGGGCTGGGTGACGTTCTGGTAGCCCGGGTAGACGTTTGGAAGCGCCCCGGCGTCACAGGCGCCCTGGACGTTGTTCTGTCCCCTGAGCGGGTTGACCCCGGTGTGGGGTTTTCCGATATTGCCGGTAACAAGGGCGAGGTTCGCCAGAGAACTGACGTTTGCCGTGCCGTGGGAGTGCTGGGTGATTCCCATGGTGTAGAATATCCCCGCGCGCTCCGAGACCGCGTACATGCGGGCCGCTTTTATGATGTCCTCCCCGGGCACTCCGGTAATCTCCTCCGCCCGTTCGGGACTGTAGTGCTCGATTGATTCAGCCCACTGGGGGAAACCCTCGGTGTGCTTCTCGATAAATCCCTTGTCCTCAAGCCCCTCCTTGAGTATCACATGGGCCATGCCGTTCAGGAGGGCTATGTCGGTGCCCGGCTTGAGCCTCAGGAAAACTTCCGCGAACTTCACCATCGGGACCCTCCTGGGGTCCGCGACGATGATTTTCGCGCCTTTCCGGTACGCCTTTATCATCCTGTTGGCGATGACCGGGTGGGTCTCCTTGGTATTGGAGCCGATGATGAAGATGACCTCCATATCCTCGATTTCCCTGATGGAGTTCGTCATGGCCCCCGAGCCCAGGCTTGCGGCCAAACTGGCCACCGTGGGCGAGTGTCAGAGACGCGCGCAGTGGTCAACGTTATTGGCGCCGACCGCCGCGCGCATGAATTTCTGGAAGAGATAGTTTTCCTCGTTGGTGCAACGGGCCGAGGACAGCCCTCCGATGGCGTCAGGGCCGTGCTCCTGCTTGATTTCGCCGAGCTTTTTCGCCGTGTAATCCATGGCCTCGTCCCAGGTGGCCTCCACTAACTTGCCGTTTTTCCTTATCATGGGCGTTTTGAGCCTGTCCGGGCTGTTGATGAACTCATAGCCGAACCTGCCCTTCACGCAGAGCCATCCCTCGTTCCAGGTGCTTGCGGGCGAGGTCACCCGTATGACCTCGCCTCCCTTTACGTGCAGGGTCAGGTTGCAGCCCGTGCCGCAGTAAGGGCAGACGGTGTTTACCTTCCTCACGCCTCTCTGCCTGCCCTTATGGGTCCACGCCTTCCCCGTAAGGGCGCCTGTGGGGCAGACCGCCACGCACTGGCCGCAGAACTCGCAGTCGAGGTCGTGCTCGTAAGGGGGGCAGACCTTGGAATTAAACCCCCGGTAGGCGAAGTCGATTGCGCCCACGCCCTGCACCTCGTCGCAGACCTTGACGCACCTTCCGCAGAGGATGCACTTTTCCATGTCGCGCTCGATAAACGGGTTGCCGTCTCTTTTTTCGTAGACCCTCCGTTCGCCCCCGAAACGGTTTTCCTCGATGCCGTAGTGATAAGCCATCTCCTGGAGCGTGCAGTCGCCCGCCTTCTCGCACGTCATGCAGGCGTTGGGGTGGTCCGAAAGTATGAGTTCGAGTACCGTCTTTCTGAGTTGTTCGAGCCGGGGGGTGGAGGTGCTGACCTCCATGCCCTCGGTGACCGGCGTGGTGCAGGACGTAACGGGCCTTGGGATTCCCTTTATCTCCACTATGCATAACCTGCACCCGCCGAAGGGTGTGAGTTTGGGATGGTGGCACAGGGTGGGGATGGAGATGCCCGCCGAGGAGGCCGCATTGAGCACGGTCGTGCCCGGAGCCGCGCTGACCGTCTTTCCGTCTATCGTTAGGTTTACCATGTCCTACTCCCTGTCGACCGATTTGAACTTGCATACGTCAAAGCAGGCGCCGCATTTAATGCACAAGCCCTGGTCTATTACATGGGGTTTCTTCTTCTCCCCGGTGATGGCCCCCGAGGCACAGGCCCTCATGCATGCCCCGCAGCCCGTGCAGAGTTCCTCGATTATGGTGTAGGTGAGGAGTTCCCTGCACCCCTTGGCCGGGCACCTGCCCTCCATGTGGGCCTCGTACTCGTCGCGGAAGTATTTAAGGGTGCTGAGCACGGGGTTCGGGGCGGTCTGCCCGAGCCCGCAGAGGGATGCCTGCTTTATGTCGCTGCCGAGTGTTTCGAGGAGTTCGAGGTCGCCTTCGCGGCCCTTGCCCTTTGTTATCCTGTCAAGTATCTCGTAAAGCCTCTTGGTGCCCACCCTGCACGGGACGCACTTTCCGCAGGACTCCTCGCGGGTGAACTGGAGGAAGTACTTGGACACGTTGACCATGCAGTCGTCCTCGTCGAGGACTATCATGCCGCCTGAGCCCACGATGGAGCCGACGGCCGCAAGGGACTCGAAATCCACTTTGATGTCGAGCATGTCGGCCGTTATGCAGCCGCCGGAGGGGCCGCCGGTCTGGACGGCCTTGAACTTCCTGTTGTTTTCAATCCCCCCGCCGATGTCAAAGATGATTTCCCTGAGGGTCATGCCCATCGGTATCTCGATTAGGCCGGAGTTTAGGATTTTCCCGGTAACGGCGAAGACCTTGGTGCCCTTTGACTTTTCGGTGCCGTAGGAGGAGAACCACTCCGGGCCGTTGCGTATGATATGGGGGACGTTCGCGAATGTCTCCACGTTGTTGATGACCGTGGGTTTGCCCCATAGCCCGCTCTGGGCCGGGAAGGGCGGCTTGGCCCTGGGCATGCCCCTTTCCCCCTCTATGGAGGCGATAAGCGCCGTCTCCTCGCCGCAGACGAATGCGCCCGCGCCGAGCTTTACCTTGATGTCGAAGTTAAACCCCGTGCCCAGGATGTCCTCCCCGAGGAGGTTGCGCTCCCTGGCCCTAACAAGGGCCAGCCTGAGCCTTTCCACCGCAAGGGGGTACTCGGCCCTGATGTAGACATATCCTTCCGAGGCCCCTATGGCGTATGCCCCTATTGTCATGCCCTCGATTACGGCGTGGGGGTTGCCCTCTATGACCGAGCGGTCCATGAAAGCGCCGGGGTCGCCCTCGTCGGCGTTGCATATAATGTATTTCCTGTCGGCCTCGTTCTTCGAGCAGAACTCCCACTTGAGCCCGGTGGGGAAACCTGCCCCTCCGCGCCCCCTCAGGCCGGAGCTTTTGATAATCTCCCTTGCATCTTCGGGGGAAAGGGTTTTCAGCACCTTTTCGACCCCTTCGTAACCTTTTACCGCGATGTATGCGTCGATGTCCTCGGGGTCTATTACGCCGCAGTCGGAGAGGACCACCTTCACCTGTTTACCGTGGAAATTGTGGTAGTCCTCCTTTACGAGCCATTCCTCCACCGGCGCGCCGCCGGATATATGCTCATGGACAATCTTTTCAACCATGCCGGGCTGTATGTATTCGTAGGTGGACTTCTCCCCCCCGATGATGACGTCAACCAGGACGTCCTTTGCGCAGAGGCCGCGGCAGCCGACCTTGTGCATGGAGCAGTGTTCGTTTACCGAGGCCTCGATGCCCACGGCCTTAAGGTGGTCGTCGAACTCCTCCATCACCTGCGTGCCTCCGGCGGATATTCCGCCCGTGCCCATGCAGACCTTTATTTCCACGTCCTTATTCTTCTTCGCCATCGTTGCCCTTCTTCCTGGCGATTGTCCGGGTCTGTTTTATGATTTTTTCGGAGGCGGCCTTGCCGTGTATTTTTTTGTTGATGATGACCACCGGGGCGATGCTGCACGCCCCCACGCAGTTGACCTTCTCCAGGGTGATGCTCATATCGTCAGTAGTGTCCTGCCCGTCCTTGAGGTCCAGCTCCCTTTGAAGGCGTGTGAGGATTTTCTCGGAGCCCTTTACGTGGCATGCCGTGCCGCAGCAGACGGTCACTATGTTCTTCCCCCTTGGCTTGAGGTAGAACTGGGAATAAAAAGTCGCAACGCCGAAAAACCCGCTCCTCGGGAGGCCCATCCTGTCGGCTATCCAGTTTACCGCCTCCTCGGGAAGATACCCGCAGAGCTCCTGGATGTCCTGCAGTATGGGGATGGTGCTGCCCGGCGTGTTGCGGTACTTTTCGTATATTTCCAGGAGGCCCGCCTGCATATCTCCCTGCGACAGCCCGGCCATGGTCTGTGTGTGCATTCAGATAGTGTCTCCCCTCGATAAAACTCCCCTCTGGAAAAAAACCAGAGTTATTATTTTAATTAAACCGAGGCATTCATTTCAATAATTAATCTTATAAGAATATCTTATAAATAAACCCCCGATAAATAAACCCCCGAGGAAAAGAGGCGGCAGAACAATTTTTTTCTTACAAATGAGGGTTGATTCGTATATAATTTCTATTTGTACGCTCGATGCGTTTTTTGCTTGACAGAAGGGACCCGGGGGGTAATAATTATAACCAAAGAAGCATTCTAAACAAGAGAGGGGCTATGGAGAGGTTCAGGGACATGGGGATGAAGCTTACTCCGCAGAGGCTTGCCATATTGGAGTTTCTTGAGGGCAACACGAGACACCCCTCTGCGGAGGAGATTTTCGGGGCGGTAAAGGACAGGTTCCCTACGATGTCTTTTGCCACGGTCTATAACACGCTTGAGGCCCTGAAGGCGAGGGGCAAGTTGCTCGAACTTACCATTGACCCGGCAAGAAAGCGCTATGACCCCAACCCCGAAAACCACCACCACCTTATGTGCATAAGGTGCGGAAAGATTAAGGACATATTCAGGACATTCGAACTCGAAATATCCGATAAGGAGAGAGGCTCTTACGAGCTGGTGGGCAGCCATGTGGAGTTTTACGGCGTCTGTCCCAAATGTGGGTAGAGGCCGGGACAATGGCCAGGCAGGGGTAACGCTGAAACCATAAGGAGGAGTATTAATGCCAAGGACCGAAGAAAACCTCAGGCAGGCTTTTGCCGGCGAGTCGCAGGCCAACAGGAAATATCTCGCGTTTGCCGAAAAAGCGGAAAAAGAGGGCAACAAGCAGGTGGCCGGACTTTTCAGGGCCGCGGCCCGGGCCGAGACCGTGCACGCCCATAACCACCTGAGGGCCCTTGGCGGCGTAAAGGGCACGGCCGATAACCTCAGGGAGGCCCTGGGGGGCGAGACTTACGAGTTCGAGAACATGTACCCTCCCATGATAGTGGACGCGGAGGAGGAGGGCAACAAGCAGGCGGTCCGGACGTTCAACTACGCCAACGCGGTGGAGAAAATCCACGCGGCCCTCTACAAAAAGGCCCTTGACGAACTGGGAAATAACGAAGAGGTGGACTACTGCGTCTGTAAGGTCTGCGGAAATACCGTGGAGGGCGCGCCCCCCGAGGAGTGCCCCATCTGCGGGTCGAAGAAGAGCGCCTTTGAGAAGGTTGAATAGAACACCGGCCTGCCTCTGGTTATCTTAATTCCACCGGCCTTCGTTCCGGCGTCTTTACGCGGGGAATTTCGCCCTTGTTCCACTACTTCGAGACACAAGGGCAATCATTCATACCGTAACGCGTCTATGGGGCTTAGCAGGGAGGCTTTATACGCTGGATAAAAACCGAAGAACAGGCCGACCAGGCCGGAGAAGCTGAAGGCAAGGGCGGCAAGGGCCGGTGATATGATGGTGGACCACCCCATAAAGTATGAAAGCAATTTTGAGGCTGATACGCCGAGAATAATACCGGCGAGCCCGCCGATTAATGACAACGTCAGCGCCTCGACAAGAAACTGCATCCGTATATCCCAGGTCTTTGCGCCCACAGCCATTCTTATGCCTATCTCCCTTGTCCTTTCCGTAACCGATACGAGCATTATGTTCATTATGCCGATGCCGCCGACCAGAAGCGAAACAGAGGCAATGGCCCCAAGAAGCATGGCCATGACTCTGGAGGATTCCTCATATGCCTGCATCCTCTCGGTTATGTTTCTGATGGTAAAATCGTTCTCCTCCCTTGGGCCGATATGGTGTTTCTGCCTCAGGAGGGCTGTTATCTGACTTTCCGCTGCAGGAAGGTCGTCAAAGCCCCTTGCCTTTACGAAGATAATGCGCACCATGCCCGGAAACGCTATCTTGAAAAGTTTTTTCTGCGCGGTGGTTACGGGTACGATTACGGTCTCGTCCTGGTCCCTGCCCCTGGCCGACTGCCCTTTTTCCGCCAGCACGCCGATGACCTTGAAAGGGATTTTCTTTATCCTTATGGTCTTGCCGACGGGGGTTACGTCGCCAAAAAGGTTCCTGAGCACGGTCTGGCCCAGTACGGCGACCTTCGAGGCGCTTCTTACGTCCTGCCCGGTAAACATTCTGCCCTCGGCAAGGGGCCAGTCTCTTACGCTAAGAAAGTTCGGCGTCGTCCCCCTGATGCCTGAAGGCCAGTTCTGGTTCCCGTATACCACATGCGCTATTCCGCTCAGGTCCGGGGCTACATCGAGTACCGCGGGGCATTCCTCCAGAATCGCTTCGGCGTCTGCCAGTGTGAGGGTGGGTTGGGTCCCGGACCCCATTCGCACCCCGCCTGCGGTGGTTGCACCCGGAAGTATGATAAGCAGGTTGCTCCCAATACTTGCTATCTGCTCGGATATCCTCCGGCTTGCCCCTTTCCCCACGGCGAGCATGGTTATCACCGCCCCTACGCCGATGATTACGCCAAGCATCGTAAGGCCGGAGCGCATCTTGTTGACGGCAAGCGCCCGCAGGGAAATCTTTATCGTGGAGGGCATGTCAAACATCGGCGCCAACGGGTTCGTCGCTTATAACCCTTCCGTCAAGGAATTTTATTATCCTCCTGCCATATGCGGCAATATTATGCTCATGGGTTATGAGTACAACCGTTTTATTAGAGTTTTTGTTGAGACTTAAGAGCATCTCCATTATCTCGGCGCTTGTTTTCGTGTCGATGTTTCCGGTAGGCTCGTCGGCAAATATCATGGGTGCGTTGTTTACTATCGCCCTGGCAATGGCAACCCTCTGCTGCTGGCCCCCTGAGAGCTGGTTCGGACGGTGCTCTTTTCTGTTTTCAAGCCCCACCTCTCTGAGGGCCTCAAGCGCCCGTTCCCTCCTGTGCCTGGCCGACGCCACTTTGTAGAGCATGGGTAGTTCAACATTCTCAAGGGCCGAAGTTCTGGGGAGGAGGCTGAACCCCTGGAACACGAAACCTATTTTTTGATTTCTTATCCCGGCAAGCTCGTCCCTGTCAAGGGCGCCCATATTTATGCCGTCAAGGAAGTATCTGCCGCCGGAGGGTTTGTCCAGGCATCCAAGGATGTTCATAAAAGTAGACTTGCCCGAGCCCGAAGGCCCCATTATGGAGACAAACTCCCCCTCCTCTATATTCAGGGATATGCCCTGGAGGGCATTGATGCCCGCATCGCCCAGGCTGTAGAACTTGGTGATGTCCTCGGTCTCGATAAGGGCCATGCTACAGGAATCTCCACCTGCCGCCGGCACGGGAACCCTTTTGTGGTTTTGTCTGGGATTCCACGATTATTTCCTGTCCCTCTTTGATATCTCCAGAGGTTATCTCGATGTATTTCCCGTCGCTTATGCCCGTGGTTATCTCCGTGCGCTCCGGAACCCCGTTTCTGAGCATCCATATGCCCGGGCTGTCATAACGGGCCGGTTTGCCCGATTCCGCATGCGTGAATCTCAGGGCGGAGTTCGGGACCAGCAGAACCCCTTTTCTCTCCGATGTAATTATCGATACCGTGGCCGTCATGCCGGGTTTGAGTTTCAGTTCGGTGTTGTCCACCTTAACTACCGCATCATATGTGACCACGTTTTCGATTATCACAGGCGCTATCCGTACCTGTGATACGCCTCCCTTGAACGTAGTGTCCGCGTATGCGTCTACTGTAAATTCCACCTCCTGGCCGACTTCGATTTTTCCGATGTCCGCCTCGTCCACGCTTGTGTCAACCTGCATTTTGGTCAGGTCCTCGGCAATGGTAAAGAGCGTAGGGGTCTGGAAGCTTGCTGCAACCGTCTGCCCCACATTTACGTTCCTTGAAACAACAATCCCGTCCACCGGGGACAGTATCCGGGTGTACCTGAGGTTGGTATCGTCCTGCTTAAGAGTAGCCTCTGCCTGTGTAATTCGGGCTCTGGCTGCGCTTACCCGGGCCCTGGCGGTTATATAACCGGTCTCGGCCACGTCGAACTCGCTCTTGGGGATTATCTCCTTTGAAAACAGATTTTTTTTACGGTCCATTTCACGTTTTGAGTTCAATAAAGCGGCCTCTGACATTTCCAGGTCCGCTCTTGTCTGCATAAGGCTCGCTTTTGACTGCTCAAGCTTTGCTTCGAGTATCGCGGGGTCTACCTCCGCTATCAACTGGCCCTTTTTTACCGAAGAATTGAAATCAGCATATATACGGCTTATCGTGCCGGAGACCTGGGTGCCGACAAGGACAGTGTTTACGGGGTTCACAATGCCCGATGCCGTGACGATCTCGACGATGTCGCCCCTGATAACCTTTACTGTCTTGAATTTTAATTTTACTTCCCCGTCCCTGAAGGCGAGAAAGAGAAAAAGAATCGTGACGAGGATAACGGCAAGGAGTATAAGCATTGGTTTTTTCATGTTTTATTATATTAATCCCGCATTATAAAGCACAATGACGGCAAGCTCTCCACTGAGCGGTTGACCTAAGAGCAAAATGACCTCAGCAGTCGCTGACCATGATTTTTTCCGAAGAGGAAAACGGGATGCCTACCTCGAATCCATCGGCCTTCGTTCCGGCGTCTTGACGTGGGGCGTCTTCCCCTCGTTCCACTTTCCGGAGACGTAGAGGCCGCAGTAGCAGCTTCCGAACTCCTCCACGTCCGGGGGCATGTAGATGCAGGGGCAGACGATGTCCCGGTCTTCTTCCCTGTCGTTTTTGGCGAGGCGGCAGGGGCAGGAGCGGTAGCCGTAGCGTTGTTCGTTTCTTAGAAGCCCCCGCATGATGTCCATGACGTGGGCCTTCCCGGCGTTCAGCTCCATCCCCCTGGCCTCGGCGAACTTCGAGAGCGCCTCGTAGAGTTTTTCCGGCGTCATTTCAGTCCCAGGGCCTTTTTTATCTTCTCCTCGTCGTATTCGGTTATGACTTCCTCGACCACGAGGGTTGGGTAAGTGGCCCCGGGGTTATGCTTTTTCAGTTCTTTGGACATGACCCACTGCTCCCCGCTGTCCAGGGTGTCAACGTCTATATTTTCGAACTCCACGCCCTGTTTTTCGAGGAATTCCCTGAGCCTCTTACAGACCGGGCACGTGCTCAGCCCGTAGAGTTTTGCCTTTTTCGGGGGTGTTTCCATATGCCTTGCTTAAGATGTTAACACATTGCCTTCGCATGTGCTCGAACCTGTTTAACCCGAAGGGCGAGTGCTCCGGAATTCCATGAGCACGAGCTTTTTCCGGGTACAAGCCGTTTCATAAAGTATAGATGGAATATTCATCGGGATACTTTGATATTGTCCTGATATAACCCGATAGGCGGGAGGTATTAGGGCTGCATCTCGATAGGCGGGGTTTCCCAACCCCGCCTATGCCTGTGAGTGTTATCTTGATTGCTTGTTCTCTTTTTTAGTGCTCGTGCATGTCCGGGTCAAGGTCCATGAGCGCTCCTTTCAGAATCGCCTGAACCGCTGCTCACGCTTTTTCTCCTGTCTACAATTTCTGTCTTTTCCCGCGCTTTTTTTATAGTGTTCAATCTCCCGGAGGTTTTCACAGGAATTTTGTTTAAATATCAATAGCTTCCGCCGTCAGCCGGGTGTTCAAGGGGTGTTCAAGGCGAACCCGCCCTCATTGCATGGCATCCTGAGCCTGTCGAAGGGCCGAAGCAATCTCGTCTTTCCCCGCCGCGCCTCATTTTCTCCCATGTCAAAGAACATTCCACCGCCCATTGTAATCCCCCTGCGCGGAACTTGTCCATGTGAACGGGTTCACCTTGAGGAGTTCACTCTTTTTCCCTTTTAATCCTTTCTTTCCACCCCCAACCTCCCTAAAAAAAAGGCGGGGCCGAAGCCCCGCCTTTTAGGAGCTTTTTTCTCAGTAGCCGTTCGTCTCGTACTTCATAAGCGTAACGCCAGTAATGCCAGTGGCGGGATCGCCGTCCGTGAACGCCCCGGCGTCCACCAGGTTTCCGTGGCCCTGGTAGCTCCCGATGTTCGGCATGTAGAGGCAGGTCTCGCCGGACTCGCAGAGCGTGTTTTCGTTGGCCAGGCCGTCGCCCTGGACCTCGATTGCGTTCCGGAGCAGCGTGGTCTCGCAGACACTGTCCGTGGCATTCCAGAGCGAGCCCGGGAACTCGACGTCACAGTCTGTCTGATTTGCTGCAGTAGTCGAATACCAGGTGTGCGTGAGCGTGTCGTCGCCTGTGGGGAGCGTAAGGGCGCCCCTTATCACCGTGTCCGTAGCCAGGAGCGACCAGTCCCAGATGCGGCCCGCGCCGTTCCATGTACCTTCGTTCGCTTCACAGTCCGTCTGGTTGGAATAATAAAAGTTAGAGCATTCGTCGAAGAAGCGGCCCCGGCTGTCTGCCTGGCCGAAGGCGCCGTCCAGGCCCCAGCCTCGGAAGGGATTTTCGAAGTTCGTCCAGTCGAAGGTAGAAGGGTCCGCGGGGTAGGCGACCGCGCTGCCCGTATCGCTTGCGTTTACGCTGTCGTCCGCGACCACTTTGGCTACAAAGGAGCCGGCCAGGGTGACGCTGTTATAAAGCGCGGCATCGGAGATATTGCCGATGCCATAACCGCCCGTGCCGCCTGAGCCATAATCGCCGCTCGTGGTGCACGTTGTGCCCACCAGCCCGGGGTTCGTGCCGCCACTGACGTAGCAATCGCCCAACCCGTTATTGCCCACCTTGAGAGGGCCGGTGAAGTAGTTGTTCGAGGAGGAGTCGAGGGAGACGCCGCGTTCACCGTTGTTCGAGGCCGCGACGCCGGAGAGCGTGTTGTTGTCCGCTGAGGAGTAGAGCCAGACGCCGTTGTTAGCGTTGTTCGCTGCCGTGACTCCGGAGAGCGTATTGTTTGAGGATTCCCCGATGAGGAGGACGCCATTGTTAGCGTTGTTCGCTGCCGTTACCCCGGTGATGGTGTTGTTCGAGGAGAACCCGAGCCCGACGCCGGTGCCGTTGTTCGAGGCAGTGACCCTGGAGAGAGTGTTGTTCGAGGAGAACCAAAAATCGACGCCGATGTTGTTGTTCGCTGCGGTTATCCCGTAGAGCGTGTTGTTGTTCGAGGAGGCTGCGAGTCTGACGCCCATGTGGTTGTTTGAGGCGGTGATGCCGGAGAGCGTGTTGTTCGAGGACTGGGCAAGGCAGATGCCTACCCAGACATAATCCCCGATATCTGTGTTTTCCGCTGTTACGTTCCTGAGCACCGAGAAACCGACACTTTTGAGGAAAACCCCCACTTCGCCTCCGGTCGCATCCACCGAGCCCTCGACCCAGAGGAAGTCCCTGGCCTCGACTGAGCCGTCCGCCGAGACGACATAAGAGCCCGCTCCGGCCCCGGGGCCGTTTATTATCACACCCGGCTGGCCCACAAGCCCCACGGAGGAGGCGTTGATTATGTACCCCTCTGGAAGATCGCTGCTCGCTGTTACAACATATATAGTCCCGGCATTGTTCAGGTAGCCGCCGTCGTTGTCAACCGCCACGGGGTTTGTCCACCACGCGGCGGGCGCCGTGGTGAAGTGCTCTACCCCACCGTCCAGTACCGTGACAGAGTTCTGCTCCCACGCCGGAGTCGTGAAGTCCAGGAGGTCCGAGAGGTTCTTTCCGTCCTTAAGCCCGGTCGAGATGAACCTGGCCGTGCCGGTCGAGTCGCCGCATGTCCAGTCGAACGCCCCCAGGACTTCGGAGACGGTAAGCCCGGTGCAGGTGGACTTGCCGGGGACCTCCACCACCCTAATCTCTCCCCCGTGCAGACAGGCGCTGTAGCCTCCAGTCTCCGCCCCGGTGCAGTCCGTATCCAAGGCGGTATAGATGTCCGTCCCGTCATTTTTTACATAATCGTTCCAGTCAGCGCCGTTAGTGTTATATAAAGCCGAAACTGAGACCGGCGTACACGATAGCGCCACGTTCGCCACGTTTGAGCCGCTTACCGTGCCACTGGCGCTTGAAAGCGTGCAGACATGCCCAATGGACGAAAATATCGTCACCTCGTAACCTACAGTGTTAGCAACGGGGGTGGCAAAGCTGAACGTCCCGTCGGCGGTCAGCATGAGGTCGTCGCCCCCGTTGTTTTGGAGCACTACGCTCCCCGCGATGCCGCTCGCCGTGCCGCCTATGGCATATGCGTTACCCGAGCAGGTGACCGTAACGTCCGTCACGTCCGCGCCGCTTACCGTGCCCGCGCCGCCAGTGACCGTGCAGGT
This sequence comes from uncultured bacterium, assembly GCA_965372535.1. Taxonomy (GTDB): domain Bacteria; phylum Nitrospirota; class Thermodesulfovibrionia; order Thermodesulfovibrionales; family JdFR-86; genus CBDVCR01. Next base: position 16,415 of record CBDVCR010000008.1, on the reverse strand, counting down.
CTGGTAGGGACTGCTCGGCTGGGTGAGGACCGTCACCGCGTAACCCGCCGTGTCGGCCACGGGGGTGGCGAAGGTAAACGACGTCGCGCCGGAGGTTATCTCAAGGTCGTCGCCCCCGTTATTCTGTAGCACAAGCCCCGCACCCAAAAGGCCGCTTACCGTGCCGCCTATGGTATATGCCTCCGTTGAGCAGATGACCGTAACGTCCATCACGTCCGCGCCGCTTACCGTGCCCGTGCCATTGACCGTGCAGGTCTGGTTTGGCCCCGTGGGTTGGGTCAGGACCGTGACGCTGTAGTCCGCGCCGTTTGCAACGGGCGTCGAAAAGGTGAAAGAGCCGTTTGCGCTTATTGCAAGGTCATCTCCGGCGTTATTCTGGAGCACAAGTCCGCTGCCCTCAAGGCCGGTGACCGTAACGCCTATGATGTAGGAGGCCGTCCCGCCGCCTCCTCCGCTCCCTCCGCAGGCCGCAAGGAGAAAAACGGATATTAATGTAACGGTAAAAAGTCTGAGTGCTGTTTTCATAATTATTGCCCCCTTTTGGAATTGAATTACCCCCCACTAAAATAAGGTTGTGGAATTATAATTACTACCAGAGGTGATGTCAAGGAAAAAACGTGTATCGGCAGCCGGGCCGCCAGCATATTTTCATGGACAGGGCCGTTTGTTTGTGAAAAAATCCAAGCATGACATTCAAATACGGGAGGCGCTTATGTCGGCAAGGTTGGCGATAGTGCTGTTTTCAGTGCCCCTCATCGGCTTAATCGCATGCACTGGCCCCGGGAGGGTTTATTCCTTTGTGGAAAGGGAAGACGGGAAGGTCTATATTGTGGACAGGACCGGGGAGCGATGGGACGTGGCCCAGGCCGAGTCACTGGGGTTTAAGCCTGAGAAGTTCCGGTACGGGCTTGGCAGGGACGCCTTCACCCCCCTGGACGATAGCCGCCTGGGTGAATATGCCGGGGATGTATCAAAGGAGATGCGCGTAATCGGCATCGCCGGCGAGGACACTGCCCACGCTTATTCCGTGCTTACTCTTTCGCGCCATGAGATAGCCAACACCCATCTGGGCGCAAAGCCCATCGCCGTGGGGTATTGACCCCTGGCAGACCTGGCGGCTGTGTACAGCCGCGAAATCGACGGGCAAAAGCTTACCATTGTCCCCTCGGGCTGGACGTACGACCGCACCTTCGTCCTGTATGACAGGGAGACCGGCACAATATGGTATCCGTACCGTAAAGGGCTGAAGGGCATACAGGGGAAGTATTTCAAGCAATGGCTGCCCAAGCTGGACTCGGACGACACCAGTCTTGAGAGGTGGCTTAAGGAACACCCTGATACAAAACTGCTGAAATAGCCGGAAGAAGTTCCCGCCTTTTGCCGGGCTTGCCTTTTCGCGTTTGTTTGTCCAGAATATGTAAGCAGCACATTATTCTATATTATATGGAGGGGTTTCGTTATGAGGCTCAAAAGCATGCTTGTCGCGGTGATGGCGGTCCTTGTGGCTTCGGGGTGTGTTTCGTCAAAAGAGTACAAGGCGAGGCTTACCGAGATAGGCTCGCTCAAGGACTATGTGACCACTTTGGAGGAAAGTATTAAGGCCACCGAGGCCGAGCACTCGGAGGCCGCCGCCCGGCTGACCGCCGAGTTGAAGAAGCTCAGGAAGGGCGAGGCCGAGCTCCTCGATGCAAACGCGAGGCTTTCCCAGAGGATGGAGGCCGACAATCTCGAACTTGTAAAAGAGGCTACCGAGCTCAGCTTCCGGCTCTCCGAGACACATGCCAATGCGAAGGTGCTCGAGGACGAACTTGCCAGCAAGAGCCTGGAGGTCGCGGGGCTGAGAGCTGAACTCGAAAAACTCGACAAGGAAAAGCAGGAGGCCGTCGAGGCCAGGAAAAAAGCCGTGGCAGAGCTTAAGGGGACGTATGACGAACTGGTCTCGGAACTGAACGAGGAAATCGAGGAGGGCAGGATACAGGTCAATCAGCTAAGGGACAAACTCTCCCTGAGCATGGTGGACAAGGTGCTGTTCGGCTCCGGGAGCGACAAGATCAAAAGCGGCGGCAGCAAGGTGCTCGACAGGGTGGCCGGGATACTCGTAAAGGTCTCCGACAAGCAGATACGCATCGAGGGCCATACCGACAACGTCGGGATCGGGGCGAAGCTCAAGGAGAGGTTCCCCACCAACTGGGAGCTTTCCACCGCGAGGGCATCAAACGTGGTGCGGTATCTTACCGAGCATGGAGGCATAGACCCGGGCCTCATCAGCGTTGCGGGGTATTCCATGCACATGCCCGTGGCCTCCAACGAGACCGAGGAGGGAAGGTCGAAAAACAGAAGGATTGAGATTGTCCTTATCCCCGTGGACATCGACAGGGTCGCCCCCGGGGAAAGGGGGGAAGCCGTTGAGCCTGAAACAGGGCAATAAAACGTGTACCTGGTGAATGAAGCAAGGCTTGAGAGTCGGCGGGCTTGAGCTTTTCTGGCTTAACGGCGGAACGTCCGGGTTTGACGGGGGGGCCATATTCGGCGTGGTGCCCAAGGCGCTGTGGTCGAAAAAATACCCCTCTGACGAGGAAAATTACATACGGGTGCGCAACTCCCCCATACTGGTCAAGGCCCCGGGCGCGCTTGTGCTTGTCGAGACCGGCCTTGGCAACAAGCTTACCGTCAAACAGCGAGAGATTTTCAGGGTAAAAGAGCGCTGGAGCGTGCCCGGAGACCTGGAGGCCCTGGGGATAACGAGGCGGGACGTGACCCATGTGGTACTTACCCACTGCGATTTCGACCATGCGGGCGGCATAGTCATGTTCGACGAAAAGGGGGAGGCAGAACTTACCTTTCCCGATGCGCAACACATTGTGCAAAAGAGCGAGTGGGAAGACGCGATGAACCCGGACAGGCGCGCTTCCCATGCCTACTGGCCCATAAACTTCGAGCAACTGAAAGAAAGCGGCAACCTCCGCCTGGCGGAAGGAGACGCTACGGTGGTCGAAGGGGTGCGGGTTTTCCATACCGGCGGGCATACGAGAGGCCACCAGGCGGTAAAGGTCGAGTCGGAGGGGCAGGCCGCACTTCACATGGGCGACCTCCTGCCCACCCATGTCCACTTCAACCCCTTATGGGTCACGGCCTATGACAACTTCCCCCTTGAGTCCATAAAGCGTAAGGAGGAGTTGGAAAGGACCGGTCTCGGGGAAGGCGCCTGGTTTACCTTCTACCACGACCCCTTCATGCGCGCCTGCCGTTTCGACGAGGATGGCAACGTTGTGGAGAAGTTTGAGGGATGATGTTTCCGATTGCCGGATTTTTCATCATTTTAAGTGAGTCCAACCGCGGGCATCTCTATTTTTTACTGTCTCCGATGTTATTTTCACGTTCGAAGAGTATTTGTGCGATTTTTTGAATCGTCTTTATGCTGGACGGCGTTTTATCCCCGAGGTAATTCAGAAGCTTGACCAGTTCGAGGTGATAAGTATTCCCAAAGGATTTTTTGTTCGAAAAATTGAACAACTCACAGACTTCCACCTGGAAGACAGCGGCCAGACGTTGAAGTATGTCAAACGACGGGCTCCTTATCCCCCGTTCTATGCGGCTTACGGTATCCTTGCTTATATTGGCTTTTTCCGCGACCTGCTCCTGGGTCAGTCTGGCTTTGCTCCGTAATTCATAAATCCTTGCGCCCGTCAGTTTTTTCAGGTCCATTAATTCTCCTTAAATTCAGACTCTTGCGTGCTTGCAAATAAGTGACAATCAACCTGTGGCAAGTACACATTTTCATTCTTTTAAGGAAAAATAAAAGGGACTGAAAGGCATAATGCAGCAATAGTTGACATAATGGCCGAATAGTGCTATATTTATTCGCCTCAAATTTGTTTAAGGAGAATCGGTTATGCAGATGAAATGTTGGGAGTTCAAGAAGTGCGGAAGAGAGGTGACAAAAGATTGCCCTGCGGTAACCAGCATGATGGGCAAAGCATGCTGGAGAGTGGCAGGGACAATGTGCGGCGGCAAAGTACAAGGCATTTTTGCAGAGAAGTTTGGCAATTGCAAAAAGTGCGACTTCTACGAATATAAGCAAAACTTGCGATAGCTAAGATATGTTGCGATGCGGAGCATTTTGTGGGGGTCTTAACGGTTTGGGGAGGTGGGCGCAATGGGAAATGATGACAAGAGGGCGGGTCGAGGGTGTCCGCCGGGTTTCAGGTCATTGTATTGGATTAGGGATTAGTCAGGAGTTACTTATGGAACCGGTGGTAAGCCGTCATATAAATCCCCCGGAATTCCCCATGCGTGGGGCTTTGAAAGGATTCAACGCCGGCTGAGAAAAGAAAATAGAGTGCCCCGCCTGTTTGGAGCGGGGAGCTTCACCTTGCCCCTGTGCATGCCGATTCCCCCCCGTAAGGCTGCACAGGGGTTTTTTACAATCATAACAAAACAAAGGCACGGCATATCCATGGCGGCGGGCATACGAGAGGCCGCCAGGTGTAATGACCGAGCACCTGGGCGGCAGCGAAGGAAGGCAGCGTGGAAAGCTTTTTCACCAATACTGTTTCTGCCTGGCCGGATATAATTTCTTATTACTCGTCCTGGTTCTCGTTTTCAAAAATAACCAGCGCAATTTTGTGAATCGTCTTTATCTCGGATGGGGTCTTGTCCCGGAGATAATTCAAGAGCGCCACGAGTTCGAGCTGGAAACCGCGGTCAAGAAACTCCCTGCCCGAGAAATTAAACAGCTCGCGCACCTCAACGTTAAAGACGCTCGCCAGACGTTGGAGGACGTTGAACGACGGGCTTCTTATGCCGCGTTCTATACGGCTTATGGTGTCGTTGCTGATGTTGGCTTTTTCCGCGACCTGTTCCTGCGTCAGTTTGGCCCTGGTTCTCATTTCGTAGATTCTTGCGCCTGCCAGTTTTTTCAGTTTCATTTCCACTCCTCAGTTAGACTTTAACGTGTTTGTTAATCAAGTGACAACCAATTTGCAGTAAGTCCACTGACTTTTACATTCTTTCCAGCAAAAAAACAGGGACTGAGAAGCAATAAAAATATAATCTTGACAAATAAACGGTTAGGTAGTATTATGTTAAACCTGACAGGCGCTTAGTAAATATCAACCTAAGCCTGTAAGATTCAATAAAGCTCATCAGTGGGGGAATTGAAAAACAAAATTTATTATGTTTCCAAGCGGTTAAGGGATTGCGGTCACTATCTAACGCGGTATTTGCGGACGATGGTTTGTCGGAAGGGGGGAGATTTGTTTCGGGTCGAAAAAAAGTCTGCGCAGCAGATTTGCCTTGCGCCCGTCTCCCAGGCGGCATTTCTTTTGCGCCGCATCTTAAATATCCGATGCCCTTAAGAATCTTTGCGAGAAATTGGCCTTGATTTACTTTAAAAGTAGAGCGCCGGCGAGTCAGGGGTATTTGCGCTTTAAGGTGGGCTTGCCCTTGAGAAGTCGTCATGAAACGCATAAAAAAGGATGGATTGGGAATCCCATAAATTGTCCTGCTCCGTGTGCAGGAATTCAACGGTACCGGATAAAGGCGTTTCAATCATCGGAAACCTTAAGGAGGTTATTGAGGCTGCCATAAGATTCCGGTTGCTTCGGGCCTCCTGTATGCAGTCCTGGGCGCAGGGGAAAGTGTATCTGGTATGACGTGGTGATGGACGGCCTGGATATAGTCGTGTGCGTGGTCGATGTGGAAAGGGACGAAATCCTTTATGTTAACAAGCGCTTAAAGGAGCTCTTTGGCGGACTGGTTGGAAGAAGCTGCCGCAAGACATCGCCGTCCGGCAAATCGGGACCCTGCGATTTCTGCTTCAGCGGCAGACTGTATCCGGATGACTCCGGAGAGCATGTCTGGAGCTTCCATGACGAACAGACCGGACGGCGGCATTCGCTCAGGGACAAGGCGTTTCGCTGGGTCGATGGCCGGATAGTCCGGCTCAGGATAGCGAGGGACATTGCCGATAACCGCGAGTGTTATGAGCATGCTGAGATTCCCGCAAGTGCGGAAGCAAGGATATGGGCGGCGGAGAGTGAAAATGAGGCGCTTCTTAAGGAGGTCCACCACCGGGCAAAAAACAACATGCAGTTGATGACGAGCATCCTGAACCTGCAGGCCTGCTATAGTGCCGAGCAGGAAACCCGCAAGACGCTGATGAAGATTGCCTCCCGCATCAAGTCCATGGCTTTGGTGCACGAAAACCTCTATGCATCCGGGAAGCTCGCTTGCATTGATTTTGGCGGGTACCTGAGAAATCTCGCAAAAAGCATTTTTACCGCTCTGAAGCCGCGGAGCGTTGCATATTCGGTCGAGGCGGATAAAATCTCTCTGGATATAAACACCGCGGTCCCCTGCGGGTTGCTTGCGAACGAACTTATTACTAATGCGGCAGTACACCCCTTTAAAGACGGCAGGGGCGGGAAAGTCAATATCGAGATGAGGTCTCGGGGAGACGGATACAGGCTTGTTGTAAGGGACAACGGCTCGGGGCTCCCCGAGGGGCTGGACGTCCACGGCGCCGGCACGATGGGTATGCTGCTGGTGACCGCCCTGGTTTCTCAGCTGAAGGGGAGAATTGATTTCGAAAGGAGGGGAGGAACGGTTGTGACGGTCCTTTTCTAATACATTGCGGATGTTTCAACTTTTGAATGCACCGGTCGTTCCCCGTGGTCTTGCCGCAAGGTCGTCAACTCCTTGCCTTTTCAGGACGCCCTGCGGTCTCTGCCGCAGGGAGGCTTATTTTGACAGAACCTCCGATTGACAACCCCCTTGAAATTTAATTAAAATTCCTCTTCCATGTATTTTCAGGAGATGATACTGCGCCTTCAGCGGTTCTGGGCGGACTACGGCTGCGTGGTGCTGCAGCCCTACGACACCGAGATGGGCGCGGGCACGTTCCACCCGGCCACGTTTTTCCGAGTCCTCGGGCCGGAGCCCTGGAAGACCGCCTACGTGCAGCCCTCCCGGCGGCCCACGGACGGCCGCTACGGCCAGAACCCCAACCGCCTCCAGCATTACTACCAGTATCAGGTAATCATAAAGCCTTCTCCACTGGACTCGCAGGACATCTACCTCAAAAGCCTCTCCGCCCTCGGCATCGACGCGAAAAAGCACGACATCAGGTTCGTCGAGGACGATTGGGAATCCCCCACCCTTGGGGCGTGGGGACTGGGTTGGGAGGTATGGCTCGACGGCATGGAAATCACCCAGTTTACGTACTTCCAGCAGGTGGGGGGCATCGACCTCAGGCCCGTCTCGGTGGAGATAACCTACGGGCTTGAGAGGATTGCCATGTATCTTCAGGAGGTGGACAACGTCTTCGGGCTCCGCTGGGCGGACGGCATAAACTACGGCGACCTCTACCGCATGAACGAGGTGGAGGGCTCGAAGTACAACTTCGACCTGGCCGACACGGGCCTGCTCATGGAGCAGTTCCATGCCCACGAGCGCGAGAGCGTCCGCCTGGGCAAGGAGGGCCTTGTGCTCCCCGCCTATGAGCAGTGCCTCAAGTGCTCGCACGCCTTCAACCTCCTCGACGCCAGGGGGGCCATCTCGGTCACCGAGCGGACGGCCTACATCGCGAGGGTCAGAAACCTCGCCAGGCACTGCGCCAAAGGCTACTATCGGCAGCGCGAGGAGATGGGCTTTCCGCTTCTCGGGGGTGAGGCCGATGAGAAATAAGACCGTCCTTCTGGAGATAGGCGCCGAGGAGATACCGGCCAGGTTCCTGCCCGTCGCGAGAAACGCTCTTTTATCGAATTTTACCGATATCCTTCGACAAGAATACATAGATTACCCTGTTGAAAATTACAAACCCCTTTGTTCCGTTTATGCCACACCCCGCAGGCTTGCCATTATAATTGATATAGCACCCAGACAGCGCGACAGAGTAAGAGAGGCTTTCGGCCCGCCTAAGTCCGCAGCCTTCGACAGGGACGGCAACCCCACCAGGGCGGCCCTTGGGTTCGCCCGCTCCCAGGGGGTGGACCCCAAGGAACTTGTCATAAAGCCCAAGGAGGGCAAGGGCGAATATGTAGCTGTAGAAATCAAGGAAAAGGGCCTGCCCACGGAGGAACTGCTTCCAGAAATACTTAAGAAAGTAATCCTATCCATTGCTTTCCCGAAGTCCATGCGGTGGGGTTCGGGAGATATGAGGTTCGCGCGGCCCATCCACTGGGTGCTGGCCATCTTCGGCAACCAGCCGGTCTCCTTCGAGCTCGACGGCGTAAAAAGCGGAAACCGGAGCCGGGGCCACAGGTTCCTCGCCCCAAAAACATTTGCTCTCAGGAAGCCCGTTGATTATGTTGACGAGCTTCGACGCCGCTTTGTAGTCGTAGACCAAAGCGAGCGTGTTGATATGATCAAGAGGCAAGCAGATGAATTGAGCCGGACGGTTGATGGAACGCCCTTCTATATCTCTCACAACTATCCCCTGATGGTCGCCGACCTGGTTGAGTATCCCCAGGTTGTGCTCGGCTCTTTCGATGAAAAATACCTCAATCTTCCCGACGAGCTTCTCGGTTCGGTCATGTGGGGGCATCAGAAGTATTTTTCCGTCGTCAATAACCTTGCGGATAAAAAGCTCAAGAATTATTTCATCATTGTTAGCAACACATTTGCTGACAACGCGGACACGGTTCGCACAGGGGCCGAGCGCGTCCTCAGGGCAAGGTTCGAGGACGCGAGGTTTTACTTTGAAGAGGACAGAAAGGTCAGGCTCGACGACAGGGTGGAAGGGCTGAAGAAGGTTACATTTCACGACAGGCTCGGTACGCTCCACGCCAAGACCCTGAAGGTAAGGGCCGTGGCCGTGGCGCTTGCAGAAGCCCTCTGCCCGGATAAAAAGGAAAAGGCCATCAGGGCCGCGGAGCTTTCAAAGACCGACCTCATGACCGGCGTGGTCCGGGAGTTCCCGGAGCTTCAGGGGATAATGGGCATGTACTATGCACGGGAGGACGGAGAGGAAGAAGAAGTGGCCCATGCCATCATGGAGCAGTACCTTCCGGCCTTTTCGGGCGACAGGGCGCCTGAGACAGATACCGGCGCCGTGCTTGCGCTTGCCGACAGGATTGACAACCTCGCCTCGTTCTTCTCCATCGGGCTCAAGCCCACGGGCTCGGAAGACCCCTTCGCCCTGAGGAGGCAGGCCCTCGGGGTTATAGCCATACTCGCAGAAAGGGACCTCGATATATCCATCAGGGACGTGCTCGGCCCGGCGCTTTCCAATGCGGAAGGGGCCGAGAATGTCGAGGGAGAAGTCCTTGAGTTTTTCCGGCAGAGGCTTGAGCCCCTGCTGGGTGCGAGGGGTTATGAGCACGACCTCGTACAATCGGTAATCTCCCGTTCCGCGGATGTGCCTCTTAAAGACCTCCTCAGCAGGCTTGACGCCCTGAAGGAGTTCAAGACCCACGCACGCTATAACGAATTCCTCGTCGCCATCAAGAGGGTGCGAAACATCACCCCCGAGGATGCTCTCCCGCCCGCCGATAAGACGCTTTTCGTGGAGGATGCCGAAGGAAGGCTCCACGAAAAGCTTCTGTCGGTCAGGGAATCGGAAGCCTTTGTTGCCCCTGTTTCGTATGGCGGGGCCATCGAGCGGCTTCTGGCCCTCACCGACCCCATTAACACCTTCTTCGACAAGGTCCTTGTAATGGACAAGGACGAAAAATTAAGGAACAACCGCCTGGCGATGCTAAAGGAGATATGGTCGCTTGCCTTCGTGGTGGCGGATTTCTCCAGGCTTCAGGAGAGGGGCGAGTCTTCCCCCTAATGGCATAATGGGCGCCTTTGCACGCCCCGCTTCCTCCTGAAGGCCGGTTTGACATTTTTACAAAAATTATGTTTAATTATATATTCTTAGGAGGAGCACTATGTATGCGTTAGTGGAGACAGGAGGCAAGCAGTTCAAGGCCGTGCCGGGCGAGAGCATAAAGGTGGAAAAGCTCGACGCCGAGGAGGGCGCGGAAGTTACGCTCGATAAGGTGCTGGCCGTGGTCAGGGACGATGGTCCGGTATTCGGCACGCCGTACATTGAAAACGCAAGCGTAAGCGCCGAGGTCGTGGGCGCCGGGAAGCAGAAAAAAGTGATGGTCTTTAAGCAGAAGCCCAGGAAGGGCATGAGGAGGCTCAGGGGCCACCGCCAGCAGTTCACCACCTTGAAGATAAAGGAAATACAGGGGGTCTGACATGGCTCATAAAAAAGGCGTAGGCAGCTCAAGGAACGGCCGCGACAGCGAATCAAAGCGGCTTGGGGTCAAGAAGTTCGGCGGACAGGTTGTCAGGGCCGGCAATATCCTGATAAGGCAGAGGGGCACGAAGGTGCACCCGGGCAGAAACGTGGGCAAAGGCTCCGACGACACCCTGTTTTCCCTGATAGACGGCACGGTGACCTTTGAAAGGATGGGAAGGAGCAGGATGCGGGTAAGCGTCTACCCTGCGCTGGCCTGACGCCGGCCCGGAACAGAATGCTGAAAAGGCGGCCCGGCCGCCTTTTTTTATTGGCGAGGGAAATGCGCTTTAAAACACAAGACAGGGGGGCACGGAGATTAAAGAAATTCTCTTCATATTTTCCCTGTGTCTCCGTGCCTTGTGGTTATTTTTTAACGGGAACTCCGGAAGTTGCTGAGATTCCCTATAAAGGGGGACTGAGACACTGAAGTTCATAGACTACGTAAAAATCCATGTGGCGTCGGGCCGGGGCGGAAGGGGGTGCGTGAGCTTCAGGCGCGAGAAGTTCGTCCCCAGGGGCGGCCCCGACGGCGGCGACGGAGGGCGGGGCGGCCATATCGTCTTCAGTACCGACAAGCAGCTCAACACCCTGCTCGACCTCCGTTACCACCGCACCTACAAGGCCAAAGGGGGCCGGCACGGCATGGGCCGGAAAAAACACGGCAAGGACGGCGCGGACCTTGTAATTCCCGTGCCCGTGGGCACGGTCATCAGGGACGCCGAGACCGGCGAGACGCTGGCGGACATGGACACGCACGGGATGAGCGAGATAATAGCCCGTGGAGGAAAGGGCGGCCTTGGGAACTCCCACTTCGCCACGCCCGTCAGACAGGCCCCGCGTTATGCCCAGCCCGGGCTGGAAGGCGAAGAAAAAGACCTTGTCGTCGAGCTTAAGCTCCTTGCGGACGTGGGGCTCGTGGGCCTTCCGAACGCCGGGAAGTCCACGCTGATTTCCGTGGTATCAAACGCCAGGCCGAAGATAGCCGACTACCCTTTTACCACCCTCGTGCCGAACCTCGGTGTGGTGAAGGTGGAGGGCTTCAGGAGTTTCGTGGTCGCCGACATCCCGGGGCTCATCGAGGGGGCGCACAGGGGCTCGGGACTCGGTTTTCAGTTCTTGAGACACGTGGAGCGCACACGGCTGCTTCTTCACCTTGTAGACGTATCGGAAATGGCCGAGGGAGACCCGGTGGACAACATGCTCAATATAAACAGGGAGCTCCACCTTTACAGCGAGGAGCTTACCCTGAAGCCCATGGCGGTGGCGGGCACGAAGACGGACATCAAGGGCGACGGGAAGAGACTTGACAGGCTCGCGGAATATTGTAAGACTAATGGGGTTGATTTTTACCCCGTATCGGCGGCGACCGGGCAGGGGATAAAAGAGCTTTTGGTGTATTTATCGGGAAAAGCGGCGGACTGATGAGAATTGTCATAAAAATAGGGAGCAACATAATCTCAGGAAAAGAGGGGCTTAACACGCGGCGCATAAGCTCCCTGGCCTCGAACGTCTCGGCCATACAGGACATGGGCCACGAGGTGCTCATGGTCTCCTCGGGCGCCATCGCCGCCGGGATGAGGAAGCTCGGCCTAAGGGGAAAGCCCGCCGACATAAAGCTCAAGCAGGCTGCCGCCGCGGTGGGCCAGTCCTCGCTTATATGGACCTACGAGCGGAGTTTCGGCAAACACGGCAAAAAGGTCGCGCAGGTGCTGCTGACGCGGGACGGGCTCTCGGACAGGAAGATGTACATAAACGCCCGGAACACCCTTTCGACTCTTCTTTCCCGCGGTATCGTCCCCATTGTCAACGAAAACGACACTGTGGCCACCGACGAGATACGCTTCGGCGACAACGACAACCTCGCCTCCCTCGTCGCCTCCCTTGTCGAGGCCGACAGGCTCGTCATTCTCTCCGACGTGGACGGCCTGTACTCGGAGGACCCCATGAAAAACCCCTCCGCGGCACTTATAAGAAAGGTGGAGAAAGTCACCCCCGCGATGCTGAAAAAAGCCGGCGACAGCTCAAGCGCCGTCGGCACCGGGGGGATGTACTCAAAGCTCCTCGCGGCCCGGAAGGCGGCCCGCTCCGGCATTACAGTAAACATCATAAACGGCGCAAGGCCCCGGCTCCTTGCCTCCCTGATAAGCGGAAAATCTCCCGGCACGGAGTTCATGCCCGAACAGGACAGGCTCTCCGCAAGGAAGGGCTGGATTGCCTACGGCATACGCGCAAGGGGCACGGTAACGCTCGACGACGGGGCGGCAAGGGCGGTCTCGGAAAAGCACAAGAGCCTCCTGCCATCCGGCATTACGGGAGTGGAGGGCGCTTTTCAGACGGGAGATGCGGTCTACTGCGCCGATTCCTCGGGCAGCCGCCTGGCCAAGGGCCTTTCCAATTATTCGTCCGAGGAAGTAAAAAGGATAATGGGGCAGAAGACCTCGCAGATAGAAAAAACCCTCGGCTACCGCTACTCCGACGAGGTGATACACCGGGACAACCTGGTGCTGCTTTAAAGGGGCAGGCTCTCTTTCCCCTGGATTTTCCCGATGTGCGTACTCCCTGGCCGGAATGCGCAAATTAAGCCCGAAAGCATGATTAGAGCGGAAAAAAACGGTTCCGAGCCGGTTCTGCTGATTACGGATGGAAATTCATGGGAGTGAATCCGTTTCTACAAGTCCATGGTGTTGGTGTTTCTCAAAATATGATATGCTGCGATTGGGCCTTCGTCTGTCGGTAGATGCCAGGACTTGTTAAGCGAATGGCGCTTTGTTAAACTCTAATCATGCTGAAACGCGCCTTAAGGGCCATAATCCCCTCGCGGCTTGCGATAGTGCCGCTTTCGGGTGCCATAATCAGGCGGAGCATCGATGAGTACTTAAGGCTTTTCAAGGCTCTTGAGGAAAACGAGGGCTTTAAGGGCGTAATGCTTGAACTCGAAAGCCCCGGCGGCTCCGCCGCGGCCTCCGAATGCCTCCATGACCGCCTGAGGAGGCTTAACGCCAAAAAACCCCTCTACTGCTATGCTCTGATGGCTGCCTCCGGGGGGTACATGGCGGCCTCCGCGGCAAGGAAGGTCTACGCCCCGTCAACCGCGGTAGTGGGAAGCATCGGGGTGCTTTCGCTGAAACCCGTCGTCAGGGAGCTGATGGAAAGGATGGGCATAGGGCTTGAGGTGATGAAAAAGGGCGCGATGAAGGACATGTCGCTGTTTCACAGGGAGTCCACCGAGGAGGAGAAAAAGAGCTGGGAAGCACTCCATCAGGACATCTACGAAAGGTTCATCGAAATGGTGGCCGAGGCCAGGGGGATGGAGCGGGAAAAAGTAAGGGAGCTTGCCACCGGAGAGGTCTTCTCAGCCCGCCGGGCGGTCGAATTATCCCTTATAGACGGCATCAGGGATTTCGACTCCGCCATGGAGGAGCTTTTCGCCGAGGCCGGCGTCAAGCCCGGCAGGGCCGTGGTCATAAGGCCCAAAAAACCTTTTATTAAAAGAATGTTGTCCGAGGCGGCCGGGACGTTCGCCGAGGAGGCGTGGATGAGGCTGCATTAGCACTCAACACCCACGAGTGCTAATTTCCTGTTGACCCGGCCGGATATTTTCGTATAAAATATATGTTGTTATATTCAGAGTTTTTCGGAGGTTAAGATGCCCATATATGAGTACAGGTGTCATGGATGCGGAGAAATGCTTGAGGTCATCCAGAAGTTCAGCGACGTGCCTCTGAAGGAATGCCCCGAATGCAGGGGGGAGCTCGCCAAGCTTGTCTCCAACACTTCTTTTGTGCTCAAGGGTTCCGGCTGGTATGCCGATGGATATACGTCCTCCGCAAAAGAGTCCGATTCGGAAAAGCCATCCACCGTCAAGCAGAAAGCCGAAAGCGGCACGCCGAAAGCCGAAAGCGGGACGGAGAAAAAGCCCGAGACAAAGACCGCCGCCGGCTGAGCAGTGGCGGGCCCCCATGTTCATATCCCCTATGACATGATAGGGGAGCATCTGGATTATATCAGGGCAAGCCGGCTGGACCTGGAGATATTTTTCAGCGCCGGGATGCTCGACGGCCTTTCCCCCTCTGGAATCAGCGGCCTCAGAAGCTCTCTTGTCCACTCCCCCTCAATTACCGTGCATGCGCCCTTTATGGACCTCTCCCCCGGCGGGGTGGACAGAAAGGTGCGGGAAGTTACCCGCCAGAGGTTCGCCCAGGCATTTGACGCGGCCGAGGCCCTCGGGGCAAGGGCGGTGGTGTTCCACTCCGGCTACGAGAAGTGGAAGTACGCCCACAGGGTTGACATATGGCTTGAGGGAAGCCTCGGGCTCTGGCCCGAGTTCATCGAGCGGGCGTCTTCGGGGGGGATGAAAATAGCCGTTGAAAACATCTTCGAGGACGAGCCGGGCAACCTCAGGCTGCTCATGGATGAGCTCGGCTCTCCGCACATGGGGATATGCTTCGACACGGGCCATTTTAACCTGTTTTCCAGGGCGCCCCTCTCCGTATGGATTGAAAGCATCGGGAGCCATATAGTCGAACTCCACCTCCACGACAACGATGGGGGCTCAGACGAGCACAAGGCCGTGGGAGACGGGAATTTCGACTTCGAGGGGCTTTTCAAGGCCCTGAAGGGCAGGGACATCATCCATACCATAGAGGCGCATAACCGGGAGGACCTGGTAAAAAGCCTCGAAAGGCTCAAGGCGTTTATTTAAAGGCAACCTCCAAAAATATCTTTTTACTGCAAGGGGCTGCAATCGCGGCATACATCGTCATCGGGACAATAACGTCCTCAACGCAGCGCTGCCGCGCCTCCGGGCGTTTTTCCCCCGCTTCCAAGGCTCCCGCGATTTCGCTCCCTCTCGTATACAAAACCTATTTTTAGAGGTTGCCTAAAGGCTGCTCGCCCGGTTTCTCATCTTAAACCCCCTCAGCGTGGGCGTTCCTTTCCCCTTGTACTGGATGAGGACCTTGTGGGATTCACCGATGGTGCCGGGCAATATCAGGCCCTTTATCCTGGCCGCCTCGAACTCGTATTCAGGGGATTTCTCGAAGAGTTCGGCAATGAGTTCGTCTATGCCCAGAGAGACGAGGTACGTCCCCTGGGGGCAGAAGCCAATGGTTTTCAGGTCCGCCTCCTCTCCCCATTTTTTCACCGCGGAGAAGTTCACATGGGCGGTGATGTCCTGTTCTCCGACGTTCTCAAAGGGGTCCTCGCCAAGGCGGTGCCGGTAATAGCAAAGGAGCGTGCCCCTTGTCCTCTCTTCGCTGTAAAGGTCAGCCGCGGGGTAGCCGTAGTCTATGGTGAGCACGAACCCCTCGGCCAGGGCGGACGAGACTTGCCTTAGCCAGTGTCTCAGGGCGAGGCTGACCTCGGTCCTGTACCCCTCCGGGAGGTCTATCGAGAACTCTCCCAGATATTCCTCAAGCGCCCCGTCGCCCGGCGGCCCCAACTGCTCCTTGAAACCTTCTCCTCCAATATCGACATAGACTTCCTTGAGCCCCCCGCTTATCTCGATTACATGGACGGGGAGGGCGTCGAGCACTTCGTTTGAAAGTACCATGCCCCTGACATCGTGCAGCTCAGACAAAGAGGAGACCCATCGGACCCTGCCTGCGTATGCCCCCAGAAGCTCTTTCTGCTTCCTCGCCAGGGCGGGGTTCAACTCCACAATCGTATAGCAAAGGGCGTCGAGGATTTTCCTTTCCTTTAAGGAATCCATCATGTCCAGGCATAAATACCCCCTGCCGCCGCCTATTTCCACGATGTCGAACGCACCGGGCCTGCCCATGAACTCCCACATCTCCTCGGCCTGCCTGCCGAGCATGGCGCCGAAGGCCGGGTGAAGGTGCGGGCTTGTATAGTAATCCCCGGCCCTCCCTATCTCCGTGTCTTGACGGGTGTAATAGCCCTTCCCCGGAAGATAAAGGGCCTTCTCCATGAATTCCGCGAAGGAGATACGCCCCCTGGCGCTGATTATTTTTCTGATTTCCGCGGCAGGCTCTTCCATATCGGTGTCTTTGGAAACTTGCTGACCAGTTAGTTTTAACCGGACATTGAATCCTTCCAAAACCTCATGTATATTGGATTTGAGGCATTACAACGCCGGCTTGCCAACAACCTCCCTGGTAATTCTCACTAACCCGAAGCAACTGTGTTGAATGTCAAGCCTTTTCGTAGCGCCATGGCTCAT
>CBDVCR010000007.1:0-35071 GCA_965372535.1 uncultured bacterium | reverse complement strand
GGCGTGGACGGAAGGGCCGTGGACATCACAATTGAAAAAGACGTGCTCACCATCCGCGGCAGGGCGGTATCGGAAGCCGGGGAGGGCTCCGGGCTCACCCGCGGGGAGTATGGCGTTGGCGATTACGAGCGAGCCTTTACTCTGCCCGGGGATATAGACCGGGAGCGCATCGAGGCCGCGATGAAAAACGGCGTGCTCAGGCTCGTGCTTCCCAGGGCCGAGGCCGCAAGGCCGCGGAGGATAAAAATAAAGCAGGTTTAAGCCTCTTAAGGAAACACGGTAAGCACGGCTGGAGAGCGGGGGCACGGAAAGGCCCCGGCAAGGAGCGTGGCGATGCCTTTACCGCCGGGTCTTGAGAGTTTGAATCTCAATCACACGGTCCGTGGCCTCTTTCAGGAACTCGCGGTCGTGGCTTGAGATTACGTAGGTTTTTGCGCGTTCCTTAAGAAACCTTAAAAGCATCTCCGAGTGCCCCTCGTCGAGGCCGGAGGTGGGCTCGTCAAGCAAATAGCACACCGGCCGCATGGCAAGGACGGTGGCAAGAGAGACGAGCCTCTTCTCGCCGCCGGAAAGCCTGTGGGTCACATCTTTCTCAAGCCCCGTTATCCCCAGCGCCCCGGTGCATTCCCTTACGATTTCCCTCGCCTCGGCGTGACCGTGCCCGAGGTTCAGGGGGCCGAAGGCGATGTCCTCCTCCACCGTGGGGCAGAAGAGCTGGTCGTCGGAGTCCTGAAACAGAAGGCCGATTTTTCTCCGCACTTCAAGGAAGTCCCTCTCTTTCCTCCTCGGCTCTCCGAAAATAACCACCTCCCCCCCGTGGGGGGACAAAAGCCCCATGATGAGGTGAAGGAGCGTGGACTTGCCGGAGCCGGTGGGCCCCACAAGCCCCACGCGCCCGCCTTCTTGGAGCGCAAAGTCCAGGCCGCCGAATACCTCCCCACCGTGGGGATAGCTGAAATGGAGGTTCCTGATTTCTATCATTATTGCTCAGAGCATAAAATAGTTTACACCCCCCTTTAGCAAAGGGGGGCGGGGGGGGATTTGAATATTCAGAAAAATCCCCCTCATTCCCCCTTTTCCAAAGGGGGAAGCCGGATCGATTCGTTCCAGGCCGGTGTTCGTCATGTAATCTATTTCATGCTCCCCTTAACAACTGCCTTTCCGGTTAGTTGCCGCAGGGCTTGCCGTTTAAGGGTTGATGTCCGGAAAAACCGGGCTTTTTCCTCCACCATGCGGGCCGGGCCGGGGGAAAAGCGGGCTATCTGAAATATTCAAACAAAAAAAAGGCGAGAAAATCAACGGCAAGGCGGGCGCAAGCCCGCCCTCTGAAGAGCCGCGTCTCATGCGCCGCTTTGCACTTTCTCTGCCGCCTTTTTCCTGAACTCCGCCTTGCCGTCCGTAAAGCCCGCCTCCACGGTGTCGCCGCGTACGAACGTGCCGTCCAGGAGCTTCATGGCCAGGGGGTTCAGCACCTCCCGCTGTATGGCCCGCTTAAGGGGCCGCGCGCCGTAGACCGGGTCGAAGCCGACCTCCACGAGCCTGTCCCTGGCCGGCGCGGTAAGGGAGAGGTCGATGCCCTGCTTGAGGACGTAGCGCTTCATCCTCTCAAGCTGTATGTCCACAATCTCTCTCAGCAGCTCCATGGTAAGCGGCCTGAAGATGATTATCTCGTCCACGCGGTTTAAGAACTCGGGCCTGAAATGCCCCCGCATGTCTTCCATGACCCTGGCCCTGATGTCGTCGAAACCGAGGACCCCCCAGTGGGCCGGGCGCTCCTCCCTTTCTTCCAGCATCTCCTGGATGTGCGTGCTCCCGATATTGGAGGTCATGATGACCACGGTGTTGCGGAAGTCCACGTGCCGGCCGTGCCCGTCGGTGAGCCTGCCGTCGTCCAGCACCTGGAGCAGGAGGTTGAAGACCTCGGGGTGGGCCTTTTCCACCTCGTCAAAGAGTATCACGCTGTAGGGCCTGCGCCTTACGGCCTCGGTAAGCTGGCCGCCCTCCTCGTAGCCCACGTAGCCCGGGGGGGCGCCTATGAGCCTTGAGACCGTGTGCCGCTCCTGGTACTCCGACATGTCTATGCGCGTCATGAAGTTTTCGTCATCAAAGAGGAACTCGGCCAGGGCCCTGGCAAGCTCGGTCTTCCCCACGCCCGTTGGCCCGAGAAAGATGAACGAGCCGATGGGCCTCTGCGGGTCCTGTATGCCCGCCCTCGCCCTCCTGACGGCGTTTGAGACGGCCTCCACGGCCTCGTCCTGGCCCACCACGCGCATGCGTATGCGCTCCTCCATCTTTATGAGCTTCCGCACCTCGGCCTCGAGCATCCGGGAGACCGGCACCCCGGTCCAGCGCGAGACCACCTCGGCCACGTCCTCCTCGGAGACTTCCTCCTTGAGCATCTTCCGCGCGGACTGCTTCTCCGCAAGCTTCCGGCCTTCCTCCTCGAGGGAGCGCTGAAGCTCCGGGAGCCGGCCGTAGCGGATTTCGGCGGCCTGCGCCAGGTCGCCGTCGCGCTCGGCGCGCCCGGACTCGCCCCCGAGCCGCTCGATGCTCTCCTTGAGCTTGCGGATATTGGCGATGCTTTCCTTCTCGTTAATCCACTGCGCCCGGAGGGCGCTCCGTTTTTCGTTAAGCTCCGCCATATCCTTCTCAATCCGGCCGAGCTTCTCCCTGGCGTCCTCGGAGCCGTCCTTCAAAAGGCCCTGCCTTTCTATCTCGTGCTGCCTAATCCTGCGCTCAAGCTCGTCGAGTTCCACCGGCATGCTGTCTATTTCCATCCTGAGCTTGGATGCCGACTCGTCGATGAGGTCTATGGCCTTGTCCGGCAGGAACCTGTCCGTTATGTAGCGGTTTGAAAGCTCGGCCGCGGAGATGAGGGCCGAGTCCTTTATCTTCACGCCGTGGTGCACCTCGTAGCGCTCCTTGAGCCCCCGGAGGATGGAGATGGTGTCCTCCACCGTGGGCTCGTTGACGAGCACCGGCTGAAAGCGCCTCTCAAGCGCCGGGTCCTTCTCGATGTGCTTCCGGTACTCGTCCAGGGTCGTCGCTCCCACGCAGCGGAGGTCGCCCCTGGCCAGGGCGGGCTTCAGCATGTTTGAGGCGTCGATGGCCCCCTCCGCGGCCCCCGCGCCCACCAGCGTGTGCATCTCGTCTATAAAGAGGACTACGCTCCCCTCGGCCTGCTCGATTTCCTTGAGCACCGCCTTGAGCCTTTCCTCGAACTCGCCGCGGAACTTCGACCCCGCAATCAGTGCGCCCATGTCCAGCGCGACCACCCGCTTGCCCTTGAGGGTCTCGGGCACGTCGCCGTGCGAAATCCTCAGGGCGAGGCCCTCCGCGATGGCCGTCTTTCCCACGCCGGGGTCGCCGATGAGCACGGGGTTGTTCTTGGTCCTTCTGGAGAGCACCTGCATGACCCTTCGGATTTCCTCGTCCCTTCCGATAACCGGGTCGAGCTTGCCCTTTGCGGCAAGCTCCGTGAGGTCGCGGCTGTAGCGCTTAAGGGCCTGGTACTTCTCCTCGGGGTTGGGGTCGGTGACGGACTGCCCGCCCCGTATCTCCCGCATGGCCTCAAGCACATCGTCCGGGCTTACGCCGTGGCGCTTGAGGATGTCCGCCCCCGGGCCGCCCGCATCGAGGAGGGCATTGAGCAGGTGCTCCACGCTTACGTACTCGTCCTTGAGGTGCGCGGCTTCCCGCTCGGCCCGCTCAAGCGCCTCCCTCAGCGGGGCCGAGGCGTATATCTGCCCCATGGGCCGGGCCCCGGAGACCTTGGGGTAGCGGTCTATCTCCTTTTGAAGTTCCTCTTTTATCCGCTCCGGGTCGGCGTCGAGCTTTCTCAGAATCTGCGCGGCAACGCCTTCCTCCTCCAGCAGGAGGGCTAACAGCAGGTGCTCCGGCCTGAGTTCCTGGTTGCCCTTGCGCTCGGCGAGGGCCTGGGCCTCCCCGAGGGCCTCCCGGCTTTTTATGGTCAATTTGTCCGGATTCATTGTTCTTCCTCGCTGAATATGTTTTTAATCTTTTCGATGAAGTCCTCTTTCATGTCCTCCTCGAGGTGCTCCATCATCTCCCGCACCTCGCGATGGAGGCCCTCCAGCCTCCGGCGCATCCTGAGGATGATGTCCACGCCGGCCCTGTTGACCCCCATGTCGCGGGTGAGTTCGAGCACGAGCCTCAGGCGCTCCACGTCGGCGTCGCTGTAAAGCCTCTGCCCCCCCGAGCGACGGGGCCTTACGAACCCCTCCCTCTCGTAAATCCTGAGGGTCTGCGGGTGCACGCGGAGCATCTCGGAGACGACGCTTATCATATAAAGGGGCCTGTCCCTGTCCCTCATCGTTTCCTCGCCATCCCCTTCCTCGGGTCCTCCCCGTAGGCCGCCTCAAGTTCCCTGACGGCGTCCTTCGCGCGGCGGTCGAGCTTCCGGGGGACGACGATGGCCGCCTCCACGTACATGTTGCCCCGGCCGCCCCCGGCCCTCGTGAAGCCCTTGCCGGTGAGCTTGAAGCGCTGCCCCCCCTGGGTGCCCGGCGGCAGGGTCATCATGGTCCTGCCGTCCATGGTGGGGACCTCCACCTTCGCCCCGAGGGCCGCCTCGCCAAAAGTAACGGGGAGTTTCAGATATATGTCCGGGCCTTTTCTCTCAAAAAGAAGATGGGGCTTTACCGCCACCTTGAGCCGCAGGTCTCCTGGAGGGCCGCCCCCGGCCCCGCCGTTTCCCTTGCCCCTCAGCCTCATGATGGCGCCGTCGTCCACCCCGGCGGGTATCCTGACGTTTGTGGTCTCGGTGGCGAAAGTCCTGCCCTGCCCCTTGCACGCGGGGCAGACCCTGGTCACCTTCCGGCCCGTTCCGCCGCACTCCGTGCAGGAGGTGGCCACCCGGAAAAACCCCTTCGAGGTCTGTATCCTGCCGCTCCCCTTGCATTTGGTACAGACGGTGGAGCTTTCCACCCCCGTGCCGCCGCAGGGGGCGCAGGAGACCTCCCTCGAAATATTCATCCGCCTGGTGACCCCCGAGAAGGCCTCGTCCATTGTGACCTCAACAGAGGCCAGTATGTCCGCGCCGCGCGCGGCCCGGGGCCCGGCCCCCTCGAAACCCCCGCCGAATATGTCTCCGAAGCCGAAATCGAAACCGCCCCTGAACTCCCGGGCGCCGAAGTCCATGCCCTCGAAGGGAGAGCGGCCGAAGTTGTCGAACTCCTCGCGCTTTTTGGGGTCTCCGAGCACTGCGTAGGCCTCGCTGGCCTCCTTGAACTTCTCCTCGGCCTTCTTGTCCCCGGGGTTCAGGTCGGGATGGTACTTGCGGGCGAGCTTTCGGTAGGCCCGCTTTATCTCCTCCGCGCCCGTGTCCTTCTTCACGCCCAGTATGTCGTAGTAGTCTTTAACCTTTGCCATGGCTTAATAACCCGATAATTTTATGATACCTCTTTAGTCCAAGCATGTCAAGTCTCTTAACTCGCGTGACATAATGTTTCTTGTGTCTTTCCTGCATAAAAAGTTTATCAGAACCTGGCCGGCGGGGGAAGGGTCCATGCTCCGGACAATGCGGTTTTCCACTGGCACGGCAGACCGCCATGAAGGGCCTGTCAGGCCATGCACGGGACTTGCCCCCCCGGATATTGCACGAGCCCGGTTTGCCGCGGACGCAAAGCGCGCGGGACGCGAAGGGGGGCGGTGTCCTCTGACGCCGTTAATGCCGCAAGGAGAAGGCCGGAGGAGCGTCATCCATCGAGGCGTTCTCTTATTTTTGCAAGCAGCTCGCCCGGTGTGACGGGCTTTGAGACGAAGTCGCCGTCCTCCTCGGGGATTATCTCCTTGTCCGTGTAGCCGCTTACGAATATGGCCTTGACGCCGGGGTCGAGGGCCCTGATTTCGGTGCAGGCCTGCCTGCCGGTTTTACCGGGCATTATCATGTCCAAGATGAGGAGGCGGATGTCTTCCCTGTTTTCGCGGTACTTCCGGACCGCCTCCTCGCCGTCCGCGGCCTCGACCACCCGGTAGCCGTACTCCCTCAGGATTTCCCCGGTGACCTTCCTCACTATGGCGTCGTCCTCGGCCAGAAGCACGGTCTCGCCCTTGCCTGTGGGGATTGAGAGTTTCTCGGGCCCGGCGGATTTTATTTCCGGCTCGACGATGGGCAGGTATATCCCGAACGCGGCGCCCTTGCCGGGCCTGCTCCGGACGTTGACGGCGCCCCCGTGCTGCTTTACGATGCCGTAGGCAATGGAAAGCCCGAGCCCCGTGCCCCGGCCCACCTCCTTGGTGGTGAAGAAAGGCTCGAAAACGCTCTCCCTGGTCTTTTCGTCCATGCCGTGGCCGGTGTCGGTAAATGATACAAGGGCATAGGGGCCGGGGGCCTCCGCGTCCAGGGCCTTTACGGCGGCCTCGTCAAGCTCGACGCGGTCGGTCACGATGTCCAGACTCCCCCCATCGGGCATGGCGTCGCGGGCGTTTGTGGCGAGGTTAAGGAGGACCTGCTCCATCTGGTGGCTGTCGGCCATTACGGTAAGCCCGGTCTTGAGGCGCCGCACGCGTAGCTCTATGTTTTCGCCTATCAGGCGCGAGAGGAGTTTTTCCACGCTCTCGACAATCTCGTTCAGGTCCACGGGCCTGGGGCTGATGGGCTGCTTTCTGCTGAAGGACAGAAGGCTTCCGGTCAGGCTCGCGGCCCGCTCGGCCGAGACGCTGATTCTGGAGACGTATTCCCTCAGGGGGTCGCCCTCGTCCATCTTGAAGTCCAGGAGGTAGGCGAAGTTGGAGATGGCGTAGATGATGTTGTTGAAGTCGTGGGCTATGCCGCCGGCGAGCTGGCCGACGGCCTCCATCTTCTGGGCGTGCCGGAGCTGCTGCTCCAGCAGCTTTCTGCCGGTGGCGTCCTGTATCTGGGCCAGGTACCCGTGGACGGCCTCCCCGTCCCTGCCGCGCAAAGGGGTGATCTGCACATCGAGGTAGATGACGCCGGATTTCCGGGTGCTGTAAAGCCCCTTCTCCTTTACCTTCTCGAAATCAAACGGGGCTTCGTATCTTACCCTCTCGCCCCTCAGGAGCTTTTCCTTTATCTCCCCGGACACGTTGGGGTCGCTGAACAGGCTGAACCCTCTTATTTCATCGGGGTCCGAAACGCCGAAGATGTCCAGGCACGCCCTGTTGGCGTCCACGAGCGCGCCGCGGGGGTCGTAGAGCTCGATGCCCACGGGGGATTCCTCGTAAATGCCCCTGAACCTCTCCTCGCTTTCCCGCAGCACGTTTTCCGTAAGCATATGGTTATCGATTTCGCGCGTGAGGTCCCCGGTGCGCTCCCGGACGAGTTCCTCAAGGCGCTCGCGGTGCCTCGCCAGTTCTTCCTCGGCCCGCTTGCGCCCGGTGATGTCGCGGACCGCCTCGATACCCGCGACGATATTCCCGGAGGAGTCCCTGAGGGGCGAGGCTATAATCTCAACATATGTCGTCCCCCTGGCCGTGGCCACGCCGGTTTCCCGCGTATGGATTTTTCCGTCCTTAAACGCAAGGGCAAGGTGGCATTCCGGACAGACGGCGTCCCTGCCATGATACGCCCGATAGCAGTACTCCCCCGCATGGTCGCCGATAAGCTTTTTGTGGACCTCGTTCTGGTAAAGAATCCTGAAATCCGTGTCCTGGATGCTGACGCCGTCTCCGAGTGCGGCGATGATCGCCTCTGTCTTTGCCTTTTCGTCCCCGGCCTTTTTCATGGCGTCCTTAAGCGCCTCCTCGGCCAGCTTGCGCCCGGTGATGTCGCGGCTCACCCCCACCAGGCCGGCGAAGTCGCCGCCGGCGTCGAAAATGGGGGATTTAATGGTGTCGAGGAAAACGGTTTCGTCTCCCTTGCGGGCCTGCTCCTCGAAGCGGACCGGCCCGCGGCTCCTGAGGGCCTCCTCGTCGCTTTTCGTGCATTGTTCGGCAAGGCCGGGGGGGAGCAGGTCCTCGTTGGTCCTGCCCTCCGCGTCGGCCTGGCTCAGGCCCGTGAAGTTCTCAAACGCCCTGTTTACAATCAAGTGGCGGCCCCCGGAGTCCTTAAAAAAAACCATATCCGGGATGGCATGGACGAGGGTCAGGAGTTTGGAGTTCGCCGAGCGGAGTTCCTCGTGGAAAAACTCCTCCCCGGGGGAACGCCCCTTGCCCCCGGCCCGGGCCTCAAGGGCCGAAAGCCTCCGGCGAAGACGGGCGAGCTCTTCGATGAGTTCCGCTTTGCTCTTTCGTTTATCGTTCACGGCTCAACTGCCTGCCACGGGGGCCGGAGAAGGGAAATGGAAACTCCTCCCCTGCGACGTATTCCTGATTTATTTTACCAGATACGGCCCTTTCCGTTAAATCAACGCACCGGCCACATATAAAACAAACGCGGGCCGGCCCGCTCCGGATGGAGCCGTTCCGTTAACGGCACATTGCCTCGAAAACCGTCATGGCGAGCCTGTCGAACCATGACGGTTTTCGAGAACCGGGGGGTGCGCTTTCGACAGCCTCAAGATGCCCGATAGATTGAGGCCGACCTTGGGCACAGCCGCTTGCCGGTGGCCCCCCCGGTGGGTTTGTGTTATTATTTTATGGGCAAACCGTGGCGGTTTGTTGGAGGAATAAGCGTTTAACCCGGACATTGCATGAGCACTATGGAAAAAGAGAACAAAAGACATGAAAATCCAAAGTATTCCGAAGAATATTCTATTTTTTGCATGTCATTCCGGGCTTGACCCGGAATCCAGTCTTTTCCGTCTGGATTCCCGCCTTCGCGGGAATGACGATTTATGCCCGCAATTATTTATTTTAAGGGACGTTTTGTACCCTGAAAAAGCTCATGCAATATCCGGGTTAATCAACCCGAAGGCGGCCGGATGAAAGGCATAATACTCGCCGGCGGAAGCGGCACGAGGCTTTATCCCATAACCCTCGGGGTGTGCAAGCAGCTCCTGCCGGTCTTTGACAAGCCCATGGTCTATTATCCCCTCTCGGTATTGATGCTTGCGGGGATAAGGGAAATCCTCATCATCTCGACGCCCGAGAGCCTCCCGAAGTTCGAGGAACTCTTCGGCGACGGCTCGTCCCTGGGCCTCAGGTTCTCCTACAAGGAACAGGCCCGTCCTAACGGGCTTGCCGAGGCTTTCATACTGGGGGAGGACTTTATCGGCGGAGACGACGCCTGCCTGATACTCGGAGACAACATCTTCTTCGGCCACGGCCTGGTCGAGTTGCTGAGAAAGGCCGTAAAAGACGTGGAGGCCGAGGGGGGCGCCGCCATCTTCGGCTACTGCGTGGACGAGCCGGAGCGCTACGGGATAATAGAGTTCGACGGGGCGGGAAAGGTCCTTTCGATTGAGGAAAAACCCGGGGAGCCCAAATCCAACTACGCGGTCACCGGCCTTTATTTTTACGACAGCGAGGTCGTCGGGATTGCAAAAAGCGTGAGGCCCTCGGCAAGGGGAGAGCTCGAGATAACCGACGTCAACAGGCGCTACCTCGAAAAGGGCTCGCTGAGGGTCGAACTCCTCGGAAGGGGCTACGCATGGCTTGACGCCGGCACCCACGAGAGCCTCCTTGAGGCGGGGGAGTTTATCGAGACCATCGAGAAACGGCAGGGCCTTAAAATCGCGTGCATCGAGGAGATAGCCTACAGGCTCGGGCATATCGACAGGGAGCAGCTTATGAAACTCGCGGAACCATATAAGAACAACGGGTACGGAAAATACCTTTTAGGCTTGAAATGACGGGCGGCAGGGGGAACTCGCGTCATGCCCTTTAAGTTTACCGGGCTGGACGGCCTCCCGGAGGTCGTGCTCGTCGAGCCCGCGGCGTTTGCCGACGGGCGGGGGTTTTTCATGGAAACGTACAAATACTCGGAATTCGCCGGCGCGGGCATAAAAGAGCGCTTTGTCCAGGACAACCACTCCCGGTCGTCGAAAAACGTGCTCAGGGGGCTGCATTACCAGAAAAACCCCAGCGCGCAGGGCAAGCTCGTCAGGTGCGTGTCCGGCAGGATATTCGACGCGGCGGTGGACATGCGCAAGGGTTCCCCGACCTATGGCAGGTGGGCCGGCGTGGAGCTGAGCGGGGAAAACCACCTGATGCTCTTTATCCCCCCGGGGTTCGCCCACGGCTTTCTCACCCTGAGCGAGACCGCCGACATTGTGTATAAGTGCACCGCGGAATACTCCCCTGAAGACGACAGGGGCATCATATGGAACGACCCCGGGATAGGCATAGACTGGCCTGTCCGGGAACCGGCCCTTTCCCCAAAAGACAGCGGGCATCCGGCCCTTGAGGGGGCGGACAACAATTTCGTGTACGCCCCGGAGCGATGAAAACGAGCACGCGCATGAAAATACTCGTGACCGGAGGGGCGGGGTTCATAGGCAGCGAGTTCGTGCGGCAGGCGGTGGAGCGGGGCTATGAGGTAGCCGTCGTCGACAAGCTCACCTACGCCGGAGACCCTGAAAGGATAAAAGGGGTAAACGCGAAATTTTACAGTGCCGACGTAGCCGACGCGGGCGCGGTCGGGGAAATTTTCGAGAGGGAAAAACCCGCCGCGGTCGTCCACTGGGCCGCGGAAAGCCACGTGGACCGGAGCATCCGGGACGCCTCGCCCTTTATAGAGAGCAACGTAAAGGGCACCTACGCGCTGCTTGAGGCCGCGCGGCGCATTGGGACGGAAAAGTTCGTAAACATCTCCACCGACGAAGTATACGGCGAGCTCACGGACGAGGGCCGGTTTTACGAGACCACCCCTCTTAACCCGAGTTCCCCCTATTCGGTAAGCAAGGCCTCGGCGGACATGCTCGGCAGGGCTTATTACAGGACTTACGCCCTCCCGGTTATTACGGTCAGGCCCTCGAACAACTACGGCCCCTGGCAGTACCCCGAAAAGCTCATCCCCGTCGTGATAACAAAGGCCCTCCAGGGCGAAAAGGTCCCGGTCTACGGCAGGGGCCTGAACGTCCGCGAGTGGCTGCACGTTGCGGACTGCGCCGGGGGGGTGTTTGCGGTACTTGAGAAGGGGAAGGCCGGCGAGGTGTATAATATCGGCAGCGGACAGGAGATGAGGAACATCGAGGTGGTAAAGGCCATACTCGCCGTCCTCGGCAGGACCGAGGGCCTGATAGAGTTCGTTCCGGACAGGCCGGGGCATGATTACCGGTATTCGTTAAGCGCGGAAAAAATGGAGAAAGAACTCGGGTGGAAGGCGGAGACGCCCTTCCCCGAAGGAGTCGAGAGTACCGTTAAGTGGTACGTGGACAATATCGAATGGGCAAGGGGGAAAATATCCCGGTGACCGACTGTCCGTCCGGAAATGAAGGCCGCAAACAGGAAGCAACGGAAAGGGAGCGGATGGGGGCGCAAATATAGTGCGCGGATTCCTCGGCAAGCTGCAGGGCATAATTGAAAAGGCGTTCCTTTTCGCGCTGGACGTCGCCTCCTTCGTGCTGCTTTTCGAACTGGCGCATTTCCTGCGGGCGGATGTCCTGCCAAGGGTTTTTCCGGTATTTCCCCCGACCATCCCTCCCAACGACCCACTGAGGCTCTGGTGGATATTCCTTGTATGGATTTTCTTTTTTTACTACGAGGGCCTCTACAGCAGAAAATTTTCACATTGGGACGAAATAAAGACAATCTGCAAGGCGTCGTTTTTCGCGGCGGTCGCCATATTCGCGATAGCGTCCATCGGGAAGATGAGCGAAAGCATATCAAGGACCATCATAGTTCTCATGGGCGCGAGCGCCTTCGTGCTCCTGCCCGTGATCAGGATGTCGGCGAAGGAGATGCTGCGGAGGATTGGCCTTCTCAAGAGGCGGGTGTTGATACTCGGGGCCGGAGACACCGCCAGGCTAATGGCAAGGGCGTTGAAGAAGGAGCCTAACTTCGGCTACCAAGTGGTGGGCTACCTCGACGACGACCCCGCCAAGATCGGGACCATAATAGAGGGCGCGAAAGTCCACAGGGGAGTGGACTCGGCGGCCAAGTACCTGAGGAGGTGCGGGATAACGGACCTGATTGTCGCCATGCCCGGGGCGGGCACCGAGCGGCTCCGGACACTCATAAACAGCCTCCAGCACAAGGTCGACCGCATACTCTTTGTGCCGGACATATTCGGCCTGGCGGTGGTCGGCACAAGCCTCCAGCATTTCTTCGAGGAGCAGGCATTCGCCATCGAGGTGAGGAACAACCTCTCCGAGCCCGTTAATTACGTCACCAAGAGGGTCTTCGATTACTTCTCCGGCCTTATCCTGTTCCTGCTCCTGCTGGCCCCGCTCCTCATTATCTCGGCCCTCGTAAAGATAACGTCAAAGGGCCCTGTTCTGTTCAGGCAGGAAAGGATGGGGAAAAACGGAAAACCCTTCATGTGTTACAAGTTCAGGACCATGTACGAGGACGCCGAAATATACCTGAAGGACATCCTTGACAACGACTCCTCGGCCAGGGCCGAGTGGGAGACGCACTGGAAACTCAAGGACGACCCGAGGGTGACCCCGATAGGGAGGTTCCTGAGAAGGACTTCCCTTGACGAACTCCCCCAGATACTCAATGTCCTTAAAGGAGAAATGAGCCTTGTCGGGCCGAGGCCCGTGACCAGGGAAGAGATAGATAAGTATTACAAGGACATGGCCGACCTCTGTTTCAGCGTCCTGCCGGGCATAACGGGCCTCTGGCAGGTAAGCGGCAGGAGCAACACGGGCTATGGCTACAGAATCGCCCTGGACAGCTGGTATGTCAGGAACTGGAACCTCTGGCTGGACATCGTGATACTCCTTAAGACCGTAAAGGTGGTCTTCAGAAAGGAAGGGGCTTGTTAAACGTTAAAGGCCCTTACCTTTAAGCCTCCCCGGAAGAGAGGGATTTCTCCCATTCCCAGGCGGTCCTGATGATGTATTCGAGGTCTTCGTATTCGGGTTTCCATCCAAGCGTTTGCCGAATCTTCGCGCTGTCCGCGACCAGGACGGCCGGGTCTCCCTCCCGCCTTCCCCTCTCTTTCACGGGGAAATCCACTCCCGTGACCTTTTTTGCCGTCTCCACCACTTCCCTTACAGAGTACCCGTGCCCGTAGCCCAGGTTGAAGACCTCGCTTTCGCCGCTGCGGAGTAGATGCTCAAGGGCCGTTATATGGGCCTGGGCCAGGTCGTCAACGTGGATATAGTCCCTGATGCAGGTGCCGTCGGGGGTGGGGTAGTCCGTGCCGAATATCTCAAGGAGTTGAAACTCTCCCCTGGCCGTCTTCAAGGCACGTGTTATAAGGTGGGTGGCCTCCTTGTATTTCTGCCCCAGTCTCCCCCCCGGGTCGGCGCCCGCCACGTTGAAATACCTGAGCGAGACGTACCGGAAATCCGCCTGTGCGGCCGAGAGGTCGCGCAGCGCCAGCTCGGTCATCATCTTCGAGGCGCCGTAGGGGTTGATGGGCCGCAATTCGGCGTCTTCCTTTACCGGGATTGCCTCGGGGATGCCGTAGACCGCCGCGGTGGAGGAAAACAGGAACTTCTCCACATCGTTTTCCGCCATGGCATTAAGGAGGTTCAGGGTATTGCAGGTGTTGTTGCGGTAGTACTTAAGCGGCGCCCGCACCGACTCGCCCACCTCGATAGAGGCCGCAAAGTGCATGACCGCCTCGGGGCGGAAATCCCTGAGGACTCTGTTAAGCGTTTCGCCGTCGGCCAGGTCCGCGACGACCAGTCCGCCGTGGATTACCGATTTCCTGTGCCCCGTGGAGAGGTTGTCGTATGCAAGTGTTTCATGGCCCTTCTCCCCGAGGGCCTTGACCACATGGCTCCCGATGTAGCCGGCCCCGCCGGTTACCAGTATCCTCATCAGGCCCCCGTTAACGCCTTATTGGCCAGCCGGCCATCCCCGCGGCCCTGGTTCGCCGCTATCACGACTGAAACATATCCACTGAAAAAAAGCGCCGTTTCGCCGCCGGTAAAAACCCAAAAGGCGATTTGCTCCCGGCGCGGGCGGCATTTCTCCCGGAGCCCGGAAACGCGCTCGCGCGCGAGGTTTCCGCATTCACGCCGCGGCTGAAATCAACCGGCATTTTTTTTCACGATGAATTGAATCTGCGCCGTCGCGTCGAACACCAGGGTCTGGTCGATTATGGCGCCGAGCGTTCCGTGAAGAATTCTTGCTATGCTTTTCAACGGCCTGGTGTCAATGACTTTTATCCGCAATTTGTTCAACACAAGGATTGCCATGAAAAACACCCTGCCGGTAAAAATTCCCAGCCTGCTCCCCCCGCTTGCTTTCAATGAATAATCATAATTGTAATCCTGCAATTCCCTGGAAATTACCGTGCAGCCCTCCATGTCCCGCGTCAACTCGTCGATTGACATAAGGTTGACGCCCTTCAAATCGTTGTCCAGGGTAAAACGGTACTTATGGCCCGGATTAAACATGGTGGGGAAAACGCCTTGCTCATAGAGTTCGCTGTCGGGCACGATTATAATCATATGCCCTCCGGGCTTCAAGAGCCCGAACCAGTCCTGTATGCTTTTTTTTGGGTCGTTCATATGCTCAAGGGCGTGAGAGGAATAAACGAAATCATAGGCCCCCTCGGCCCGGTATCGGAGTATATCGTTGGCGTCCCCGTGGATTTTGTCGAACGGCTCGGCGTTTTCGGAGACAACGTCTCCGCCGCAGCCTATGTCAATGCCCCGCCCGGCAAGGTATTGCCGGGGAAAGGAGTCGCCGCTTAGCCTTTTTGTCTTGCTGGTTTCGCGCATTTGACGGATAATCGAGTCTTAAAAAGCGTTCAACAAGCGCAGCAATTTGCAGATGATATTTTACTGCCTCAACATCTCGAATGTAAAGAGTACACGCGTCCTGGCAACCCTCGCGGGCGAGACGGGAGGGTCACCGGCCCGGATAATGCCTTGTTACATTCGGGCAAAAGCGGATGGGTTTCGGGCACAACCCTTCTGTTTTCAGCCGGGCCCGCCCGGCTGAATGCACCAGTGCGTTCCCCGTGGTCTTGCCACGGGGTTGTCAACTCCTTGCCTTTTCAGAATGCCCCGCGGTTTCCGCCACAGAGAGGTTTATTCGCATTATTGAAAGCGCCTGTAATATACTAAATGGGAGCATTTTATAATGCCGAGGGCCGATTTTGCCGGTTTGCGAAAGGAGAGCCCATGCGAGCAGTAGTCCGCTGCGGCGGCAAGGGAACCCGCAGTGCCTGAGCATTTCCGTAAACGAAAAATACAGTATGCGAGCGGAGAGGGCGCCCTCGGCGCCTCTGGCGTCGAGGATACGGCCGCTTCGATTGAACCCATCCTGCATGGCGGGGCGGCGTACGAAAAAATCCCGAATGCACCTGTGCGCTCCTCGCGGTCCCTCCGCGGGGTTTACGGATTCCCGCTTTTTCGGTATGCCCCGCGGCCTCTGCCGCAGGGAGGGTTATCAACCGGGAGAAGCTCATTGAATATTCCTCATACAGGTTCAATGGGCATTCCACGGAAAGGTTCCGCCATCCCATGGAGAAACCGCCCAAAGGCCAAAAACCGCTCCGTTAAATGCAATGGGCACGGCTGAAAAGGTCTACGTCCTCATACTCAACTGGAACAACTGGAACGACACCGTAGCGTGTCTGGAGAGCGTATTCCAGAACTCTCATGAGGACTACCAGGTGGTCGTCATCGACAACGCCTCGACGGACGGTTCGGAGGGGAAGATAATCGAGTGGGCGGAAGGAAGGCACAGGGTGGAGAGCGGGTTCTTCGCCTTCGACCCCGGCAATAAACCCATACCGCATATCAGGTATGACAGGGAGACGGCGGAAAGGGGCGGGCTTCCGGAAAAGGAGCGTTCCCTCCGCGCCTCTCTCAACCCTTCCATTCCACATCCCCTGGTCCTGATACAGACGGGAGGCAACAGAGGCTACGCCGGGGGCAACAACATAGGCATCCGGTACGCACTCGGCAAGGGCGACTGCGGCTATATATGGATTCTGAACAACGACACGGTCATAGAAAAAAACGCTCTGGTCGAGATGCTGCGCTGCGCGGAATCCGAGAAAAATGCGGGCATGGTCGGCTCCAAGTTGCTGTTATCATCACAGGCCCGGCGTCCTTCAGATGGCGGGCGGGGGTAGGATAATCCCCTGGATGGGCAACGCCTCCCTGGCCGCTGCCAACGAGGCGGACGACGGACGCTGGGACAGGCGCTTTGAACTCCAGTACGTCACCGGGGCAAGCCTTCTCGTCAGGGCCGAAGCGGTAAAGGCGACAGGGCTTATAAGAGAAAGTTATTTTCTGTACTGGGAGGACGCGGACTGGTCCCTGAGGGCCAGGAGGAAGGGCTACCGGCTGCTTTACTGCCCCAAAAGCAGGGTGTGGCACAAGGAGGGAAGCACAAGCGGCCGCCTCGGCCCCGGGGGGGATTATTACGCCGTGAGAAACGGCCTTGCCTTTACCCTGCGGCATTACCCGCTGTTTCTGCCCCTTGTGCTGTTTTCCTATCTCGCCAAGTACACGCTCGTCAGAACCCTCAAGAGGCAGCCGAATAACCTGGGGGCGGTAATAAAGGGCATTATCGATTTTTTCGGGGGCAGGAAGGGCCAACGGTGATGGTCCTCCGACCCGCCTGCATGCTCCGCCGTTTGTCGCCGAAGTTCGAAAAAAGGTAAAATTCCGTATGCGGCATTTCAGGGAAGCGGCTGATTACAAAAACCTCGGCTCCATATGCTTTGTCTTCCTCCACGGCATCGGAGACTTCGTGATGTTTACCCCTTCGCTGAAGAAAATCAAGGAAATAAACCCCTCCATAAAAATAACCGTTGTGCTGAGAAAGGAGCTGGGGCTCCGGGAACTGGCCGAGCACCTCGGCTCCGTGGACGAGGTGCTCGAAATCTCCCTTAAGACGCCGCCCAGGATATACATTCCCTGGGTGTTCTGGACATACGAGTACTGGGTCATCAGGAGGAAGCTGAAGGACGCCCTGCGGGGCAGGGTCTTTGCCCGGAAAAAAATCTTTCTCACCCAGGTACTCCCTACATTCGTGTATCTGCTTTTCCGGCCGGGCAGGGTCAGGATGCACCGGGTGGAGAGGTTCTCGTCCATGCTCGGCCTCTCCCTTGCCCCCGGGGAGAGGAACAGGACGCATCTTAATATACCCGAACACGCCGCCCGGCGGGCAAGGGAAGCCCTTTCCCCGCACTGCGACCCGTCCTCGGCCACGGTTGTCGGCATACAGCGAAACACCTTCGACAGGACGAGGCATATCTCCCTCAAGGCCGTCCAGGGGTTCATAGACCGCCTCAACGGGTCGGGGGAAAACCTCTTTTTCGTCATATTCGCGGACAAAAACTCCTACGCCCTGGAGGAGAAGGCCGACGGCGGGCATCTGGCCGCTTCAAACCTCGTCTATTCACTTGACCTCATGGGAGGGGGGGGCGCCCTGGGGCTTGCCGCGCTGGTGGACGCCTGCCGTTACATAGTGAGCGTTGATTCCGCGGTCTTCAACATCGCCTGCGCCCTCGGCAAGGACACGGTGGGCGTGTTCAACACGTACAAGGTCCACTCAAGCCAGCGGGCCCTGGCCCGCGAAAACATAGTGTGCATAGACGGATTTGACCCGGACGCGGACGGCCTGCTTGAGAAGTTCAACCGCCTTTACGCCGGGAGCGCGGTGCGGAATGTCTGACGCCCGACCCATGAACATAATCGTGCTGCCCCTCTACGGCATAGGCGACGTCCTCATGACCACCCCGGCTCTCAGAAACATAAAGGAACGGACAGGGGCGCGGCTCACGTACCTCCATATGTTCGGCTCCACGCGCGACATACTCCGGCATAACCCCCATGTGGACGAGAACATCCATTTCCCGTTCCTCGACGCCGGCAGGGGCGAGGCCCTGCGGTTCCTCCTCGGCCTGAGGAGGAAATTCGACGCGTCCATAAATTTCTACCCCTCGAACCGGCGGGATTACAGCCTCGCCGCTTTCCTCATAGGCGCTCCGCGGAGGCTGGGCCACCGGTACGTCCGGGGCGACATTTCCGGGCTTAACTTCCTCAAAAACCGCACCGTGATTGAAGACGACGCCCTGCATAACGTGGAGGAAAACCTCCGGCTACTTGCGTTCCTGGGCATCGAGGAGCCGGAGCCCTATCCCCTGGAGCTTTACCTGAGCGAGGGGGAGCGGCGCTTCGCCTCAAGGTGGCTCGCGGACAGGGGGCTTTCCGAGGGCCCGCTCATCGGGTTCCACCCCGGCACCAGCGCTTTCAAGGAACAGTACAAGAGGCGGTGGCCGCCCGAGAGGTTCTCGGCCCTGATAAGGGAACTCGGCAACCGGGACGGCGAAACACGGTTTCTTATTTTCGGAGGGCCCGAGGAAGCGGACCTTAAGGAAGCCGTCCGGGAGGGCTCGGGGCTTGAGGGACGGGTCTTTGCGGTGAACGCGGCCTCTGTCAGGGAAAGCGCCGCCCTCGTCGCCGTGTGCCGGGGCTTTGTCGCGAACGACTCCGGCCTCCTGCACGTCGCCGCCGCCCTCCAGGCGCCCACCGTGGCCGTATTCGGCCCCACAAACCCCGTCTGGGTAAAGCCCTGGAAGTGCCCCCACAGGGTGGTGAGCATGGGGCTTGAGTGCAGCCCCTGTTTCCGCTACTCGCCCGCACCGCTTGCGTGCCGGAGCAAAATGGACTTTTCCTGCGTAAGGGACGCGCCCGTCAGGGAAGTGCTCGATGCGGTGCTCTCCCTGCCCGAAACCCGGCCCGAAACCCGGCAAAACCCCTGACGCAAGGGCTTTATATCCCCACTCGCCCCTGTTTAAAGCCGGACGGCTCTTGTGGTAAAATATTTAATCGGTTTTCAGCCCTTAACCCTTAAGAGGTGATTGACAACCATGCTTGCAAGAAAAGACAGTTACACCGTGGCCGTGGTCGGCGCGACCGGGGCCGTGGGAAACGAGATGATTCTGACCCTCCAGCAGAGGGGCTTTCCGATAGACAGTCTCAGACTGTTCGCCTCCGAGCGCTCCGAGGGCAGGGAGCTGGAGTTCAGGGGGCAGGGCATTCCGGTGGAGACCCTGAAGGAGGACTCATTCGAGGGCATCGACATCGCGCTTTTTTCGGCGGGCGCCTCGCGGTCGAAGGAATGGGCGCCGGTGGCCGCGAAGTCCGGCTGCGTGGTCGTGGACAACTCAAGCCAGTGGCGGATGGACCCCGACGTGCCGCTGGTGGTGCCCGAGGTGAACCCGGGCGACATCAAAAAGCACAAGGGGATAATCGCAAACCCCAACTGCTCCACCATCCAGATGGTGGTCGTCCTGAAACCCATACACGACGCCGCCCGGATAAAACGCGTGGTGGTGACTACCTTCCAGTCGGTCTCGGGCACCGGCAAGAAGGCCATGGAGGAGCTGCACGAGCAGACGCGGGACATCTTGAACTTCAAGGAGCCCGTATGCAGCGTCTACCCCCACCAGATTGCCTTCAACGTGCTTCCGCACATCGACGGCTTCCTCGAAAACGGCTATACCAAGGAAGAGATGAAGATGACAAACGAGACGAGGAAGATAATGGGGGACGACTCCATCGCGGTGACGGCCACCACCGTGCGGGTGCCCGTCTTCAGGTGCCACGCCGAGAGCCTGAACATAGAGACCGCCAGGGAACTCTCCCCCGATGAGGCCAGGGCCGTACTCTCGGGGGCGCCGGGCATAGTGGTCTTCGACGCGCCGGAGAAAAACATGTACCCCCTGCCGGTGTTCGCGGCGGACAGGGACGAGACCTATGTCGGCAGAATCCGCGCGGACGACACCGTGGAGCACGGCTTGAACATGTGGATAGTGGCCGACAACCTGAGGAAGGGCGCGGCCCTGAACGCCGTCCAGATAGCGGAAAAGCTTATCGAGCAGGCCGGGTAAGCGCCCCAAAGCGCTGTCCCGAACAGAATGCCCCGCCCGGCCACAAGCCGCTCCTTGCCTGCCCGAAGAAACGGTAAAAGCTCTCCGAAGACCTCTCTGCATTTCTTGATGTGTATTCTTTCCTGAAAGAGAGAACAGACATATTGCTTCATGTATGAAGACTATAAGCGTAAGTCCGCACCAAAGACGGCCTGCTGTATGCTCGCCCCTCGCCACGCCATCTACGGTGGGGCGAGGGATTGAATATGACGCAGGTTCAGGCAGAAAATGTTTTGAGCAACAGCCTGAGGTGAACTGGTGCATGGACTGTGTGATGCAGTGGAAGAAACGTTTGCTCGCGATATGGCTGCATGGCATGATAAGAGGCGTGAGTTTCTTGCCGAGACAACTATGAATCCGATATGGCTGACAAGTGGCACTATACACACAAGCGCTTGCGCTCTGCTTATCGAAGCTTGAAGGCGAATCTGCCGTACCTGTTTACTTATCAGCGGCACCAGAAGATGGATATCCCTAATACCACAAATGGGATTGAAGGCTCATTCGCCTATCTCAAGGAACTGCTGAGAGTCCACCGCGGCATCAAGCCTGACTTGAAACGCAAAATGACCGAATCCATACTTCAAAACAGACCCACGAAAAAGTAATTAAGCCTGAAAGTCCTCGGGAAGTGTATTTCCGCCTGTTCGGCTCCCTCCAGGAGGGGAGGATGCCGAAAATTCATTCTCAGGGCGCGCCCCTGTCCTTTAAAACCCGGCGGGGCCGCGTCATCCGGGCCGGCGGGGTTCAGCGGCCCAGTTCCTTGAGCTTCTTCCAGAGCGTGACCCTGCTGATGCCGAGGTATTCGGCCGCGAGGGTGCGGTTGCCGCCGGAGCGTTCAAGGGCGCCGGTTATTCGCTCCATGCCGAGGCCGGCTTTTGGCGGGGCGTCCCTGCGCCTCCTGTCCACGAAGACGTAATCCGGCAGGTCCGGGGCCTCTATGGCGTCGCCCCGGCAGGTGATGGCGCTGTATTCGAGGGCGTTGATAAGCTGGCGGATGTTGCCCGGCCACCGGAAGTTTTCGAGCACCTCCATCGCACGGGGGCTCAGCCGCCGGATGTGCTTGTTGTTTACGAGGGATATGCGCTCAAGAAAATGGTTTATGAGGAGCGGGAGGTCCTCCATCCGCTCCCTCAGGGGCGGGACGCTGATGGGGATGACGTTTACCCGGTAGAGGAGGTCTTCCCTGAAACTCCCCTCCTCCACGAGGGCGTTGATGTCGCGGTTGGTGGCGGTAATAAGCCTGATGTCCACGGCCACGGGCTCGTTCTCCCCCACGCGCTCTATCTCCTTTTCCTCCAGCACCCGGAGGAGCTTTACCTGCATGGAAATGGGCATGTCGCCTATCTCGTCGAGGAAGAAGGTGCCGCCGCTTGCGGCCTCGAA
Source organism: uncultured bacterium (assembly GCA_965372535.1). GTDB lineage: Bacteria > Nitrospirota > Thermodesulfovibrionia > Thermodesulfovibrionales > JdFR-86 > CBDVCR01. The sequence continues at coordinate 13,803 of CBDVCR010000007.1, read as the reverse complement.
CCGCCCCCGCCGGTCCTGCATCGCGCCGGTGAAGGCCCCCCTCTTGTGGCCGAAAAGCTCGCTCTCGAGGATGTGCTCGCTAAGCGCGGCGCAGTTTACCTTTACAAACGGGCCGCCCCCGCGCTTGCCGAGGGAATGTATCGCCCCGGCCACCAGCTCCTTTCCGGTGCCCGACTCCCCGAGTATGATGACCGGGGCCTCGCTCTTTGAGGCGTTTTCAACCTGCTCGAAGACCCGGCGCATGGCCGGGCTCGTGCCGATAAGCCCCATGAAGGAGCTGTGTTCCTCCTTGAGGGTCCGGGTGAGCTCCTCTATCCGCCGCTCCTTTATCACCAGAGAGGTGACGTCGGCATGGTCTCCACCCCGGCGATTATCTCGCCCCCTTCGTCCCTCAGTACCGTGGCGTTCTTGAGCAGATGGACCTCCCTGCCGTCCTTGGCCCTGATGCGGCAGCTTTTTTTCACGGCGTGGCCGTCGCTGAAAAGGGAGCACCTGAGTTTCTTTTCCGAACCCTCCCTGTACACGCATGTGTCCGTATCGAGTATGGAACACTCCCTGCCGATTACCTCCCCGCCGGCGTATCCGGTCATCTGCTCCGCCGCCCGGTTAAAGAAGAGAATGACCCCGTCTCTGTCCACCACCATGAGGCCGTCCCGCATGGTGTCCAGCACGCTCCCCATGAACTCGGCGTCCTGTAAGATATCGTTAATCGGCATGTTAAGTCGTTAACCCCATTTAACACAAATATCAACCCGATGTGTTTTTGGTTTTTCAAGAATCCTTATTTTACAAGTACATGGACTTGCGGCATGGCGGGCAATGAAGTGGCACGGACTTTGCGTTATAGAGGCGTGGAAAAACTTTCACGAAGTCATAAAGGAGGAAGGCGCATGAGTAGAGCAAGGACGGTTTTGGCGCTCGCGGCGGTTTTCGCAATCGCCCTGGCCTTTTCGGCTGCCGCCGCGGTGAGCCACAAGGACTTAATCAAGGGGCCGTTTAAGAGCGGCCCGGACGTGACGAAGAAGTGCCTCCAATGCCACGAGCAGGCGGCCCACGACGTTATGAAGACCACCCACTGGACGTGGTCTTCAAGGCAGGAGGTGCCGGGCAGGGGCGTGATAGACCGCGGCAAGAAGAACACCATAAACAACTTCTGCATATCGGTGAGTTCGAACTGGCCCCGCTGCACAAGCTGCCACACAGGCTACGGCTGGAAGGACGCGGGTTTTGATTTCACGGACAGGACCAGGGTGGACTGCCTGGTCTGCCACATCAAGAGCGAGATATCCCGCCTGCGTGAGGAAATCCACCGGCTCGAAGAGGAGGAAAAAAGGACCCTCGCCGAAGTTACGGCCGAGGATAAGGCGCTCAGGACAACGGAAGAAAATTTCGCCTCAGCGGTGGAAACCCTTGAGAAGGAAATCAGCGAGACCAGGGGCAGGGTAACCCGGTACCTCTTTGAAGGCGCGGCGCCTCTGGAGGAACCGCTCGTGCATCCGGATATGGAGGCTGATGCCGGGGCGAGCGCCCCCGGGGAAGAGTTAGACGACTTCGAGGGCATGGCGCTTCAACCCGGAGGCGAAAAGGCATCAGGCAACACAAAGACCTGCCCGAATTGCCAAAACCAGATGGACTGGTATGACTTTGATAAGAAGTGGAAGTGCTTTGTGTGCGCCCACGAGGCGGAATAGCCGGAAAAAAACACCAATCCGAACCCGCACTTTGCCCGCCATTAAGTCCATGCCAAATTATCGGAGAGCCAGAGCCGGACATTGCGATATGCAGTTTAAAAAGGGTGGGCATAGCCCACCCTACTTATGCTGCTCTGCCAGCATATTTGTAAACAAAATTGAAAAAGAAGGGCGGGAGATTGAACTGCCCAAGGTAGCGCTTGATGTCGGCTACAAGGACGACAAAGGGGAGTGGCATAGCACAAACAGGGTTGACATGAACGAAATCCCCAAAGTAATCTTAGTGCTAAGCAAGGCATATGAATGGATAGCGATGAAGAAGGAATAGAAGGATATGACAGCAGCGAGATGAACAGGCAATGAGATTTTTTTTGCCTTGTTGCTGTCTACACTTCGAAAACATGGCAAAACATATTTATTTTAATTGATAATTCAAAAGTGGGAGTGCTTCCTGAAAATGACAATTGACAAGGGCTCTTAAACTATGTACATTAGCAAATAAAAATTAAACCGGGAGAGAAGCGAATTGAAACTAAACATTAAGAATTTAAAGCTTAAAATTCGCACTGTCTCTGTTATCCCTTTTTACTTTTCTTTTAGGAGCTTATTTTGATTTGGGTAGATTTAGCAACTGTTTTTTCAACTACATTTGTTCCTATTCTTACTGGCTATGCACTTGATAATACTATATTAGGAATCCCTGGAAAGAAAAAAATTTCAAATCCTACCATTCGTAAAATAATTTTGGGGCTTGTATTTTTCATAATATTATTTCTTATTGGAAAACTTTTGTTTTTGCCGGAAATCAGTGGAAAGCTGAATCCTGAGTTACAGGTGATAATTGAACTTGTGAAAAATGGTTTAATACCATATGTAGTTTTAGTGCAAATGTTATGTTTAGTCTTTGCTTTCATCATTATGACTATCCAGTCTATTGTTGAGCATTATTTATCTAAGAAAGGAGCAAGCGATGCACGCAGAAGACCACTTTTCCATCAATAAGGTCATTTCTTTCCTAAGTGGAAAAGGTGGCACAGGAAAAACCTCTATAGTAAGTAATCTTGGAATCCAATTAGCCCTTAAAGGTAACAAGGTTTTGCTCATAGACATGGATTTTTTTACTCGGGGTCTTACTTTTTATGTAACAAAGGGGCAGACCTCATTTGAATCGAGTGTAATGGACATTCTAAGGGGCAAAAAGGGGGAACCGATAAAGATTAAAGAAAACCTTTACCTTCTTCCTTCAGTTGCACAAAGTCTCGATTTGAGCACTTCCACACAAATCGAAAACATTTTTAAATCTCAAAAAAAGCGCTTCTCTGAAGAGATATTAAGATTGAAGACCGAATTTGACTTTATTTTGCTAGATCAAAGGTCAGGAATTGATCCTTTAACAATTTCTTCAGCCTTGTACTCTGATAAATATATCATTGTCACAGAGGAGGATAGAACTTCTCAGCGAGCTTCTTACCTCCTTATGAAAGCACTTGCTGAACATGCACTATCTTTAGAAGAAATACGTGGAGGGAAATTCCTTGGATTTATTATTAACATGTATACAACTGCTTTTGGGAAAGATTTGATCAGATTCTTGGAAACGTCTGTATTCGAAGGAAAATGCTTGGCGGCAATTCCGCATTTTGCTACCGTGAGGAAAACTTTTGTAAGGGATGAGTTTATGATAGAAAAATATCCTCGACACGGTTTTTCCTTGGAAATCAGTGCTTTATTAGATGCTCTTTCAGGCCAGGATGTTATACCACCTTCCAAAAGAGTAAAAAATCGTAAAGGAAATGAATTATTTTTACCAATGTTAACGGCAGGTGCAACTGTCTACGCATTCGCTATAAGTTATATATTATATCGAAAGGAAGATATATTTGACCCAATTCGTTTCTTGACACCAATTATTCCATTTTTAATATTAGCAATGTGGATATATTTTAGAAAGGATTAATTCCATCTTCTATCAAGAAATCATTAATATCATAAAAAAGCAGAGCGCCGGAGCAGGGGTGAATTTCACAACCGGCTTACCGTCTCGGAAAACAATCTTTACAGGTTCCCCGCTTATTGATTCCTTTTCCAGCTTGCCGTAAAATAACCCTGAAATGCTGGATGTGCTGAGAAAGACCGGCAGGACGCTCCTGGGCGAACTCGGCGGCGGGGCGCGGCACGCGGAGGAGGCCCTTGAAAGGGGCGCAGCCGGGGACAGGACCCACCTGGTGGACAGGCGGGCCGAGGAGATAATCCTCTCCGCGCTTGAGGCAACGGGCGAGCCGATTACCGCCATTTCCGAGGAGGCCGGTTTCGTGGAGTTAAACGGAGGGGCCGGAAAGACCATCGTAATCGACCCCATAGACGGCAGCAAGAACGCCGTGACCGGCATCCCGTTTTACTGTACTTCCATCGCGGTAGCGTCCGGGGGACGGCTTGGGGACGTGGAGCTTTCCTACATAATAAACCTCGTAAACGGCGAGGAGTTCTGGGCCTCAAAGGGCGGCGGCGCGTTCCGGAACGGGGAGGCCATTTACGCACAAAGAGGCGACGTGCTGGCCCTTGCTCTTTACGAGGCGCAGAACCCCGGAAGGGACATCCCCCTGGCCCTTCCCGTCCTGGCCGCGGCGCGGAGGACCAGGTGCCTCGGCGCGGTTGCACTGGACTTTGCCTATCTCGCCGCAGGGGCCGCAAGCGTCCTTATAAGCCCCGCGCCTTCGAGGAGCTTCGATTTCGCCGGGGGCTGGCTCCTGCTCAGGGAGGCCGGGGGGGTCGTCACGGACCTCGAAGGGAAGGGCCTCGAAGGGGTGGCTCTCGGGCTTAAGCGCACCTCCGCGCTTCTGGCCTCCGCAAACCTCGAAATCCACAAAAAGGCACTCGGGCTTCTCTGATGGAAAACGGCACTCTTCACGAAGCGCTGCTTGCCTCGGCTGAGAGGCACGGCGGGCGGGCGGCGTTCAGTTTCCCCGATGACGGCGGATGGGCGCACGTCACCTATGCGGAGTTCGCGGGGATGTCCCGCGCGTTTTCCGCATACCTCCGGGGCGAGGGCGTGGAAAAAGGCGACCGGGTGGCCCTGGTCTCGGAAAACAGGGTCCAGTGGTGCGCGGCATACCTCGGCATACTCGCCTCCGGGGCGGTGGCCGTGCCGGTTGACGCGAGGCTGACCCCGGGGGAGACGAGAAACATCCTCCTTGACTCCGAGGCCCGCTGCGTCGTGCATTCGCAAGAGACCGCCTCCGCCGTGGCCGAGGCGTCCTCCGGTCTTCCGGTCAGGGCCGTTGACCTGGACTCCTTCGACTGGTCCCCGTCCCCAATGGACGAAGAGGCGGAAGTCTCGGGCCATGACCTCGCCTCCCTTATATATACCTCCGGCACCACCGGCTCTCCCAAGGGCGTGATGCTCACCCACGAAAACCTGCTCTCAGACGCAAGGGCGGTGATGCAAGCGCGGGTAATCACCGAGACGGACAGGGTGGCCTCAGTGCTCCCCCTCCACCATACCTACGCCTTCATGTGCACCTTCGTCGTCCCGGTGCTGGCCGGCGGGGCCGTCACCTACCCGTCGGGGCTCAAGGGGCCGGACATCGTAAAGGCCGTTAAGGAGACCGGCGTGACCGTGCTGGTGGGCGTGCCGCAGCTTCTGGAGATGATGCTCAAGAGGACGAAAGAGAGGATACAGGCCCTGCCGCTTCCCGCATCATGGGCAATACGGGGCTTTTTGAGGCTTGCCGGTTTCTTGAGGAGAAGGCTTGGCGTAAATATCGCGGGGCGGGTGTTTTCGCCGATGGGGAGGCAGTTCCGGTTTTTCACGAGCGGCGGCGCGAGGCTGGCCCCGGAGGTTATGGAGGGCCTTGAGGCCCTGGGCTTTACCGTGCTTGAGGGCTACGGGCTTACCGAGACCTCGCCCATCGTGAGCTTCAACCCGGCGGGAAAGAGAAAGCCCGGCTCCGCCGGAAAGGCGTTGCCCTCGGCGGAGATTATGATAACCCCTCCCGCCTCCGGCGAGGTGGAGGAGCATTCGGGGCATGCCGTGGGGGAGGTGGCCCTCAGGGGGCCGATGGTTATGAAGGGCTATTACAGGAGGCCCCGCGAGACCGGGGAGGTACTCAGCGACGGGTGGTTCAGGACCGGGGACCTCGGATACCTGGACGACGAGGGCTATCTCTTCATCACCGGGAGGCTCAAGGAGGTTATAGTGCTCGCCTCTGGAAAGAACGTCTACCCCGAGGAGGTGGAAAAGCACTATCTCGGAAGCCCCCTCATCAAGGAGATATGCGTTACCGAACGCAACGGGAGGCTCCATGCCGTGGTGGCGCCGGACATGGCGGAGGCCAGGGCATCGGGGGTGGGAAACATCCACGATGCCCTGAGGTGGGAGATGAACGCCCTTGCGGGCGGCCTCCCGCCCCATATGAGGATAAAGGGGTTCGGCATAAGCAGGGAGCCCCTTCCGAGGACGCCCCTTGGAAAGCTGAAGCGGTTTGCCGTGGGGGAAGGCATGACCGCCGGGCGGCCTCAGCGGGAGGAGGACAAGAGCCTCCTTGAGGACGAAACCGGCAGGAGGGTCCTTGCCGCCCTTTCGGGCTTCCTTCCCGAAGGGGCCTCCCCGGGGCCTGAGGACAACCTCGAACTCGACCTCGGCCTTGACTCCTTAAACAGGGTGGAGCTTGCGGTATCGCTTGAGCGGGAGTTTTCGATAACGCTCCCGGAGGGGTTCACCTCCTCGGTGCATACGGTGGGCGAGCTTTTGGACGGCATAAAGGGGATAGGCGCCGGGGGCAAGGCCGGGCGGGAGGAGGGCCGTGAGGGCCTCGATGCCGTGCTTTCGAGGGAGCCTTCCATTGGGGAGAAAAAGCGCGCGGGGATCCGGAGGGGGCCGCTTGACTGGCCGGTCACGGTGTTTTTCATCTGCGTTGTCAGGCTGATTATGCGGGCCGTTTACAGGCTCAGGGTGGAGGGCGTGGACAACCTGCCCCCGCCGCCCTTCATGCTCGCCGTAAACCACGCGAGCTATCTCGACGGTTTCGCCATCGCGGCCTGCCTGCCCCTTAAGCTCTACAGGCGCCTTTGCTTCCTCGGCGAGAGGAAATATTTCAGCGGGCGGCTCATGTCCCTCTTCGGCAGGCTCGCCCATGTGATATCCATAGACCGGGACGCCCGCCTCGGACTGGCCCTCGAACTCTCGTCGTTTGTCTTAAGAAGCGGTGGCGCGCTTTCGGTCTTCCCCGAAGGCGGCAGATCAGTGGACGGCGAGGTCATGCAGTTTAAAAAAGGCATCGGCATACTGGCCCTTACGCTTAATGTGCCCGTTGTGCCCGCCCGGCTTGTGGGCACGTTCGAGGCCCTCCCGAGGGGGGCCTTTTGGCCCCGTCCGGGGAAGATACGGCTCGTGATAGGCAAACCCCTCTCCCCGGCGGATGCGGAGCCGCCCCCGGGCGGCGTGGACGCCCACCGGTCCTTTGCCGGGGAGGTGCGGCAGAGGGTGGTTGAACTTGCGCCGCGGCAGCGCCGGTAATCGGCCCTCCCCCCCTCATCTTAAGCGAACCCCGTAGAGGGTGTAGATGAAATGGCCCGTGACGGTGAGGGATTTCCGGCCCCAGCCCTCAGGCAGGGGCCAGTAGGGCTCGCCGTCCCGGAGCGCCTTAACGGCGTATTCGTCGAGCATGCCGTGGCCCGATGTCCTGAGCACTTTCACGCTCCCCAGGGCGCCGTCCTTCCTTATGACGAACCGGATAACCAGGTCCCCGAATACCCCCTTCTCGGCCGCCTCCCTCGGGTACGTCCATATGCCCTCGATTTTGTCCTTAAGAAGCCTCATGTAGCCCTGGTACTTAAGCTCCTCGGTATCGAAGGTTATGCCCCTTGCGTCCTCCTTCGGAGGGGACGGCCCTTTCGCGGCCCTGGCTATGACCTCGCTGTCAAACAGCCTGCTTTTCCCGCCCGGGACCACGGGCTCTTCCGCAGCGGGCGCGGGTGGCGCTTCCTCCGAGGCAGGGGCGAGCGGCCTTTCTCCGGCCGGGGCAGGGGCTTTCTCCTCAGCGGCCTCCGGGGGTTTTTCCCGGGGCTGAGCGGGCGGTTTCTTCTTCGGCCTCTCACGGGGCGCCGCCGGGGGGGCCTTCTTCACGAGGGGTGCCGGGGGGGCCGGGACCCTCTTATCTTCCACTATATCGACGAAATACGGGGCCAGGGGCTTTTTCTCCTCTTTTTGCGTCACGTGTACCAGAAGGGCGAGCACGATTACGTGCACCGCAAGAGAGGCGGCAATGGAAAGGTTAAAAGACTTACGTAACGTCAATACGCGATTACCCGGAAAAAACGCCTCCACGGGCGGTGGCCCCCGGAGCCTTGCCTGGCCTCAGGCGGGGACCCTTACGGTCAGGACAGGGCAGGCCGCGTTTTTTACCACCTTTGACGCGGTGCTTCCGAAGAGGACCCTGTCCAGCCCCTTCCTGCCGTGCGAACCCATGACGATAAGGCCAACGCCCTTTTGCCGGGCAAAGCTCAGTATCTCCTCATAAGGCGTGCCCCTCAGCAGCGCCCCTTCCACCTCCGCGCAGCCGCCGAAAACCTCTGCGGCATAGCGTTTCAGCTCTTCCCCGGCGCCGGCCCGCATCTCCACGTAAATGGCTTCGACGTCTATGGTGGAGGCATAGAGCGCCGCGGCCCTCGTGATGTCGTAAATAACGTGCACCACGTAGAGCTTCGCCCCGTATTTGCCTGCCAGGTCCAGGGCGTAAGTAGCCGCCGCGCCCGAGCCTTCGGAAAAATCGGTAGGGAAAAGAATCGTTTTTATCTCCATAATCACGCCTCCCTGTAATATCCGGCGGCGTCTTCGGGGGAGGTGGTGTTTACGTAAAAACCCGAACCCCACTCAAACCCCGAAGCCCTCAGAAGCCTGGGCACGACTTCGATATGCCAGTGGAAGTCCTCTCCGAGCGTGTGCCAGAGGTCCTTCCTCGGTATCAGGTTGGGAGCGGTGTGGATGACGTAGCTGTAGGACGGCTCCCTCAGGGCCTTCCTCATCTTCCTGAGCACCGAGGCCATCACTTCGCCGAGGTCGCCGGCCTCCTCCGGGCTCATATCCTTGAAGGAGCAGTTATGCCTTCTGGGCATCACCCAGAACTCAAACGGGAACCTCGATGCATACGGGCAGAAGGCGATGAAACGCTCCGAGACGGTTATCACCCTCTCGCCGGCCCGGCTCTCCTCGTCGATGAAGTCGCAGAAGATGCAGCGCTCCTTGTATGCGTAGTAGTCCTTCGCCCCGTCTAGCTCGGCCTTTATCCTCATGGGGATGACCGGGGTGGCGATTATCTGGCAGTGGGGGTGGGAGTTTACCGCGCCGGCCAGCATCCCGGCGTTCTTGCTTACGAGCACATACTTGATTTTTTCGTCCTTCTCTATCTCCTCAACCCTCCCGACCTGCGCCTCTATTACTTTTCGCATATGCGCCGCTCCGAGGTCCTCGGGGGGCTTGTCGTGTACGGGGCTTTCGATGATAACCTCGTGGACGCCGTAGCCGTTCATCCTGTCGTACATGCCGATGCCCTTTCTTCCGAGGCTCCCGCCGGCGCCGAGGACGGGCTCGGGGCTTTTCACGGTCCTCACCCCCTCGGCCCCCCGGGCCGCGGAGCAGAGCCCGCAATCGGAGCTTTCGGACCTCCTGCGCAGGACCTCGTAGGCGTCGGGGCCTTTTGAGTCCTCAAGCACCGCCACCCACCTTGAAAGCAGCGGCTCCTTCCTGAGTTCATGCATCGCGCGTCTCTCTCATATAAATTATTTTGAGCCCTTCAAGGACGAGGCAAGGCTCCGAAAGGTCCACCCTCTCAAGCCAGGGGAGCACATGCCCCATAAAGCCGCCCGTGACCGCGACCCTGTATCGCACACCCTCCTTGTCCCCGGCCTTTGCAATAATCTTCTCCACCGCCCCGGCCGTGCCGCAGAGCACGCCGGCGAGGATGTCCCCCTCCGTGTCACTGCCGGGCGCCGAAGGGACGGCCCCCTCTTTAAGCTCCACCCGGGGGAGCCGGGCCGCGTAATCCCCAAGGGCACGGAGCATCATGCCGATGCCGGGCAGTATCGCCCCGCCCTTGAAAACCCCTGCGCCGCCCTCTTTGCCGGGCGCCACGAAATTGACCGTGGTCGCGGAGCCGAAGTCTAAAACGACCAGCGGCGGCCCAAGAAGCACGGAGGCGGCCACGGCGGAGGCAATCCTGTCCGGCCCAAGAGTACCGGGCTCCTTTATATCAAATGCAAGGCCACCCGCCCGCCCAGGCCCCGCCAGTACGGGCTCGACCCCGGCAATCTCCCGCGCCGCGCCGCCCACGGCCTCGGTAAGACGCGGCACTACCGATGATATTACTACCCCGGAGGGGGCTTTGTCCACACCCGCCCCGGCCAGGGCCTCCTCAAGCTCCGCCCTGTATTCGGAGGCGGGTTTGACGGCATTTGCGGCAATCTTCCTGACTTTAAGGGTCTCTCCAAAGACCCCGGCTTTTATGACCGAGTTGCCTATGTCCAGGGCAAGGAGCATAGTACTATTATAGCAGGGGGCAGGGGCGGGTTTTAACAGGCCAATAATCCACTTTTCAACCGGGCTAAGGGCCTGTCCCCCGGAGCATGGCAACATCGCCGGAGCTTATCCTCCTCGTCTTCCCGCCGGGGGTCTCAAGCAGGAGGCAGCCCTCCTCGTCAATGTCCAGGGCGATGCCGGTGAGGCTCTCCCCGCCGGCCTCCACCCTGACCTGTTGCCCGAGGGTGGAAGACATCCTCCGCCATCTATCCAAAAGCCGGGCGCGGGAGGACGCGCCCGCCTCCCCAAGGGCCTCAAGCTCTTCTGAGAGGGCGTCAAGAATAGCCGCCGCAAGAGGGGTCCTTCCGTGGCGCGTGCCGGTCTCCTTAAGCACGGAGGTGGCGGTATCCCTGATGCCCGGGGGGAAGCCGGACGGCCTCATGTTTACGTTTACCCCAATGCCCGCCACGGCGTAGAGGACCCTGCCGGGCTCGGAGCGCATCTCGGTGAGGATGCCGCCCAGCTTCCTGTCCGACACCATGAGGTCGTTTGGCCATTTAATCTTTACGTCAAGGCCGGTCCGTTCTTTTATGGCAAAAGCCGAGGCCACGGCGGCCATGAGCGTTATCAGCCCCGCGCCCCTCGGCGGGATGCCGGGCCTGAGGATTACGCTCATATAGACGTTGGCCCCGGCAGGAGAGGCCCAGGCCCTTCCGAGCCTGCCCCGGCCCCTCTCCTGGCAATCGGCCACCACCACCGTGCCGTGGGCCGCCCCGTTGGCCGCAAGCTCAAGCGCCGCGTCGTTTGTGGAGCCGACTGTCGGATAAAAGACGGCCTCGTTTCCGAGCCCGCCCCGCACCGAGGCGCGGAGTCCCTCGGCCGAAAGGTCGGGAAAGGCGAGAAACCTGTAGCCCTTTCCCCTTTCGGCCTCTATGACGAAACCCCGCCGCCTGAGGGAGTTTACCTTCTTCCAGAGGGCCGTGCGGGAGATGCCGAGGGCCGCGCTCAGGGCCTCGCCGGAGAGAAAGGGGCCGTTACCCTCTCTGCCGGCTTCAAGGAAAAAGCTTATTACTTTATCGGCGCCAGAAGCTTTCAAGCCATAACTGTCCGGGCAACGGGCAACAGACCTGCCGCGGCAGCCTACTCCTCCTCAAGGATTACCACTTCCATCTTCCCATCGAGGGCCTTCTTGAACCGCCTGGCGTCGTTTTGGTCGCCCACGATGGAGCCGTAGTGCATCGGGACGGCGACCCTGGGCTTAATGTCCAGGGCGGCCTTGACGGCCTCCTCGGCGGTCATCACGTAGGTGCCGGAAACGGGAAGCAGGGCCACGTCGCAGTCGATGTCCTTCATCTCCGGGATATGGTCGGTGTCGCCGGCGATGTAAATCCTCGTACCGTCCACTGTAAAGACATAGCCCACCCAGTTTCTGTCCCTTGTGTGGAACTGCTTGTTGGTGTTGTATGCGTGCACAGCCTCTATCTCTATGCCCTTTATGTTCAGCCTGTCGCCGGGCTTGACGGCCTTTACGTCCCCCTTGAGCTTCGCCGCGCAGTCGGGGGTTGCCACTATCACCGTGTCCGGCCCGGTGAGCTTTGCCGCGTCCTCGGGCGAGCAGTGGTCGTAGTGCTCGTGGGTTATGAGTATTATGTCGGCCCGGTCCTGTTTTTTGACCTTGAAGGGGTCGGTGTAAATCGTCTTTTCGCCGGTGACCTTAAATGTGTCGTGCCCGAACCAATGGATGTTTTTCACCATTTCGCCAGCCTCCTTTCCCCCTGCCCACACAAGAGAGGGCAGAAGAACCGCCAATAAAATTATAAGCTCTTTCATGCGAAAACCTCCTGTCCTGTCATCCAAGTGAAAATTATATCACAGTTATCTCTCCCTTATAACCCTTTCCAGCCCCGGTATTATCACCAAATCATGCTCCAGCCCGTCCGGGATGTCTGCCTCCAAGGCAACCCAGGGCTGAGCATTTTTTTGGTTGCAATTCCCCGGACGACCTGCTAAAATGTTCCCGAATGCCGCAATTAATACGCCGGGGAAGGGGTCTCCGGAGGCATTAGGGGGGCACATGTCTGATACCCACGACAGAAAGCTGGCTATCCCGGATTACAGGAACATGCTGGACGCCGTTCCGGACTGAGTGATGCTCTTTGACGGGCAGGGTCGCTGCCTGAGCGTCAACAGCGCGGGGCTTGCCTTGCTCGGCCAGGCCGAAGGGGCGGTAATCGGCAGGAGGTATGTCGAGTTCCTGCACGATGAGGCCCGACCGAAGGCCGAGGAGGCCATTAAGAGCGTCCTGAACGGCGAACCGTCGTTTTTTGAGGCCGACCTCGTCCACCCGAATGGGAGCGTCTCCGCTCAGGAAGTCGCGTTTACCCCGGTTTTTGCTGATGACGGAAGCGTCCTGCATTTCGTGGGAATTGCATCCGAGGCGTCCGGGCACAGGGTTACGCGGGAGCGGCTCAAGACCTTTGGCGATGAAAAAGAGCTGCTCCGGCAGGAAATCCACTACAGGGTCAGCAACAACCTGCAGCTAATCTCAAGCCTCCTGAACCTTCAGTCCTCATACGTGCGGGATGAACGGTGCTCCGAGTTGTTCAGGAAGAACATGGACCGCATCAGGTCCATGGCCCTGGTCTTCAGGAAACTCTACGATTCCGAGGACCTGTCGAGCATCAACATCGGCTCGTATTTCGCCGCCCTGATGTCGGGGCTCTTCGCCACCCCTTCGGTCAGGGCCGGAGAAGTCGTTTTCAAGACCGACCTCGACGACATCCACCTCCCCGTGAACCTCGCCATCCCCTGCGGCCTGATATTAAACGAGCTGGTCTCAAACGCCCTGGAGCACGCTTTCCCCGGAGGCGGAAGAGGGGAGATTTCCGTCTCCATTAAAAGTACTCCCGAGGGCCGCGCCGTCCTTACGGTCAAGGACAACGGCGTGGGCCTTCCCCCTGGCCTCGGCCCGGAAAACGCCGACACGCTCGGTTTCAGGCTCGTAGCCACGCAGGTCGAACAGATAAACGGCCGGATGCGGCTTGAAAGCGCCGGTGGAACGGCGGTTGAGATAACATTCGGGGAATAAAGGGCGCAAGGGCCGCTTCGGTTACGCGGGGAATCAAAAGCTTTTCAGGCTAAAGGCAGATGAAAAACCGCTCCCTGATAACCCGCTCAAGCCTCGGGCGCACCACCAGGTCGAAGACATGGGCCTTGCCGGGGAAAAACCGCTCCGACACGCTCCTTAGCCGGGCGACGATTTCCCGTGCCTCCCTCAGGCTCATGCGCTCAAGGTAAAGCCTCTGGAGCGCAAGGTCGGTAAGGAACCGAAAGGCCCTGACCTTCCTGTCTTCCTCTCTCGCCGCTTCGGGGACGGGGTTTTCGTTTTCTTTTGAAGGGGAGTCCATTTCCGGCGAAAAACGCTTTGCTTCATTCTACCATAAGCCGGGCGGCCCCGGACAAAGGCATTCGGTTTCGCATTACGCTAACCGCTCATTGCACGAGTACTATGGAAAAAGAGAACAAAAGATATGAAAGCAATCACGGGCATAGGCGGGGTTTTCCAGTCCCGCCGGAGAACCGGCCCCCGGCGGGACTGGA